>NZ_JBEZXR010000133.1:0-12296 GCF_040638135.1 Streptomyces sp. NPDC026673 | reverse complement strand
ACGGCGGGCGGCGGCGCGACCATGGAGTCGGGTCGCCGCCCCGCGGCCCCTGGGGAGGAGGCCACCGATGCCCGCACCTGCCAAGGCGATGATCATCCCACCGCGTGCGGTGGGGCCCTGCGACGTCCACGTCCGGCGACCCGGCGCGGCGTTCAGCACCTCAGTACTGTTCGGTCTCCACGAAACCCGCGTCCCCGCCATCGTCGGCGCCGAAGGCGGCGGCGGTCGGGTCGAATCCGGGCGGGCTGTCCTTCAGGGCCAGGCCCAGGCCGGCCAGCTTCGCCTTGACCTCGTCGATCGACTTCGCACCGAAGTTGCGGATGTCGAGCAGGTCGGCCTCGGAGCGTGCCAGGAGCTCACCGACCGAGTGAACCCCCTCGCGCTTGAGGCAGTTGTAGGAGCGGACGGTGAGATCGAGCTCCTCGATCGGCAGCGCCATGTCGGCGGCGAGGGCGGCGTCCGTGGGGGACGGGCCCATGTCGATGCCCTCGGCGTCGACGTTCAGCTCGCGGGCGAGACCGAACAGCTCCACGAGGGTCTTGCCGGCCGAGGCCACGGCGTCACGGGGACGCATGGCCTGCTTGGTCTCGACGTCGACGATCAGCTTGTCGAAGTCGGTGCGCTGCTCGACACGGGTCGCCTCGACCTTGTATGTGACCTTGAGCACAGGGCTGTAGATGGAGTCGACCGGGATGCGGCCGATCTCCTGGCCCTGCTGCTTGTTCTGGACGGCGGAGACGTAGCCGCGACCGCGCTCGACGGTCAGCTCCATCTCCAGCTTGCCCTTGCCGTTCAGGGTGGCCAGGACGAGGTCGGGGTTGTGTACCTCGACACCGGCCGGGGGCGCGATGTCGGCGGCGGTGACCACACCCGGGACCTGCTTGCGCAGGTACATCACGACCGGCTCGTCGTGCTCCGAGGAGACGACCAGGGACTTGATGTTGAGGATGAGGTCGGTGACGTCCTCCTTGACACCCGGCACGGTGGTGAACTCGTGCAGGACGCCGTCGATCCGGACGCTGGTGACAGCGGCACCGGGGATCGAGGAGAGGAGAGTGCGGCGGAGCGAGTTGCCGAGGGTGTAGCCGAAGCCCGGCTCCAGCGGCTCGATCACGAACCGGGAACGGAACTCGTCGACGACCTCTTCGGTCAATGACGGACGCTGAGCGATCAGCACGGGGTATTGCCTCCAGTGTTTGGCGCCCGCTATGTGACGCCGTAGACACCACGAAGAGTACGTGTGGTTCGGCCTCCCGCGAGGCTGACCCGCCCGGCCGCCGGCGGTCGGCGGGGCCGGCCCCGCCGGGGCGGAGTCCGACGATCGGCTGCCGCCGGCCCTCGGAACCGGCCACCGACGCATTTCGTGGGTGCATACTGGGGGCAATGACAAAGCCTGCCGCGCCGAAGCGCCATCTGCCCACCAGCCCCTTCAAGGCCCCGGTCGCACCGGCTCCCAAGCACTTCGCCGTGGGCGACCAGGTCACACACGACATTCACGGTCTCGGCCGGGTGATCGGCGTCGACGACGGACCCGCGGTGCTCGTGGACTTCGGTTCCGCGCAGATACGGATCCTGAGCCCGTACGCCAAGATGACCAAGCTCTAGAGCCGGTCGTCACATACCCTCCCCCAACCTTCGGCCGGGGGTGCCCCAACGCAGCGTGGGGGCACCCCCGGCGCCATCTGGGGTGCCCGGGTGACGGCCTGGGAGCCTCTGGGAGCCGCGCCGCCGCGGCATGGCCCTCTTGGGCGAACGAACCCCTTCAAGGCTCCGGACTTCGGGGAGAACGAGCCCTTCCCGTTCGAGGAGGTACAGGAGCCCGCTCGGGCATGCGTGCCCGTGCCCCGAGCAGCCGTCTGCCGCCCACGTGTCGGAGGCGTGTACTCGCCCCTCCGGAGTGGCCTGTCGACGCGCTGCTCGCCAAGGGACCCGTACGGGCGGCAAAAGACGAAGGCAAGGAGATCCATCTCCTTGCCTCTCCCAACGTATAGCGCACCGGGGGGCTTGCGGCAAGGCCCCGGGAGTGCCGCAGAATCGTCGGCCAAGGCCACAACCTGCGGAAATGGGGGCACGACGTGCGTGTGCTGTCGACGTACGGGGGACGCGGTGACGTCGGACCGGTGGCGGACTCGCCGGGGAGAGGGCGGCCCGAGTCGAGGAAGCGCCCGACAGGAGCTTCGGCGGAGCGGGAGGCGCCGGTGCCGCGATCGGCCACCGCGATGCACCGGGACACGGCTGCCCCGGAGGGATCGCGATGACCGTGCGGTACGTGCTGGATCTTCGAGAGGTCGACGAGACGCAGGTCGCGGTGGTCGGCGGCAAGGGCGCGCACCTGGGCGCGCTGTCGCGGATCGAGGGCGTCAGCGTGCCCGCCGGCTTCTGCGTGACGACGGACGCCTTCCGGCGGATCATGGCGGACCTACCGTCGATCGGCGATCGGCTCGACCGGCTGTCGCGCCTGGACCCGGACGACCGGGAGGCGATCCGCGCGCTCAGCGCGGAGATTCGCGGGGCCGTCGAAGGAATCGCCATCCCGGACGATCTCGCGGCGGAGATCACCGGCGCGCTCGCCCGGCTCGGCGAGCAGGCCGCCTGCGCCGTCCGATCCAGCGCGACGGCCGAGGACCTGCCGACCGCCTCCTTCGCCGGCCAGCAGGACACCTACCTGAACGTCGTGGGGCCGACGGCGGTCCTCCGCCATGTCACCCGGTGCTGGGCCTCGCTGTTCACCGAGCGGGCCGTCACCTACCGCCGGCGGAACGGCATCGACCACCGTACGGTCCACATGGGCGTGGTCGTGCAGCGGATGGTCTTCCCTCAGGCGGCCGGCATCCTGTTCACGGCCGACCCCGTCACGGGCAACCGGACGGTCGCCACCGTGGACGCCGGCTTCGGCCTCGGCGAGGCCCTGGTCTCGGGCCTGGTCAACCCGGACGTCTTCACGGTGCGCGACGGCGAGGTCGTCGCCAGGACGATCGCCGCCAAGCGGCGTGCCGTTCACGCCCTGCCCGGCGGCGGTACGCGGGAGGTGGCGATCGACTCGCGGCGGCGGGAGCAGCCGGCGCTGACGGATGCGCAGGCCGTGCGGCTCGTGCGGCTCGGGCGGCGGATCGAGGCGCACTTCGGCCGCCCGCAGGACATCGAATGGTGCCTGGCCGACGACGACTTCCGGATCGTTCAGAGCAGGCCGATCACGACGCTGTTCCCCATCCCCGAGGCCGGCGACCAGGAGAACCACGTCTACGTCTCCGTCGGCCATCAGCAGATGATGACCGACGCCATGAAGCCGCTGGGGCTCTCCATGTGGCAGCTGACGGCCATGGCGCCGATGCACGCGGCCGGGGGGAGGCTGTTCGTCGACGCCACCCGGCGGCTGGCCTCGCCCGCGAGCCGTGCCGCCCTCCTGGACGTCATGGGGAAGGGCGATCCCCTGGTCAGGGACGCGCTGGAGACCGTCCTCGAACGTGAGGGCTTCGTCCCGTCGCTTCCGGACGAGGGACCCGGCGGGCCGCCGGCCGGCGGCGCGCCCGCCCCGGTCGAGACCGATCCGGCCATCGTCACCGCGCTGATCGAGCGCAGTCAGGCGTCCGTCGCCGCCCTGGAGCGGGACATCCGGACGAAGACCGGGCCGGCGCTGTTCGACTTCCTGCTGGAGGCCTTCGAGGAGCACAAGCGGGTCCTCGGCGATCCGCTGAACATGCGGGCGATCATGGCGGGGATGGAGGCCACCTGGTGGCTCAACGACAAGCTGCAGGAGTGGCTGGGCGAGAAGAACGCGGCCGACACGCTCACGCTGTCCGCCCCCGACAACATCACGTCGGAGATGGGACTGGCGCTGCTCGACGTCGCGGACGTGATCCGCGCGCGGCCGGAGGTGGTGGCGTTCCTGCGGGGCGTCGAGGACGACGCCTTCCTGGACGAGCTGCCGAAGCTGGCGGGCGGGACCGAGGCGCGTGACGCCATCGAGGACTACCTCGACCGGTACGGCATGCGCTGCGTCGGCGAGATCGACATCACGAGGCCGCGCTGGCGCGAGCGCCCCACCACGCTCGTGCCCGTGATCCTCGACAACGTCAGGAACTTCGAACCGGGGGCCGCCGAGCGGCGCTTCGAGGAAGGCCGGCGGAAGGCACGGCAGAAGGAACTGGACGTGCTGTCACGCTTGCGGGCCCTGCCGGACGGGGACCGGAAGGCCGACGAGACCAAGCGGATGATCGACCGGGTCAGAACCTTCATCGGGTACCGGGAGTACCCGAAGTACGGCATCGTCAGCCGCTACTTCGTCTACAAGCGGGCCCTGTTGGCGGAGGCCGAGCGCCTCGTGCGGGCCGGGGTGCTCAGCGACCGGGAGGACGTCTTCCACCTCACGTTCGGGGAATTCCACGAGGTCGCGCGCTCGCACCGGGTGGACGACGAGCTCATCCGGCGGCGCAAGGAGGCGTTCCGGTCGTATCAGGCGCTCACTCCGCCCCGGGTGCTCACCTCGGACGGCGAGGCCGTCAACGGGGCGTACCGGCGCGACGACGCGCCGGCCGGTGCACTCGTCGGCCTCCCGGTCTCCGCCGGGACCGTCGAGGGCAGGGCCCGCGTCATCCTCGACATCGCGGAGGCCGATCTCGAGGCGGGCGACATCCTGGTCACCACCTACACCGACCCCAGTTGGTCGCCGCTGTTCGTCGGGATCGCGGGCCTGGTGACGGAGGTGGGGGGCCTGATGACCCATGGCGCGGTCATCGCGCGGGAGTACGGCCTGCCGGCCGTCGTGGGCGTGGAGCAGGCCACCCGGCGGATCCGGGACGGGCAGCGGATCCGCGTGCACGGGACCGACGGGTACGTCGAGATCCTGCCCTGACCGACCACCGCGAGATGGCCCCTTCGTCGCGGCGGTCCGGCCACGCGGTCGTGGCCGGACCGCCGCTCAGTGGGAGCGTTTGAGCACTTCGTCCCGGACGTCGCCGCCGTCGGCCCAGGTCGACAGCCGCTCACGCAGCGGGATGGCGCCATGGACTCCGTCCTCCGGACGCTGCCCGGTCGAGGGCGGCGGGTGGCGGCGGGGGCGGCGGGGAGCGGCGACGCCCGCCGTCCGGCCTCACCGGAGGACGACCCCGCCCGCGTGCGGAGACGTCCACGACGCCCGGGTTCCGCTCGGCGGCCGGGGTGGGCGTCCACCACGCCTTCGACGTCGATAGGTTGCCCATCGTGAATCCATCGCTCTGGTACGTCCTCGTCGAAGAGGACTCCGCGGCCTACGAGTCCCTCGGTTCGGAGGTCGGCGGCCACTTCCGCCACTGGAGGCCGGCCTCCGTCCATCACGCCGAGCAAGGCAGGCAGCAGGCCAGGGAGTTGGCGTCGGAGCTCACTCGCTCACATCTTCCGTCCGTGCATCCCTTCACGTACTCGGCCGGGCGGGACGGCACGCCCGGCCGTACGGTCTTCCGCCTCGGCGAGGATTCCTGGCTCGTCGAACTCCATTGGGGGAAGTGGCGGGCCCACTTCCGGGTATCCCTCGCGGAGGCGGATCACACGGCGGAGGAGGCGGAGGAGTCGTGGTACCAGGCTCGGCTGGCTCCGGATGACCGCGGTCTCGTCACCGGGAAGTTCCGGCGCGGGCGATGACCCGCCCACGGGCCGGGGAGCCCGAGGGGTGATCACGGCGGCACGCCGCCGTCCGCCCCTCCGCCGCCCGGCGGGGACGGCCGGGTACGGACGCCGACGCGGCGCCCGGTCCGTGTGGCCGACCGCCTCGCACCGCGTGTCCCGGCCGGAGGCGCCGCGGACGCGGCGGAACCGGGCACACCGGCCGCTCCGGCCGCCGGCCTCACCCGTTTGCCGACGACCGCTTCACCCACCTGGCCGCAGTGCTGGCGGTGCTCAAGGCTGTCCGCGGCCCTCCGTGCTTCCATCCCGTCAGGAGGCACACATGATGGCTGAGGACCGACAGCAGGACACCCACCCGCGAGGGGCGTCACGGCGGGGCGTGCTGGCCGCCGCCACTCTGGCGCCGATGCTGGCGGGGGCGATGTCCGGGTGCGCGCCCGCCGGAGCGCCGAAGGGGAAGCAGCACGCACCGGTCATGCCGGTGCACACCTCTCTGGCGGAATGGAAGGAAGTCGCCGTCGCGATGGGGCGGACGGGCGACATCAGGCGCGATTTCCTGTACCACACGGGCCTGCCACGCCGGGACCTCAAGGTGGTCTCGCAGGGCGTCACCGTCAAACCGGGGCTCGCCCTGGGTTCGCACGTGTCCTTCGTGCGCTACGCCGACGGGAACACGTTGCTGATGGGCGACGTGGTGGTCACCGAGAAGGAGATGCAGGGGTTCGCCGACGAGCTGCACAAGCGTGGGATCGAGCAGACCGCGATCCACAAGCACCTGCTCTCGCAGTCCCCCGAGATCTGGTGGTTCCACGTCCACGCGCACGGCGACGACCCCGTGGCCATCGCCAAGAACCTGCGCGCGGCGCTCGACCGCACCGAGACCCCGCCCCCGGAACGCCCGACCCACATCCTGCCGCGGTCCCTGGACATGGACACCGCCGGCATCGACGACGCGCTGGGCGTCAAGGGCGGCATCGACGACGGGGTCTACAAGAACACCTTCGTCCGCCGGGAGACCATCACCGACGGCCACATGGTGCTGCCGCCGGGTCTGGGATCCACCAGCGCGATCAACTTCCAGCCGCTGGGCGACGGCCGGGCCGCGATCAGCGGCGACTGCGCCATGATCGCCGGAGAGGTGCAGGAGTGCCTCGCGGCCCTGAGGCGTGCCGGCATGCAACTGGTCGAGCTGCACAACCACGGGCTGAACGACGAACCCCGGCTGTTCTTCGTCCACTTCTGGGCCGTCGGCGACGCGGTCAAGCTCGCCCGGGCGCTGCGCCCCGCGCTGGACGCCACCAACGTCAAGCCGATGGCCATCTCCATCGGCTGACCGCCCGGCCGGCACCCGTCCGCGGCCCTCACCGACACGGGTGCCGGCTCGGCCCCGAGGGCCGGGCGCAGTTGTGGAGACTTCGACGGCCCCTGCCGCCGTCCGCGCGAGGCGGACGGCGGCGGGCGATCGTCGCCGCGCGGACCCCGCGCCACAGCGGGCGGGGCGCCGCGCCGGGCACATCAGGCGGGCGTCCCGACGGCCGCGGCCGACCGGTCCTGCTGCCGTACGACGCGGCGGCGCCGGGTCGGGACCCCGAGCGTCGGGTTGGCGACGCCCCAGGCCGCGCCCTTGCAGACCAGCTCCTTGTAGACGGCGGCGATCCGCCCCGTCAGGACCGCGCGCACGGGCCGGTCGTCCGCGGTGACGTACTGGATCAGGCCTTCCTTGCGGCCCAGCGAGACGCACTGATTGAAGTAGCGCAGCGGCACGTTCGGGAGCTTGCCGCCGGTCAGCCGTGCCGCGATGGCGTCGGCGGCCTGCCACGCGGTGGGGGTACCGGAGGCGCAGGACATCCGCAGCGGCGTGTCGCCCGCGCCCATCGCCAGGGCCGCGTCGCCGATGGCGTACACGTCCGGGTGCGAGACCGAGCGCAGGGTCCCGTCGACCACGATCTGGCCGGTGCCGGTGACCTCCAGGGCGGTGGCCGCGGCGATCGGGTGGACGGCGAAGCCCGTGGTCCACACGGTGACCGCGGCCGGGAGGGACGTGCCGTCGGCGGTGGTGACGCGGTCGGCGTGCACCTCGGTGACGGCGGCGTTCTCGTGCACGGTGATGCCGAGCCTGCCGAAGACCTGCCGCAGGTGCCGGCCGCCCTTCGGGGAGAGCCAGTCGCCGAGGCCGCCGCGGGCGGCGAGCGCCACGTCGAGATCCGGGCGGGCCTCGGCGATCTCGGTCGCGGCCTCCAGGCCGGTGAGGCCGCCGCCTACGACGACCACGGACTGCCCGGCGTCCAGACGGGCCAGGCGCTCGCGCAGGCGGAGCGCCCCGGGACGGCCGGCGATCTCGTAGGCGTGCTCGGCGGTGCCGGGAACGCCCTGGTCGTTCCAGCCGCTGCCGAGGGCGTACACGAGGGTGTCGTACGCCAACTCCCCGGCACCGTCGGCGTCGAGGACGGCGACGGCCCTGCGGTCGACGTCCACGCCGGTGACCTTCGCCTCCCTCAGCTCGACGCCGGTGCCCGCGAACATCTCGCCGAGCGGGCGGGACTTGAGGTCCTGGCCGACCACGAGCTGGTGCATCCGGACGCGCTCGACGAAGTCGGACTCTGCGTTGACGAGGGTGATGGTGACGTCTTCACGGTGCAGTCGCCTGGCGAGGCGCCCGGCGGCGATGGCTCCGGTGTATCCGGCTCCGAGGACGACGATGCGGTGCTGCATTTCCTGACTCCTGTCTTGAGCGGATTCGCCACTTGAACCGGACGGCCCGCGGTTTCCTGACAGGAGCGCGATGTGAAGCACCTCACATCGGGTTCAGAAGGCGTGGAACAGGGGTTCGCCGCGGTCTTCCGCCGCCCATCGCCGCGTCGCGCGTTCGAGCTTGTCGGGGTTGACCTGGCTGCGGACGGCGGCGATGCCCTCGGCGGTGACCTCCAGGCACATGACGCCGATGACCCGGCCGCCGACGACCACCACGACGGCGGGGGCGCCGTTGGCGGTCGCGGCGTGGACCTCGGGCGAGCCGCCGACCAGGGCGCGCTTGGACTCGGCGGGCTTGAACAGGCCCCGCAGGAACTTCGCGACGGCGAGGGCACCCTCGAACGCCTTGGCGCGGGCGGGGACCTTCCCGCCGCCGTCACCGATCGAGACGGCGTCCTGGGTGAGCAGCCGTACGAGGGGTTCGGTCCGGCCGCTGGTGGCGGCCGCGAGGAACTCGTCGACGATCCGCCGGGCGGCGGCCTCGTCGATCTCGGTACGGGCCTTGCCGTCCGCGACGTGCTTCTTGGCGCGGTGGAAGATCTGCTGGCTGGCGGCCTCGGTGATGTCGAGGATCTCGGCAATCTCCCGGTGCGGGTACGCGAAGGCCTCCCGCAGCACGTACACCGCGCGCTCGTTGGGGCTCAGGCGCTCCAGCAGGGCGAGGACCGCGTACGAGACCGACTCGCGCTGTTCGGCGGTGTCGGCCGGGCCGAGCATCGGGTCCCCCGCGAGCAGCGGCTCGGGGAGCCACTGGCCCACGTAGGCCTCGCGCCGCACGCGGGCCGAAGTGAGCTGGTTGAGGCACAGGTTGGTGAGGACCTTCGTCAACCAGGCCTCGGGGACCTCGATGTGGTCGACGTCGGCGGCCTGCCAGCGCAGGAACGTCTCCTGCACGGCGTCCTCCGCTTCGCTCGCGGAGCCGAGGAGGCGATAGGCGACGGCCTCCAGGCGGGGCCTGGACGCCTCGAACCGGTCCACGTCGCGCAGGGTCAGGGCCATGGGCCGGATCCTAGCCCGCCGCGGCGCGCCACGGCCGCCGCATTGCGGGCCCGGACCGCCCGGCCCGTGCCGCCCGGCCGGTCTTGTCCCCCGGCCCGGGCGCGGGGAGGGCGGTGTACGCAGGGGGCCGGGGCCCGTACGGGGTTCTCCTGCCGCCTCTCGCCGCGGCTCGTCGCCCAGGGGAGCCGCGGGAGCGGCAGGGACGGCGGGGACGGCGGGGACGGCGGGGACGGACACCCCGCCGGCCGATCCCCTCACCTGACGCGGGCCGGGCGCGTGTCATCGCGCCGCGAGGGCGAAGGCCACCGCTCCGCCACCCAGGACCAGCAGCTGCAGGACGCCGCAGATGCGCCATCGCAGGGCCAGGAGGCCACCGCCGGTGACCACGGCGCCGCAGGTCAGGAACCACATCGCCTGCCGTGCCGCCCGCGGCGCGTCCTGTGCGTCGGCGTCGTCGTAAGCGTCGGCCCACCCCGTCATCGCGTAGCCGTACAGCAGCCAGGCGATCACCAGGAGGTCCATCAGGAGCAGTGCCAGGCCGAGCCCGATCTGCCGGCCGGCCGACGGCCTTTCCGTGCGCTTCGTACTCGCCACCGCTCCCCCGCCTCGCGATCGTCCGCGACCCAACGGATCCAGCGTCCCGTCCCGGTCCGGGTCGCGCATGAGTACGGCTACTCAGCGGCGCCGCGCCCTCGCCGCCGGCATCCGGACGGCGTCCGCTCCGCCTTTTTCTTGACGCGTCAAATAGATCCCTCTATGGTCGCTGAAGCGTCAACCGGGTGCCGGCACGAGCCGGCCCCGGCCGGGCGCTCGAAGCCGGCCGGGCCGCGGAACCGCAGGGCCCCCGCGCACCTCGGCGCACGCCCGCACCCGCCGCACGCACCCGCACCCGCCGCCCCGGGCATCGCACCCGCGCGGCCCGCCGAGAAGAGGAGTACGACCATGGCACAGCCCGACGGTGAGGAACTGAAGGCCCTCCTGGAGCGCCAGGCGGAGCTCAGGGACCGGTATCTCCTTCCGGCCGCGGAGCGGATCAAGCCCATGACGCAGGGCGTCCACCACGCCGCGTTCATCGCCCGGGACGTCGAGGAGACCATCCTCTTCTACCGGGACGTGCTGGGACTCCCGCTGGTGGATCTGATCGAGAACCGGGACTACCCCGGGTCGACCCACTTCTTCTTCGACATGGGCGGCGAGAACATGCTCGCGTTCTTCGACTTCCCGGGCCACCCCCACCCCGAGTACGCGGAGGCGATCGGGGCCAGTCACCACATCGCCCTCGCGGTGACGGAGGAGGCCTACGCGACGGTGAAGGGCCGCCTCGACGAGCGGGAGATCCCGTACGCGCTCTTCCCGACCGAGGTCGCGGCGAGCATGTTCCTCGCCGACCCCAACGGACTGCGCATCGAACTGATCACGGAGCCCAAGGGCTACGCCCTGGGCGAGTACATCCTCTGACACCGGTGGCACCGGCCCACGCGGCGGCACCATGGCCGTCGCGTGGCCGTCGTGTCGGCCGAACGGGCGGGCGATCAGCCGACGGCCCTCGCCCGGCCCGGCGCGCGGAAGGGGCGATGGCGTGAGCCACTCCCCCCGGCCCCGCCGCCCGGCCGCTCCGCGCCCCGGCCGGGGCCCGGAACCAACGGACCGCTCGCGCGGGCTGAGGAGCCGGGTGGCCCCCGGGTGTCCGGGGGCCGGGGGCCCGGGCCGCGGTCAGCCCTGCTGCGTCTTCTCCGCCTTCTGCGCGGTCTCCGCCGTCTCCGACTTCTCCGTCTTCTGCGTCCCCTGCTCGCGGAGCGCCTGCTCCACGGCGTTCCGCACGCGGACGTCCTCGCGCTGCTTGCGCCGCGCGCGGCGGCGGCGCGTGAGGACGATCGCGGCGGCGACGGCAGCGGCGAGGAGGACGAGCAGCAGGACCAGGACCCAGGGGACGGCCCAGCCGTGGGCGGTGGCCTCGACCGGGTCCAAGGGGGTGATGGAGCCCGACGCGTCGGTGAGCATCGGGGTGAGGGTGGCGGTCGCGGTCAGGCTGACCGCGGGTGCCACGCCGTGGACGGGCACCTTCATCTTCCAGCTCTCCCCGGGCAGCAGCTCCGGCGGCGCCGGGATGTCGCCGGCCTTCGCCCGCAGCCATCCGAACGGACCGGCCACCGAGACGGACTGGCGCGCCGACAGCATCGCGTTGCCGGTGTTGTGGATCGTGTACGTGACGGTGGCGTCGCCCGAGCCGAAGGGGTTGGCCGGGCCGCCGTAGTCGACGTGGAGGTCCTCGACCGCGAGCTTCGGCTTGAGCGCGCCGCTGACCCGCAGCTTGACCCGGATGCCCAGACGGCGGTCCACGTTGATGCCCTGGGCCTCGTCGGACTGCTTGAGCGAGGTCAGGATGCCGCCGACGTAGTCGCCGGGGGTGGCGTTGTCCGGGACGGTGACGGTGAAGGGGATCTCGGCTGTCTTGCCGGGCTTGATCTCCACGCTGTCGCGGTCGGCGTGGACCCAGGCGCCGATCCCGACGGACTTCTTGTCCTTGGTGAGCAGGTCGAGCTGCCCGGTGTCGGTGGTGTAGCCGTCGGAGGCGTAGAGCGCGAGCCGCAGCGGCGTGGTGCTGCGGTTGGCCACGACCATGGCGTCCTTGACCTGTCCGCCGGGGTTCGCGGTGTAGCTGTAGCTGGACCGGTCGTCGCCGAACCCGTTCGCGGCCGTCCTGACCGTCCAGGTGACGTCGCCGTCGGCCGCCCGGGCGGGGCCCGCGTGGAGGCCCACGAGGGCAAGGGCCGCGAGCAGGACCAGGACGGCGGTGCGGGCGAGGGGCGTCGTGCGGCGCGGTGCGGACGGGTGCATGTCGGGGTTCTCCTGGTCCGCCGATGGGTGCCGCGGCCGTCACCGGCGCCACGATGCTGGTGATGGTGCTCGGCGTGGGCCTGGCCTGGGCCATGTACGGACGCCGCCCG
>NZ_JBEZXR010000132.1:11421-12470 GCF_040638135.1 Streptomyces sp. NPDC026673 | reverse complement strand
GTGGCGGGCACCTGCTCTTCTCACCCCGGGTGCCGCACACAAATACGCCCAGTGTCCAGAACGCCCACCCCTACGACCCCGCCCCCTCCGTCTCGTAGCGCGCCTGATCGCCGGAAGGGGGCGGAAAGCGGTTCGGGGTTGCCGCGAGGTCTCGGGAGGGGGCGCTGACTGGATCTCGTGCGTCACTTCTGCGCCAGGGGTGACGGGGGTCGGCCATTCCTGTGGGAAACCCGTGGAGGTTCTGTACGCGAACGGTGACGCATGGTGTCGTGTACGCGACACCGGAACGGGGTGCAGGGCCGGTGTCGCCGATCCCTCGACGACCCGAAGGGAATCCCCCCATGACGTTACGTGCGATAGCCGTGAGCGGCGTGGCCGCCGCCTCGCTGCTCGGCCCGCAGGGAGCCTGGGAGCCGGGAGGCGCCACCCCGCCTCCGCCGGACCGCATCGTCATCGATGTCGCGACGGTCAACGGCTCGGGCTGTCCGGCCGGCACGGCCGCCGTCGCCGTCTCCCCGGACAACGAGGCCTTCACCGTCACGTACAGCGCCTACATCGCGCAGGTGGGCCTGGGCTCCAAGCCGACGGACTTCCGCAAGAACTGCCAGCTCAATCTGAACGTGCACGTTCCCCAGGGCTTCACCTACGCGATCGCCGCCGCCGACTACCGCGGCTTCGCGCACCTGGAGCGGGGCGCCACCGGCGTGGAGAAGGCCAGTTACTACTTCCAGGGCTCGCGCGAGACGAACGCCATCAGCCACACCTTCCGCGGCGCGCTCGACGACAACTGGCAGGCCACGGACAGCGTCGAGGTCGCCGCCCTGGTCTGGGCGCCCTGCGGTGAACTGCGCAACTTCAACATCAACACCGAGCTGCGGGTCAGCGCCGGCACCTCGGATCCGTCGCGGACCACCAGCTTCATGACCATGGACTCCACGGACGGCAGCATCAAGACCACCTACCACCTCGCGTGGAAGGAGTGCCCCGACACGTAGAGCAGCGGGCGCGGGGGGGGGCGCCCCGGAGGCGGCCGCCCCCGCCGGGGGGGC
>NZ_JBEZXR010000132.1:0-11411 GCF_040638135.1 Streptomyces sp. NPDC026673 | reverse complement strand
CAACACCCCCCCCCCCCCCGGGGGGGGTCGGCGGCCCCCCCCCCTGGCCCGCGGGGGGGGGGGCGGCCCCCCCGCCCGGCCGCCCCCCCGCGTTCAGGGGGCGGTGATGGCGTCGGCCACCAGTGCGGGTTCGTCGACCTGGACGTAGTGGCCGGCCCGCGTCAGCAGGCGCAGTTCGCAGTGCGGGAAGATCACGGAGAACTGCCGGGCGACGCGGGTGTTGAGATAGCGGTCCCGGGTGCCGAAGACGACCCGGACCGGCGGCTGGAACTCGCGCATCTCCGGGATGCGCCGCCTGCGGCTCAGCACCGCCCGCGGCAGCTCGTCGTTGAGCCGCCAGAAGGCCGGGCGTGCCGCGGGGAACTGCTCGTAGAGCCGTGCCACGTACGCCTCGCGCACCTCGGGGTCGCGGATGAAGCCGCCCACCTGCCAGGCGTAGAGCCTGCGGTCCAGATCGGGCCGGCGCCGTGCGACGGCGCGGGCCGCCGTGCGCAGCAGCGGGGTGGAGTAGAGCGCGATCGCCGGCGGCCGGCGCAGGGCCGGCGTCCAGTGGTAGTACGTGTTGAGCAGGACGAGCCGGGCCACGCGGTCGGGATGGTCCAGCGCCCAGTCGATCGCGGGCGGCCCCGAGGCGTCGTGCGCCACGAGGACCAGGCGGCGGTTCGTGCGGCCCGCCGTGAGGGCGTCCGCCACGGCGGCGAGGTCGGCCACCTGCTGCGCGACCGTGTAGGCGTGTCCCTCGGGCTTGTCGGACCGACCCCAGCCGAGGAAGTCGAACCGCACCACGGGTAGCCGTCCCTCCAGGTGGGGGAGGAGCCGGTCGTAGAGGCGGCTGCTGTCGGGGAAGCCGTGCATCAGGACCGCGGGCGCCCCGGGGCCGGCGGTCATCTCGGCGTACAGCCGGTAGGGGCCGCGCGACACGGCCAGTGCCTCGGTGGCCGGGGTCATGGCGACCTCCCTCGGCTGTGTGGGGCAGCCACCTCGTTCAGCGTAACGCCGTGCGTCGCAGGGGTTGTGGGAGCGCTCCCACAGCGGCATGCCCGCATGACCCCACGAGCCGTGATCCGCCCCTACCGCCCGGAGGACCGGGCCGCCGTCTACGACATCTGTGTGCGCACCGGCCACGAGGGCGGGGACGCGCGGCACCTCTACACGGACCAGGAGTTGCTCCCCGACCTCTTCGCCGGGCCCTACGCCCACCTGGAGCCCGATCTCGCCTTCGTCGTGGACAACGGGATGCGCGCCGTCGGCTACATCGTCGGCACCGCCGACACCGTCGCCTTCGTCCGGCGCTTCCGCGCCGTGTGGCTGCCGCGACTGGAGCACCGCCACCCGAAGCCGTCCGGGCCCCCGATCACCGCGGACGACATGATGGTGGACCTCCTGCACCGCCCGGAGCGCATGATCGTGCCCGAACTCGCCGCGTATCCGGCGCACCTGCACATCGATCTGCTCCCCGACTACCAGCGCCTCGGTTACGGACGGGAACTGATGGAGCGTCTTCTCGCCGCCCTCTCCGACCGCGGCGTCGGAGCCGTCCACCTCGGCATGGTGACCGCCAACACCGCGGCCCGGGCCTTCTACGACCGCGTGGGCTTCCGTGAGCTCCCCGTCCCGGACCCGGGCCCCCTCACCTATCTCGGACGGGAGACGTCGGGCCCGGGGCGGTGAGCGGGCACGTGCCCTGGAAAGCGCTTGCGGCGCGGCGGTAGGGTCCCGTCCGGCGAGCGCCGCAGGTGCCGCCGTACCGCCCCGACCCGGGAGGCCGTATGCGACTCGTGACCCGGACCGCGCTCCCGCACCCCTTCCGACTGCCGCCCGAGGACCGGGTACTGAGCCCGTACACAGGGTGGACCCGCGCGCATTGGGAGGCAGTCGCCGACGGCCTGCTCGCCGCCGTCGCCCCGCACGCGACGCCCGGTGGGGCGCTGTACCACCTCCCGGGGGACCGGCACAGCCACTCGGGCGTCCGCTCGGACGGCCTGGAGGGATACGCGCGGACCTTCCTGCTGGCCGCGATCCGGGTGGCCGGTGCGGGTGGTGACGACCCGTCCGGGCTGCTGCAGCGGTACGCCGACGGCCTGGCCGTCGGCACCGCGCGCCCCGGCGGCGACGGGCCGGAGGACTGGCCGGTCGTGGCCGACCGCACGCAGCCGCTGGTCGAGGCGGCGTCCATCGCCATCGGGCTCCGCCTGACCCGCCCCTGGCTGTGGGACCGGCTCGACGAGCCCGTCCGCGAACGCGCCGCCGCCTGGCTCTCCCGGGCCGCCGCGGCACGGGCCTGGCCCAACAACTGGGAGATGTTCCCCGCCACCGTCGGCGGCTTCCTGGGCGACCGCGCGGCCGTGGCGCGCGGGCTGGAGCGGATCGAGCGCTGGTACGTCGGCGACGGCTGGTACACCGACGGCGATCTGCGCGCCTTCGACCACTACAACGGCTGGGCGCTGCACCTCTACCCGGTGCTGGAGGCGTGGTTCTCCGGCGACGCCGACCTGATGGACCGCTACGGCGAGCGGCTGCGGACCCATCTCGCCGGTGTCTCCCGCCTCTTCGGCGCCGACGGCGCCCCCGTCCACCAGGGCCGCTCGCTCACCTACCGGGTGGCCGCGGCCGCCCCCTTGTGGCTCGGTGCCCTGACCGGCCGCACACCGCTCAGCCCCGGCACCACGCGGCGGCTGGCCTCCGGCGCCCTGCGCCACTTCCTCGACCGCGGCGCGGCGGGCCCCGACGGGCTGCTGTCGCTCGGCTGGCACGGTCCCTTCGCGGGTGTTCTGCAGGACTACTCCGGGCCCGCCTCCCCGTACTGGGCGAGCAAGGGTTTCCTCGGCCTGCTGCTGCCGCCCGGCCACCGGGTGTGGACGGCCCCCGAGGAACCCGCCCCCGCCGAGCGCGGCGACGCCGTCACCGCGCTGCCCGCGCCCAACTGGCTGATCCAGTCGACGGCCGCCGACGGCGTCGTGCGCCTGCACAACCACGGCAGCGAGGACACCCGTTACGCCCCCCACTACACACGGCTCGCCTACTCCACCGCCACCGCGCCCCTGACCGGCGACGCACCCCCCGACAACCACTTCGGCCTGCTGGACGCCGACGGCGGCGTCACCGCGCGCACCGGGCTCACCCCGCTCGGCGCCGGCCGGGGATGGGCCGCCTCGCGGTCCCGTGCCGGTGACCGGGCACGGATCGTGAGCCTCGTCCTGGCCAGGGGCGCCGCCGAGATCCGCGTCCACCTGGTCGACGGGGCGCCGCCCGGCACCCCCGTACGGCAGTCCGGCTGGCCCGCGGGCGAGGGCCTGCGCTCCGAACTGCTCCCGCTGCACGGGCTCTCCGCCGCCCCGGACCTGCCGCCCGTCCCGACCGCGTGCGCCGGCCGGGCCGTCACCCCCGTCCTCGTCGGCGAGACCACCGGACGCCACGGCGGTGACCTCTTTGTCTGCGCCGCCCGGCTCACCGGCGCCGCCGAGCCGGGACCGCTGCGCGCCCTCGCCGAGGCCGAGGTCGCCGAGGCGCCGGCCGGGCGCCGCGAACTGACCGTCACCTGGGCCGACGGCGCCACGCACCGGGTACGGCTGACACCGGCGGCCGTGGTCGTGGAATCCTCGTTCCCGGAAGGTCGTTGAGCCTGCCATGACTGACGAAGACCTCCTGCGACTGCTCACCGAGACCAAGGGGGGCGTGCTGGTCACCATCAAGCGCGACGGCCGCCCTCAGATGTCCAACGTCATCCACCACTACGACCCCGCCACGAGCGTGCTGCGGGTCTCCCTCACCGACGACCGCGCCAAGACCCGCAACCTGCGTCGTGACCCCCGGGCGAGCTACCACGTGACCACGGCCGACCGCTGGGCCTGGACGGTCGCGGAGGGCACCGCGGAACTCACCCCCGTCGCGGCGGACCGGGACGACGCGACCGTCGAGGAGCTCGTCGACCTCTACCGGGCCCTGCAGGGCGAGCACCCGGACTGGGACGACTACCGGCGCGCCATGGTCGAGGACAAGCGCCTGGTGCTGAAGCTGCACGTGGAGCGCGCCTACGGCCAGCCCCGCACCGCTTCGTAGCGGGCCGCCCGGCGGAGCCCGCCGCCGTCCGCCACCGCCGGGGCGGGCGGCGGCGCCCGCCCCGGCGGTGGCACCATCGTCAGGGAGGGCGGCAATACGCCGGAAAAGCGGCAATCCCGGTCGGAACGGTTCCGAAGGCCCTTGGGCGGGAGCCGGCCGGCCGTCGCCCGCCGATCTCACAAAGGGGCGCGGAACCGGAATGACCGGTGTAGGAGTTGTCGCTGTACATACTGGTTCTGCCGGGGCCGGACGGCTCACGGCACGTTCGTGACCGCCGACCAACGGGAGGTGCCGTGTCCGGCTCCAGTCCGAAGCGTTCCCTGCTCTCCACCCTCATCCCCGCCTTCGGGGACAACCCCTACGGGGAGAGGATGGAACGCATCAGGCGGTCGCCGAACTTCGCCGACGGGGTGTTCACCAACCCCCTGGGTGCCCGGACGGCGCCCTCCGGCTCGATGCTGAGGTTCGCCCGGACGTACTTCCGCAAGGAGGAGCGGGTCCGCAGGGCTCCCGCCGGGGCCATCCCGCTGCACACCACGACCCTCGCCGACCTGGCCGCGCCCCCCGCCTCGGGCCTGCGGCTCACCTGGATGGGCCACTCCACCGTCCTGGCCGAGATCGACGGGCGCAGGGTGCTCTTCGACCCGGTCTGGGGCCGGCGGTGCTCCCCGTTCTCCTTCGTCGGCCCCAAGCGCCTCCACGAGCCGCCGGTGCCGCTGAAGGAGCTGGGCGAGGCCGACGCGATCGTCATCTCCCACGACCACTACGACCACCTCGACATGCCCACGATCAAGGCGCTCGCCGGGACCGGCACCCGCTTCGTCGTCCCGCTGGGCGTCGGCGCGCACCTGGAACGCTGGGGCGTCCCCGCGGACCGCATGACCGAGCTGGACTGGCACGAGTCGACGCAGGTCGCCGGCCTCACCCTCACCGCGACCCCCGCACGGCACTTCTGCGGCCGGGCGATCCGCAACACCCAGCACACCCTGTGGGCGTCCTGGGTCGTCGCGGGGCCCGAGCACCGCGTCTACCACAGCGGCGACACGGGATACTTCCCCGGTTTCGCGGAGATCGGCGAGACGTACGGCCCGTTCGACGCCACCATGGTGCAGATCGGCGCCTACAGCGACTTCTGGCCGGACATCCACATGACCCCGGAGGAGGGCGTCCGCGCCCACCGGGACCTGCGCGGCGACGTCATGCTCCCCATCCACTGGGGCACGTTCAACCTCGCCCCGCATCCCTGGGAGGAGCCCGCCGAGGGCACCGTCACCTCGGCGCTCGCCGTGGGGTCCCGGGTCGCCGTCCCGCGCCCCGGAGAGCCCTTCGAACCCGCGGCCGGACTGCCGTTGGACCCCTGGTGGCGGGCGATCGCGCACGGCGCCGCCACCCGCACCTGGCCCGCGCTCACCGACGACACGCGGCCGGCCGCGCCCCAGCCGGACAGCACGCCCGCGTAGTGGCGCACGCCGGGGGTGGGGCAGGCACCCCGCCCCCGGCTCGCCCGCGACCGAGGAACCCGCCCCCGTGTCGCCCGCCGCCCGCACGTGCCGGGCCGTCGCCGCGAGGCCCGCCGCCGACGGGACGAGCAGCGGCAGGGGGACGGCTCCGCCGCGCCGCGCGGCACACCGGCAGGATCCGCGCCGGTCGCGCTGCGGTGTCCGGCGCGGGGCCGTGCGGCGCCTGGAGGGTGCCGATGAGCACGCCCCCGGCGCATGACGCCCCCGCGCGGGCCGGCCGGACATCCGCGGCGTGGGCGCGCTGTCCCGCGGGACCGCCCTCACCGGCCGTCCGCGAGAGTGGTCAAGGTGAAGCCGAAGGCGGCGGGTGCGGCCTCCAGGCGGTACGCCGGCAGCACGCCCGGCCCGCAGGACTGGCTGCCGATGCCGTGCTGAGCGTGGTCGAGGTTGACCCACAGCGTGTCGCCCGGCACGAGGTCGTGCGTGTGCCCGGCTGCGTCCAGCTGCTCGCTGGTCCAGTGCCGGGCGGTGAACCAGAAGGGCGGGGAGCCCTCGATCGCCACCCCCGTGCCGTCCTCGCGGCGCAATCGCACCCACCGGACGTCGGCGCGGGCGCCGTTCTCCTGCGGCCGGACGTACGGGGTCTGCAGCGCGTCGACCGTCGAGGTGTGGCGGCCGATACGGGACGCCGCCCGGGTATCGGGATAGGCCTCGCCCGGCCCGCCGCCGTACCACTCGGCCTCGGTCAGGGTGCCGCACAGGCCCAGGCGGACCCCGAGCCGGGGGAGCGGCAGCGTCCACTCGCCCTCCGGCGCGACCTCCACCTCCAGGCGCAGCCGGTCGCCGTCCGCGGTCCAGCGATGGACCGCGCGCAGCCCGAAGGAGCGGGCGGCCGGTGCGACCCGGGTCGTGACGATGAGCGCCCCGTCCTCGGCCACGACCCCGTCCACGCGGTGCCGCATCCGGTGCAGACCGGCGTCCCGCCACAGCGGGCCCAGGCGCGGGTCGGACTGCCAGGGCGCTCCCTCGTCGTTGTCCGTCGGCGCCCGCCACACGTCCAGCCGGGGCCCGGCGAGGGCGAAGCCGTCGAGGAGCCGCAGTTCGCCGGTGGCCGCGTCGAAGGTGCCCGGGCCCAGCAGCACCACGCCGCCCTCGGCGTGCCGGGGGCGGTGCGGGCGCACGGGCGCCGCGGCCGGTTGCCGTGCGTCGGCGCCTTCCGCGGCGGCCCACTGGCCCCACGCCACCTCGTGCCCGGCGGGTGCCCAGGCCGTGTCGTCCGCCAGGACCGCCCGCACCTGCCAGAACGCCTCCCCGGCCAGGTCGGGCGCGTCCGGTTCGGGCAGCTTCAGCTCCGTCGCCCGGCCCGCCGCCAGCGGCGGTACGGTGAGGTCGCCCCGGGCCGCGGTCACCCCGTCCACCTCGTACGACCAGGCGAAGCGCAGATGCGACAGGTCCGCGACGTCATGGAGGTTGGTGATGCGGACCGTACCGGCGGCGGCACCGCCCTCGATACGGACCGGTTCGACGACCTTCTTGTACTCGACCAGCCCCGGGGAGGGCGTCCGGTCCGGGAAGAGCAGCCCGTCGCAGACGAAGCTGCCGTCGTGCACCTCCTCGCCGAAGTCGCCGCCGTAGGCGAACCAGCGCCGCCCGTCGGGGGCCCGGCGCGTGATGCCGTGGTCGATCCACTCCCAGACGAAGCCTCCCTGCAGCCGCTCGTACGTCTCGAACAGCCGCTGGTACTCGCTCAGTCCGCCCGGTCCGTTGCCCATGGCGTGCGCGTACTCGCACAGGACGAAGGGGAGCGAGCGCCGCCTGGCGTCGAGCGCGGGATCGTCCAGGGGGAGCTCCTCGCGTCTGCCGATCCGCTCGACCTCGGCGTGCCGGGCGTACATCCGCGAGTACAGGTCCGTGTCGGCGCAGGTGCGATCTCCCTCGTAGTGGACGGGACGGTCCGGATCGCGGTCGCGGATCCACCGCGCCATGTCGGTCAGGCCGCGGCCCGTGCCGCACTCGTTGCCCAGCGACCAGACGAGCACGCTGGGGTGGTTCTTGTCGCGCTCGACCATGCGGGCGGCGCGGTCCAGGAGCGCCGGGGTCCAGCGGTCGTCGGCTGCGGGATTGCCCTCCCAGCCGGTCTCGGCGAAGCCGTGGGTCTCCAGGTCGCACTCGTCCACGACCCACAGACCCAGCTCGTCGCACAGGTCCAGGAAGGCGGGGTGCGGCGGGTAGTGACTGGTGCGCACGGCGTTGACGTTGTGGCGCTTCATCAGCAGCAGGTCCTCGCGCATGACGCCGGCGTCCAGGGCGCGACCGTGCTCGGGGTGGAACTCGTGGCGGTTGACGCCGCGGAAGAGGATCCGGCGGCCGTTGACCTTGAGCAGCCCGTCCTCGACCGCGACCGTGCGGAAGCCGATCCGGAACGGAACGCACTCGCCCTCCGCGGCGAGTCGTGCCTCGTACAGCCGCGGGATCTCGGCGCTCCACGGCTCGACGGGCACCGTGACCGGCTCGCCCGCCGCGATGTCGACGCCCAGCTCCGGCACGGTGATCCGGCCGCCGGACGGGGTGTCGACGCGCAGGGTGCCCTCGCCGGTGGTGTGGTCGTAACCGGCGTGCACGAACAGGTCGGCGACACAGCCGGCGGGCCGGTGCAGCAGTGTGACGTCCCGGAAGATGCCGGGCAGCCACCACATGTCCTGGTCCTCCAGGTAGCTTCCCGAGGACCACTGGTGGACCCGGACCGCGAGCACGTTCCCCTTCGGCCGGAGCAGATGCCCGACGGCGTACTCGGCGGGCAGCCTGCTGCCCTTGAAGACGCCCAGCTCCTCGCCGTTGAGCCAGATCCGGGCACAGGACTCGATGCCGTCGAAGCGCAGCACGGTCTCACCGCCCGCGGGCCAGCCGTGCGGCAGGGCGAAGGTGTGCCGGTGGTCGCCGGTGGGGTTCTCCGTGGGGACGCGGGGCGGGTCCACGGGGAACGGGTAGCGGACGTTGGTGTACGCGGGCGCGCCGTGGCCGTTCAGCACCCAGTGGCCCGGGACGGGGAGGATGTCCCAGCGCGACGCGTCGAAGTCGGGCCGGGCGAAGGCGGTGTCCTCGGCACCGGCGGTCGGCGAGAGGCGGAACCACCACATGCCGTTGAGGCTCATCCGGGCCGCGTCGGAGTCCGGCACCCAGGCGCGCGGCGGCAGGGCGCCGTGACCGGGGGAGAAGTCCTCGTAGTACGGGAGTTCCGGCCGATCGGCCGGTGAGCCGGACGGTTGCGGTGACAAGCTCATGCGGCTCCTCGGTCGGCCCCCGATGCCGTCTGCGGCGTCCTGCGGGGTGCGGTCGATCCGTGCGGTGCGGTGCGGGGCGGCGGCGGGCGCGGGGCGGCGGGCGCGGGGGCGGTGGTTCCGTCGCAGGGGGCGGGCCGTCACGTGCGGGCCGGGCGGGTCGACGGGATCCGCGACGACCGGCGCGCGGGCTCAGGGCCCCTGCCGTGGGGAAGCGCCCACCACGGTACGCGCAGGTGACGTCCCCTGACGTCCCCGCCGATCGGCGCCGCCCCCACGGACCCTCGCGTCCGGTCCCGTGCTCGGGCAGTGCGCGACCGGCGGCCGTGCGGCTGCGACTCACGTCCGCTCCACCGCCGGTCCCCCTCCCGTGCCGCCGCCGGCGCCGACGGGGGCTCACGCTATTGCGGCGGGCGGGAGTCGAACAAGCACTTCGCCCAAGCCCCGTCGGACGTCACGCGCCGGGGGAGGGCCGGGCCACGATCCGCCGGGCGAGCGCGGCGACGTCCACCGGGCGCGTGGTGTCCACCCGGTGCACAGTGCCCAGGGCCAGCGGTCCGGCCGTCCCGACCCAGGACCGCCACTCCTCCTCCGGGAAGCGCACGCTCTCCGTGTGCACCGGATGCCGCGCGGCCGCCCGCTCGGTGAACCTTCGGCGCGCGGTGTCCGGTGGCACGGCGCACCACACCTCGTGGACCTCGGACGCGCCCGCCCGTGCCAGGCCCGCGGCCACCACGGGCCGCAGGTGCGCCGGCCACGGACTCTCCAGCACCGCCCCCGCCGGTGCGTCGGCGAGCAGCGTCCACAGCGTCTCGCCGGCCGCGGCCCCGAGACAGCGGCTCCATTCCCGCGCACCGCTTCCCTCCGGGCGCACCGCGGCCAGTGTGTCGGCCAGGGTCTCCTTCACGGCGTCCTTGCTGAACAGCGGGAGTTCCAGTTCACGGGCGAGCATCCGGGCGAGCGTGGTCTTCCCCGCGCCGGGCAGTCCGTTGACCAACACGGCTAACATGCCGCGACCTTAACCATGCCGCGGGCGGCGATGCGGGCGCCGCCCCGCCTGCCGCGCGGACGCCGCCCCGCCCTTCGCGCGGACGCCGCCCCGCCCTTCGCGCGGACGCCGCTGCCTCACGGGCGCGCGGCGGCCGTCTCCTCTGTGACGTCGATGCCCGTGAACCGGGCCCAGTTGCGTCCGATCTCCCCCCAGCCCGCCACCGGTCCGGCGCCGAGCCGCCCGGTGAACAGGGGGCGCAGGTCGGTGTCGCGCTCGGCCCAGGCCGCGGAGAACTGGCTGCGCGTCACCCGGAGGCTGGTGTTGAGCTGGACGACGGCCGCGCGGGCGCAGTCCTCGCGCCATTCGTCGGCGCTCCAGGTGACGGAACCCGCGGGGGGCTGCGCGCCGAGAGCCAGGCTGAGGAAGCACGCGGCGTTGTAGGTGACGAGATAGCCGGCGGCCGCCCGGTTGGAGCCGCGGTGCCGGGGCGCGGAGCCGGCGATGCCCGCGCCGGTGTGGGCGTCCCCGTGCGCGTGGTCGGCGCCGTCGCGGTGATCGGCGTACAGCAGGCGGCGCAGCCCCCAGTCGGGACCGCCCCACATCCGGCCCCAGCGCGCCCAGCCCCCGGTGACCTCCCGCGCCACGTCCCGGAACGCGGCCCGCAGGTCGTCCGGCCCCGACGCGTGCCTGTCCCGCAGCACCTCGGCGGCGTGGGCGATGCGCACCGCCCCGAGGAAGGAACGGCGCCGGGTGCGCAGTGAGTGGCGGGGCCGCTCCATCCCACTTCTCGCTCCATCCCACTTCTTCGGAAGGAATCCACGCCTTCAGGCGGGGAGGGAATCCGATCCTGGGCCCGGAGGCGCGGAGCGCCGGAGTCCCCTGCCTTTTCGTCGTGACGGTCAGGTGGGCCGCTTCTGGTTGTCGATGTAGTCCTTCACCACTTGAAGTGGTGCGCCGCCACATGATCCGGCGAAGTAGGAGCCGGACCAGAAGCGGCCGTGCAGGGTGGCGCGGTTGACGTGGCCGGTGAACTCGGCTCGCAGGTAGCGCGAGCTGACGCCCTTGAGGCTGTTGACCAGGCTGGAGAGAGCGACTTTCGGCGGGTAGTGCACGAGCAGGTGGACGTGGTCCTCTTCGCCGTTGAACTCGATCAGGTCCGCTCCGAAGTCGGTGCACACGTTTCGCATGATCTCTTCGCAGCGCGTCAGCATCTCGTCGTTGAAGACGTTGCGTCGATATTTGGTGACGAACACCAAATGCGCGTGAAGGTTGTAAACTACGTGACGTCCGCGCCGTATATCGGGGTTTGGTTCCCAGCGTGGTGACATGCACCAAGTGTAGTGCGGTCGGCGGAATCGACGCGGAGGGGGTCGGCGGGATGATCCGTGCGTACAAGTTCCTCCTGCGGCCCACCGTGGGCCAGGCGATCGCGCTCGGCGAGATGCTGCGCGATCACTGCTCGCTCTACAACGGTGCCTTGCAGGAACGCCGCGACGCCTACCGACACGTCTCCAAGACCACCGTCCGATACGGGGACCAGTCGGCTCAGCTCAAAGAGATCCGGGCGTTCGACCCCGAGCGTCAGGGTCGATGGTCGTTCAGCTCGCAGCAGGCGACGCTCAG
>NZ_JBEZXR010000131.1:0-12766 GCF_040638135.1 Streptomyces sp. NPDC026673 | reverse complement strand
GTCTACCGGCACGTGTACTACGCGTACATGATGGCCGACCGTCCGCAGTCGCTGACCGGGCTGGCGGACTCCCCGGTCGGCCTGGCGGCCTTCCTCCTCGACCACGACGCGAAGAGCCTGGCCATGATCTCCCGGTCCTTCGACGGCGTGCCCGAGGGCCTGTCCCGCGACGACGTCCTGGACAACATCACACTGTTCTGGCTGACCAACACGGCGATCTCCGCGGCCCGTCTGTACGCGGAGAACACCACCTCGTTCTTCGGCATCAACAACGTCAAGCTCCCGGTCGCCGTCAGCGTCTTCCCCGACGAGCTCTACCCGGCCCCCAAGAGCTGGACCGAGCAGGCCTACTCCAACCTCGTCCACTACAACCGACTCCCCAAGGGCGGCCACTTCGCCGCCTGGGAGCAGCCGAAGTACTTCGTCGACGAGCTCCGCACCGGCTTCCGCTCCATGCGCTGACCCACCCGCCTGCGCCGTATCACGCGCACAGGCCGTAACCCGCGGGGCGGCCGGACGGCTCGACACCGAGCTGCCCGGCCGCCCCGGGTCGCGCGGCCTGGGCCGCGGACTCCCCCACCGGCGCCTGCGGGCGCCGGACATTGCATCCCCGTATCCGATCGCCGTGCCGTGACCGCGCGTCGGTCATGGCAGCCACCCGTCCCCTTCGGCCGAGAAGGGGTTCTTTGTCAGTTCGGAGAAACACATGTCTTCAGCAATTGCGGTGTCCGCCGGCACGTCGTGTCCGACGGTCGTCACGGACCATGCGAAGGGCCGCCATCGGGGGAATTCGGCCTCCGAACGTCTGCGAGACCTCTGGCTTACCGGACACGGGCGGCATCGCCAGGTCGCGACGGTCGTCTCCACACCAGGGCTGACATGAACGACTCCCCCTCCCGCATCGATCCCATCCGGCACATCGGTGAAGGGGCCGTCGGCAGCGCTCTGATCCGGCAGGCGGTCCGCGAGGAGACCGGGCTCGCGCGGTTCGACCGTGAGGCCATGCCCTTCCTCGGCCCGCTGTACACAGCCGCGACGCAGATGGCATGTGACGATGCCGACCCCGACGACCTGGTACGGCAGACGTACGGGCGGGCATTCGAGGCGTTCGAGACGCTGCCCGAGGGGGCCGGCGTGAAAGTCTGGCTGTTCCGGATCCTCGCCGACACCGCGCTCGACGCCCTCGGCGAGCCGAACAGGCCCGGGGGCCTTGCCCGCAAGCCCACGGCACATCGCCCGCAGGAAGTCCCCGGTGAGCGGAGCGTGGTCCCGGGTGAGCACACGGCTCGGGTCACCCACGCGCTGGACCTGCTGACCGACGAGGATGTGTCCGCTGCGCTGCGGCGCCTGCCGGTTGAGGTACGGATCGTGGTGTATCTGGCCGACGCCGAAGACTTCACCGCCGGCGACATCGCGGAAATCCTGGGCATCGATGCGGGCAGTGTGCGATCACGGCTCCGCCACGGGCGCGGCGTTCTCCTTGAGATGCTCACGGCCGCCGCCCATCGGCGCGGGCTGCTCGGCTGACCGCCCGTGCACGTCCCGGACAACCGACTCCCCCGCCCCGGGAGTTACCGGCCGGCGGTGACGTTCGCCGTCAGGCGCTCCAGGACAGCCTTGACGTTCCCGGCTTCCGCCGGGGTGAGTCCCGCGACCTGCCCCATCGTGGCCGGAATGACATGCGCGCGCTTCCGCAGTTCCGCACCCTCTTCGGTGAGGCTGATCTGCACCGACCGCTCGTCGCTCGCGTGGCGTTCGCGCCGGACCAGGCCGTGGGCCTGCAGGCGCTTCAGCAGCGGTGTCAAGGTGCCGTAGTCGAGTTGCAGGAGCTTGCCCAGCGATTTGATGGGGAGCGCACCGTGCTCCCACAGCACCAGCATCACCAGGTACTGCGGATAGGTCAGGTCGAACTCTTCCAGCAGGGTCCGGTAGCGGTTGGTCAGGGCCCGCTGCGCCGCGTACAGGGCGAAGCACATCTGGTCGTCGAGGAGCAGGCTGACCTCGTCAGCCTCCGCCTCCGGGCGCTCGACGGCGGGCTTGTTCCCACTCATCGCGACTCCTCTCCGCATCATGGTTGCGCACTAAACAGTACATCTCACAACTTACACGGTCGCCATTATATTGCGCACACTTAAAATTACCACGTGGGGTTATCGGGCCAGTGCGTGGAGTACGCGGCTCCCCCGGTACCGCGCTGCTGATGGGGTTGAAGAGGGCCGTGTGCATCCTGTGCCCGGCCCCCGCCTCACCGTCGAGGCGGCAATGGTCCAGCCGCCGCCGTCACCAGGTGCGGCGACGGCACTCCGCATCCCTTGAGACGGGCCGCGTTTCCCGGCGGCGCACGCCCGCGTCCGGGGTTCACAGTCACATGACCGATGCGGCAACGCGCGCTGTCGGGGTTGGATCGCAGGCAGTGTCCGCGCGCAGAGCGGGCCGGTGAGTTCGGCGGCGGACGCGGCGCCCGCCAGAGGCTCGGCCTCCCCCAGCCCGCGCGGATTCTCTTCCCCCACCAGGAGTGCGTGATGCCCGAGTACGTCCCCTTGCAGCAGCCCGTTCTCGAGCCGGCTGCTCGCGAGTTCGCCGAAGCCACCGCGGCCCCGCCGTTCCCGTTCGACCTGGGGCCGGCGGCGGGCCGTAGGGCGCTGGAGAAGGCGCAGGCCCTGGAGCACCACCATCTTGAGGTGGAGGACAGTTGGGTCGCGGTTTCCGGCGGGCCGAAGGGCAGCGTCGCGGTGCGGCTTGTGCGGCCGAGACATGCCGACGGGCCGCTGCCCGCCGTCCTGTACCTCCACGGCGGCGGCTGGGTCTTCGGGAGCGCGCGCACCCACGACCGCCTGGTACGTGAACTGGCCACCGGCGCACGGGCCGTCGTGGTCTTCCCCGAGTACACCCTTTCCCCCGAGGCCCGCTACCCCCAGGCGCTGGAGGAGTGCCACACGGTCGCCCGATGGGTGGCCCGCCACGGAAGTGAGCACGGCATCGACCCCACGCGACTGGCCGTGGCCGGAGACTCCACCGGCGGCAACCTCACCGCGGCCCTGACGTTGCTGGCCAAGGAACGCGGGGATGTCTCCTTCCGCCATCAGGTGTTGTTCTGCCCCGTCACCGACGCGAACTTCGACACGCCCTCCTACCGCCGGTTCGCCGAGGGCCACTCCCTGCGCCGCGATGTCATGCGGTGGTTCTGGGACCAGTACACGACCGACGAAGGGCAACGCGCGCAGATCACGGCCATCCCGCTGCGCGCCACCGGGCAGGATCTCGCCGGCCTGCCCCCGGCCCTGGTCATCACCGCGGAGGCCGACGTCCTGAGGGACGAAGGCGAGGCATACGCCGCGAAGCTGCGCGCCGCCGGAGTTCCCGTGACCGCGACCCGCTACGGGGCGACCATCCACGACTTCGTCGTACTCAACGCGCTGTCGGCGACAGACGCGGCCCGCAAGGCGGTCGCCCAGGCCGTGGCCACCCTCCGGCAGGCGCTTGACTCCGAGCTCTGAATCCGGGTGAGCCTGCGGCACCGTAGGCGCTGCCGTACGGAACAACACCGCGGGCATTCACCGACGTTGCCGCTCCGCGAGGCCAAGCGCACAAGGGAGCCACCCGAAGCCGTCCGCGGGCCTCCGCGCGCATCGCACGGCCGGGACGCCGCCGGGAGGTACCTGCCCCAGGCGCACCGCCGGGCCATCCGCGGGCCATCCGCGGGGCCCGCCCCACACGCCGGCCAAGCACCCGCACGACGCGCGCGCCGACGGCGACGTCCAGGGACGCACCCCGCCCGCCAGGCCGGCCGGACGATGACGCGGACACCCGGGCCGAGAGTCCGGGGGAAGCACACGCCGGACGCCACAGGCCGGCAGCCGGGCAACCGCCCCGGGCTCGTCGGGCGCCGGAACCCGGACGTTCCTGCCGCCACCGACCGCGCGCCGCGAGACCCGCGCCGGCGGCGGTCGCCGACCCGGCCGACGGTGAGCCGATCACCGATTCGGGCGGGAAGTCCCCCTCGGGAACCGCAGGCGTCGCTTACAGGGCGGCCGGGAACTCCGGGCACGAGGCCCGGCGAGCATGTATTCTCCTAGTGCAAACATGGTTATGCACTAGTTCAAAGGTCTCCGCTATTTCTGTCTCGCTCTCCACCGCCGATGCGTACGCGGCCGTCAACCGCGCCGCGCCGACCCGGGGCCGAGGACGGATCCCGTACGACCACGACCCGGTGCACCCGAGCCCCAATGCGGGCCGCCTTCGCCGCGTTGCCCCCGTCCGCGACGGCGCGGCCGCCACGCCGCCGGTCTCCCCCGCCGGCGCCGGTGAGCGGCTCCGCGTGCACGGCACCACCGGTTCCCGCCCACCGGGCAGCACCGGCGAAGAGGCCGGTCCGCCCCGCCGGCGGGGCCGCCTGGCCGTGACCGGCACCCATCGGGAGCCCGACGCTGCCGACGACCTCGGCACGTCGATCACCAACCCCGGCCACCTCGCCGGGCACTGACCGCAGTCCGCACGCAGACCCCACCCCTGGCCGCCGCCCGGCCACCCGCGCACGACGTCGGCCGGCACGGTCAACCGGCCCGCCGCGGTGACCCCGTTCGTCCAGGCGCTCCGCCGCGCACCCGCGCCGGACGCCGCCACACAGCCCTGCCCCATGCCCATCCCCTGGCTCGCGAAAAGAAACGGAAGCAAGCAGTGATCGGTAGTGACTCTTCCAAGCGCGACACGGCCCGTGCGCTGATCGGTCGGGACCGTGATCTGCACGCGATCCGCGAGCTCGCGGGCCTGGGCACCGGGGGTGGAGCACTGCTGGTGTCAGGGGATGCCGGGGTCGGGAAGACAGCGGTGCTGGACGCCGTCGCGGCGGGCGCCCACGCCGAGGGCGCCCGGGTGCTGCGAGCCGCCGGTGTCGAGTTCGAGGCGAACTGCAGCTACTCGGGTCTCAACCAGGTCCTGTTTCCCTTCCATCGCGAGATCGAGGATCTGGAGGTGCCCTTCCGCGAGGCCCTGCGCGTCGCGCTCGGCTTCGAGAACGGCTCGCCGCCTCAGACGCTGATGGTCTCCAACGCCGTGCTCCTCCTGCTGCGGACGGTCGCGGCCGGAGACCCGCTTCTCCTGGTGATCGACGACCTGCCCTGGCTGGACCAGGCCAGTGCGGCGGTCCTGGGCTTCGCGGCGCGAAGGGCGGCCGGCATCGGTGTGAGCTTCCTCGCCGCGTCGCGTTCCGGGACGCCCGGCGCGAACGACTCCGGTGCCCTGCCCGAATACCGGCTGCAGCCGCTCAATGAGGAATCGGCCGCCCGGCTGGTCTCCGACACCTCGCCCCACCTGGTTCCCAGCGCCCGCCGGCGCCTGTTGACCGTGGCGTGCGGCAATCCGCTCGCACTGCTGGAACTGCCGTCCGCCCTGCCGGCCACACGGGGGCCCGCAGGCGGCGACATCCCGGCCGCCCTACCGCTCAGCACACGACTCGAAGCGGTGTTCGGCTCCCGCGTCACCAGCCTGCCGCAGCCCTCCCAGCGCCTGCTGCTGCTCGCCGCGCTGGAAGGCGTCGGGGACCTCGGCGTCCTGCAGGCCGCCTCGAGGCAGACCGGAGACGGCTTCGACCTGGAGGACCTGGGACCTGCCGAACGCGACCAACTGGTCTCCATCGAGGAGGGCACACGGCGCCTGAGGTTCCGCCATCCCCTCATCCGCTCGGCCGTCGTGGAGAACTCCACCAGCAGCCAGCGGCGCGCCGTCCACACCGCCCTCGCCCAGGTCCTGGTGGACCAACCCGAACGCCGGGCCTGGCACCTGGGCGAGGCCACCTTGGAACCGGACGAGAACGTCGCCGCCCTGCTCGAAGACGCGGCGCGCATCACACTGCGCCGCGGCGACGCCATGGGCGGCATGCGCACCCTGATCCGGGCCGCGGACCTCACACCGCCAGGCGCCGGCCGCAGCCGCCGCCTGGCCACCGCGGCCTACATCGGCGCCGAGGCCACCGGGTCACTGCCCAGCGCCCAAAAGCTCCTGGACGACGCACGGCACACCGCCGCGGACCCGGGGAGCTCCCTGCACTCGGCCGCGGCCGCCGCCGTTCTCATCCTCAACAGCGACAGCGACATCGACACCGCGCACACCCTGCTGGTCGACGCGATCGAAGCCGGAACCCACGGATACGACGCCGCGGACAAGTCGCTCGTCGACGCCCTGCACACGCTGGCACTGGTGTGCTTCTTCGGTGCCCGGCCCGAACTGTGGCAGCCCTACCACCGCGCACTGGACAAGCTGACCCCCAAGGCCCCACCGGTACTGTCCGCGCTGGCCAAGACCTTCTCCGACCCCGCCCGCACCGGGGCCGCGGCCTCGAACGAACTCGACGAACTCATAGCGCAGCTGGCCGACGTCACCGACCCGGCCCAGCTCCAGCGAACCGGCTCGGCAACCCTGTACGTCGACCGCCTCGGCGACGTCCGGGAAGCACAGTGGCGCATGGTCCGCATGGGACGAGACGGCGGCCCGGCACGCCGCCACATGGCCGGACTGATCCATCTCACCCTGGACGACTACCTCACCGGGATGTGGGACGAGGCAGACCAACTCGCCGAAGAGGGAATCCAGTTGTGCGCCGGCCACGGCTACACCGGCTTCGCCTGGTACTTCCACTACGCCCAGGCCCTCCTGGCCGCCGCCCGAGGCGACGCCGACAGCTCGGACGCGACAACCGAACAGGTCATCCACTGGGCGACCCGCCGCAAGGCATTCGGCGCCGCCCACTACGCCCACCACGCGGCCGGGTTGGCGGCCCTGGGACGCGGTGACTTCGCCGACGCCTACGAACACGCCACCGCCATCAGCCCCGCCGGCCACCTCGCCTCGCACGCCCCACACGCGCTGTGGGCGACGATGGACCTGGTCGAAGCCGCCATACGAACCAACCGGCACCAGGAAGCAGCCGCCCACGTCGAAGCGATGCGGGAAGCCCGCATCGCCGAACTCTCCTCACGGCACGCCCTGCTCACCCACGCCGGCGCCGCACTGAGCACCGCCGACGACGACCAGGCCCTGCAGCTGTTCGCCCACGCTCTCGACGTACCCGGCGCCGCACGGTGGACGTTCGACCACGCCCGCGTCCAGCTGGCCTACGGCGAGCGGTTGCGGCGCGTCAGGGCGACCACGGAATCCAGGGGGCCACTGGCAGCGGCACTGTCGGCCTTCCGGCGGTTGGGAGCCCACCCCTGGACCGAGCGTGCCGAGACCGAACTACGCGCCGCCGGCTCCGCCAAGCGGCGGCCCGGCACCGCCAATCCGGACACGCTCACCCCCCAGGAGCTGGAGATAGCCCGCCTGGCGGCCTCGGGCCTGACCAACAAGCAGATAGCCGGGCGCCTTTTCCTCTCCCACCGCACCGTGGGCGCCCACCTGTACCAGATCTACCCCAAGCTGGGCATCACCTCCCGACGCATGCTCCGCGACGCCCTCGAGTCCTGATTCGAAATCCCCCGCCGCCTTCCGCCCCCTCACGCCACCCGAGCGGCAAGCGACCGGGCACGGCCACTTCACTTCAGAAAGACCCCGTACGTGAGCACACTCCCCACCCTCGTCCTGGTCCACGGCGCCTGGCACGGCACCTGGTGCTGGCAGCCGCTGATCGAGCAGCTCCCCGATCTCGACGTCCGGACCGTCGCCCTGCCCAGCAGCGGGCAGGACCCGGCGGCCCTGGGCGGCCTGTACGACGACGCGGAGGCCGTGGCCAAGGCCATCGCGGCCGCCGGCGGCCCGACCGTGGTGGTCGGCCACTCCTACGGAGGAGCCCCTGTCACCGAAGCCGCCGCGGCAGCGGGCAACGTCCAGCGCGTCATCTACCTCAGCGCCTTGATGCAGGACGTCGGCGACTCGGTCCTGTCCCTGGTCGGCGGCGTCCACCCACCGTACTGGGACGTGCACGAGGAGCCCCAGGGCCGAGCCGGCCACGGCTACTTCGAAGCGGCCCAGGCCGCGCACGTGCTGTACAGCGACGTCGATCCGCATCTTGCGCAACAGGCCGCCGCCAGGCTCGGCCGCCAGTCCCTCGCCTCGGTCACCCAGCCCCTCACCCAGGCCGCCTGGCGCACCGTACCCGGCACCTACATCCTGTGCGAGCAGGACCTGGCCCTCCCGCTGCCGCTGCAGGAGGCCATGGCCACCCGCGCCCAGCGCACGGTCCGACTGCGCAGCGGGCACAGCCCGTTCCTGTCCCAGCCGGCCGAACTGGCCCGCGTCCTCCGACAGGAACTCGCCCTCGGTCCCCAGCAGTAGCGGTCACGCGCGGTCCGGCAAGCGCCGGCCGCCGTGCCCGTGGCCGCCGAAGCCCCCACCGGACAGAGCCGGCTGCGCGAAGGACCGCGCAGCCGGCTCTGGCGCGTGCGGACCGAAACGGGCACACACGCACGAGGAGCCGGCGCCCATGGGCGTCACCCCTGTCATTGCCCCGGTGGTGTCGCGTCCTTCGGCCCCGTACATAAGCCATGGGCCCGGTCGGGTGACCGATGCCCAGTCGGTGTCCCCCGAGCCACAGTGGAGAAGTTCCCGCAGTTCGAAAGGGGCCCCCGTGCCTTACCGGCAACCAGACTTCCCGACACCCGAGCGGCCCGTACGCCGCATGAGGTCGCTGCGCTTGCGCGCCGACAGGATCCTCTCGCCTTCGCTCCGCATCCCCCACGAGGCCGAGTTCCGTTACGACCAGACCGATCCCCTCGCCGTCTCGCTGGCCCTGCGCACGCCGGAAGGCTCCATCGTCCGCTGGACGGTCTCGCGTGACGTGCTGTTCGAGGGAACCGAAGAACCCAGCGGCATCGGGGATGTGCGGTTGTGGCCCTCACGGGTCCGTGCCCGCCGGGTGGTACTCCTGAGACTCGAGGTACAGGACCTGTCGAGCCTCTTCGAGCTGGACCTCGCGCGACTGCGGGGATGGCTGGAGGAGACGTTCCAGCTGGTCCCTCCCGGCACGGAATTCGATCACGTCGAGTGGGCCACGGCCCTTGCCACGCTCATGCGGCAGGGCTGACCACCCCGCGTAGTAAGGGCCCGCCGCAAGGCGACGGAACACCGATCAAGAGGGCGCGTGCCCGGTCCCTCCGGGCAGCGTCTCCACCGCGTCCACACCGTTCCTCGGCGCTACGCGCCCAGGTGGTTGATGTCCCGGCTGTGGAGGATCCGCCGGGCGGACGCGCCGGAGCGGCGATGCACGATGGCGCGGCCTCGCTCTCTCCTGTCCGTCCTGAAGGGGCAGGAGACAGCGGTGTCGCACGCCGCACGCCGCGGTGTCCGGCTCGGCCCGACCCCCGGCTCAACGCTCGGCGCCCAACCCGGAGCGATTCACCGACCGTGCCCGGCAGTCCTCGGCATGGCGGACCACGCCGAGCTTCACCCGGGCGTCAGGGCTTGTATACATCGGTGTACTGCGGTCCGTCCGACTCGGCCTTGCAGCCCTCGCTACCGGCAGGCATGCCGTGGGAGATCACCAGAGCGTAGGACTGCGGGACGAAGTCGCACCCCTTGCCGGACCACTGGGACGCAAGGAACGTCCAGCCGACGGCGGCTATGGCGAGCGTGTACTTGGTCGTGGCGTTCATACGAATGACCGTGCCTCGGTTCGCCGGGCAATCGTGACCCGGTTCGGAGTTTATGCGTAAGTATGAGTGGATTGCGCTCATATGCGCGACCCGACTCTTCGCAGCACATGCACGCGGGGAACGGATGCCGCGTGGCGCCCGGGACGCCGTCATCGCAGGTCACAGCACATAGCAGTACTCCTCGACGACACCACCGAGGATGCGGGTGCATCGAAGTCCGCAGCCCTCGAACACGCGCACGACCAAAGGCCGTCGACCGAAGGCCCAGCAGGGGCGGCACCCGACACCGTGTCGCCGCGAGGTCGCCAGGCATGCCCGGCACGGGCCTCATCCGCCATCAGGCGGCCGAGGACCCCGCGCCGACCGGCGCCGATCACCCGCTCACACGTCGACCGCCGGGATCGCACGCCTCCGCCGCGAGCGCCTCCCGCCAGGCACCTCCCACATCTCCGGCGATGCGTCACATCTGACGTCACATCGGACATGGCCTGAGGCGGCGCGATGGGGTGCGGCACCTGACGGAGCCCCACCAGTAACTCTTAATTTAGGAATTATTATTGACGCACGCCCGTAACCGCTGGAAGATCCTCGAAACAAGATCGCAGGCGCGCGGGCGTTGAGTGGTCCGGAGACCGGCCGCCGCACCCTCCACGAGGGAGCGGCACCCGGGGCTCACGACCAGGACGGGTCGGCACGTCTGGTGGATCGGACAGAGAAGGATCCGATGTGAAAAGACATCTCACCGCCCTCCTCGCCGCGGTGACCGGCTTGCTGGCCGTGGCCGTGCCGGTGCCCGCCCTCGCGAGCCCGGCGGCCGGCACCGACGCCGTGGCGGCGTCGGCACCCGCGCAGGTGCTGAGCCCGACGCCGTACATGGGGTGGAACACCTACTACGCGTTCGGTGGCGATCCCACCGAGGCCGAGATCAAGTCGACAGCCGACTTCCTGGTCAGCAGCGGCCTGCGCGACGCCGGCTACCAGTACGTCTGGATCGACGGCAACTGGGCGGCGCCGACCCCGCGCAGCGCGGCCGGCGACCTGACGCCCAACCCCGCCCAGTTCCCGAACGGGCTGGCGCCGCTGGTCGACTACATCCACTCCAAGGGCCTGAAGGCCGGCATCTACACCGACGCCGGCCCCTACATACCCGGCAAGTGCGGACTGGGCAGCCACGGTTACTACCAGCGCGACGCGGACCAGTTCGCCGCCTGGAAGTTCGACGCGGTCAAGGTGGACTACCTCTGCGGCATCGCCGCGGACCTCGACCCGAAGACCGTCTACACCGAGTTCGCGCAGGCGCTGCGGAACAACGCCGCCAAGCGCCCCATGATCTTCAACCTCTGCAACCCGGTGACCTCCCCCGACTGGGGCAACTACCCGGAGGAGCAGCAGTCGACGTACTCCTGGTCCTACGCGCCGAAGATCGCGCAGTCCTGGCGGACGTACACCGATGTGGGCTTCGTCGACGAGATCAAGTTCAAGGACGTGCTGCGCAACTACGACGCGAACGCGCGGCACCCCGAGGCCGCGGGTCCCGGGCACTTCAACGACCCGGACTACCTCGGTCCCGAGCACGGAATGTCCGACGAGGAGTTCCGTACCCAGATGACGCTCTGGTCGGTGGCGGCCGCCCCGCTGGTGATCGGCAGCGATGTCACCAAGCTGGGCAAGACCTCGCTCAGCACTCTCTCCGACCCCGACGTGCTCGCGATCAACCAGGACCCCGCCGTCGTCCAGGCCGTCCGCGTCGGCCCCGCCGGCACCACGGAGACCTGGGTGAAGCGGCTCGCCAACGGTGACCGTGCCGTGGTGCTGCTGAACCGCGGCGACAGCCCGGCGACCCTGACCACGAAGGCGTCGTCGGTCGGGCTGTCCGGCCACCGGTTCACCCTGAAGAACGCCTGGACCAACCAGGTCACCGAGAGCGCGGGCACGATCAGCGCCGCCGTCCCGGCGCACGGCGCGGCCCTGTTCCGGGTCAGCCGGGCCACGGGCAAGCCCGGTGTCCCGCACGTCGTGGCCGGCCTGCCGCAGGTGACGCAGGTCGGTGACGACGCGGTGCCGGCCGGGACCTCCCCGCTGGTCGCCGGCGGCGACCAGGCCCGTATCGAGGTCACCGTCCGCAACGACGGCAGGCAGTCGGTCCTCGCGCCGCGGGTCGAGCTCGCGGTGCCCGCCGGCTGGACGGCCACTCCGCTCGGCCAGGCGCCGAAGCAACTGGCGTCCAACCGTTCCGCGACCTTCGCCTTCACGGTGACCCTGCCGGCCACCGCCGAGCCGGGCAACGCCGCGCTGACCGCCACCACGTCGTACGAGGTGGCCGGCAAGGGACGGCTGCGGCAGGAGACGGCCACGTCGGTGGTTGTCGCTCCGGCGGCGCCCGACGGCGACGTCGTGCTGTCGCACCACAAGTGGATCAGTGCCACCAGTGGGTGGATGAGCCCGACGGTCGACCAGAGCGTCGGCGGCTGGTCGCCGATCAGCATGCTCGGCCAGACCTACCCGACGGGCATCGGGGTCGCCTCGCCCTCCACCGTCCGCTACTACCTCGGCGACCGGTGCACCCGGCTGGCCGCGACCGTCGGCATCGACGACGCGGTGCGCAACGTCGGCCCGGAAGGCGGCACGTCGACCTTCCAGGTGATCGGTGACGGCAAGGTGCTGTTCGACAGCGGTGTGCTGACCCGCGACGACATCCGCCAGGCCGACGTCGACCTGACCGGCGTCCGGGTGCTCGACCTGGTGGTCGGCGACGCCGGCGACGGCGGCTACAACGACCGCGCGAACTGGGCCGGTCTGAACGCCAGCTGCTGAACCGGCTCGGCCGCATCCGGGTGAGGTCTCACCTGGGTGCGGCCGATCCGCCAGGACGTGGGTGCGCTCCACGACCGTGCCGGCCGACATCCGCCGGCGTGGGTGCGGACCGATGCGCCGCTCGGGTCAGGCGCACCGGTCCGCGGACATCGGGGCCTGCGGGTCACAGGCGGTCGGCCCTGTTCGGAACCCGCGGTTCCCGAAGAGCGGACCGGTGCGCGCTTGCTTGGGGATCGGCGCAGCGGTCCGCGGTCTACGAGGGCGAGAGGTCAGACCAGGTCGGCCTTGTCCAGGGCCGAGCAGCAGGTGTCGACGATGAGGCGGGTGACGACGTAGGGGTCGACGTTGGCGTTGGGGCGCCGGTCCTCGAT
>NZ_JBEZXR010000130.1:0-13635 GCF_040638135.1 Streptomyces sp. NPDC026673 | reverse complement strand
GTGAGTTCACCACCCACCACGCGTTCATGGTTCGCCACTACTTGGACGAGATCGACCGCCTGAACAGCACGATCGCCCTGTTCGACAGCCGCATCGCCACACTGCTGGCCGAGCGCGAACAGGACCTCAACAACCTCGATACCATCCCGGGGATCGGCAGGCTTGCTGCCGAGGTCATCATCGCCGAGACCGGCGGCGACATGGCCCAGTTCGCCTCCGCCCAGCACCTCGCCTCCTGGATCGGGGTCTGCCCAGGCCAGAACGAGTCGGCTGGGGTCAGCAGATCCGGACGCACCCGTCCGGGCAACAGCAACATCAAACGCCTGCTCGGGACGGCCGCCATGGCGGCGATCAGAGACAAAACCTCCTACCTCGCCGCCTTCTTCCGCCGGATCTCTGCCCGCAGGGGCGGCAAACGGGCCTTGGTCGCCGTCATGCACAAGATCGCCATCGCCATCTGGCACGTCCTGCGCAACAAGACCGCCTACCGCGATCTCGGAGCCGACTACTTCGCCAAACGTGATCCCGAACGAGCCATGCGCCGCATGATCAAGGAAGCTAACAGTCTCGGACTGACCGTCCGCTTCGAACCGATCCCAGCTGTCTGACCTGCGCGGTTCACTCTATTTTCGTGTCAGACCCACTTCAGGCTGTCGTAGACGACCATCCACACATCTTCGACGGCGCGGTTCCTGATCTCGGTGAGGGCCTGGAGCTAGTACTGGGCGCCCTTCGCCGCCGTCGCTGGCCCACAGGCCGAGGATGTCGCGGGTGCCGTTCACGGTCACCGCGGGAGCGACGTGGGCCGCCCGGTTGGCGACCTGCCCGTCGCGCCCTCCCGTGGCCGGCACCGATGAACCCACCGCTCCGGCCTCGACCAACGAACGGCCCGAGCCTGCGCCCATGTTCCCAAGCGCCCGGAGAGCCTGCCGAGAGTGCTGGGCATCGCCGCCGACGGCAGCGCCCGTCTGGAGTTCGAGCGTTACGCCAACGACGGCTTCACCAGCGGATTCCTCGGCCACCGACTGCTGGCCAACGATCGGTGACGCTCTCGACAGCCGCTCGGGTTATGAAAGTAGATGGCAATGTTTCAGTGCGCGTGCTTGCGAGTGTCGGGTCACGGTCGGGATTCATGTCGTTTCGGTCTTCTGACCGAAGCCTGTTCCCGCCCCGCGACCCGACAGGCTCACCGTTTTGGTGGACTTTGAGCCATGTCAACTACTGGTGATCTCCAAGTGGAGTCGTCCTTGAGGAGGCCATCTCTGCAGCTCAGAGGGCTGTTCCGGGCGAAATCACGAGGCGAATCTCAGTAGCGAGTCCTACTTGCTGGCCGTGTTCTTCACCGGAGGAGTCCATGCGGGCAGCGGCTCCATCCAGAAGCGGGTGAGCAGCACCGAGTCGATCAGCCACTTGCCGTGGACCTTGCGATAGGCCTCGTGGTACTGCCCATAGCCGTCGTGGCCCTCGGGGGCGCCCTTCGTACCCGCCGGGAAGGTGAGGATGTCCTCCATCGACCAAATGCCGGTGGCGGTGTTCGGACCCGTGATCTTGATCTCCGGCATTGCGCCAGAGTGGGCAGACGGCGCGGCGCCCGTGAGGTCACGGATCGTGTACGCGAACTCCTTCGGCGACTTCCAGGTGATCCCGTCAGTCACGAGCTTGGCGCCAGGCGTGAACAGCGCGGCCAGCTGGTCGTGCTTCTTCTCGTCCACAAACCGGAAGTAGCGTGCCTTGAGCTGGCGGATCTCCTCGATGTCTTCCAGACGCTGCACCTTGGTAGCGAGGGACTTGGAAGAGGTGCTCGCCGAGTGCTCGTTTGCGCTGGCAGTCGGCGAGGTGAGGGCCACAGCGCCCGCCCCACCAGCGATCAGCAGCGCGGCCGCGGTGGCCGTGCCGACAAGCCGGGAGCGCCAGGCGGAGCTCTTCGGGGCTTCTTGCGTGTGCATCGTGTGTTTCCTTTCGTCTCCGCGATGGCCGGCAGGCTGCTGCCCTGTGTCTTGCGCGAGGCAAGGAACCGCGACCGGACCGGTACGGAGAACAAGATGGGGTGTGGGCCCAGGCTCGACCTGCCGCATCACGGTTGTGGTGGCGGGCAAGCAGAGCTGGCGTATCGGACGGTGCTCGTCCTCTTCAGTAAAAGTAACATAACCGGAAGTCATTCGTCCGCTTGCTACTCCCCCTCGACGGGCGCAGGCCGTCCGAGTGGGCGCCTCGGGTTTCGCGTAAAGCTCCAGTTCAATGGCTATGAAGCATGTCACACCATTCGCTCGCACCGAGAGTGCCAGCAAGCCTCCCACTGCGTGACCGCCCCGAGGGTGCGGAAGTAATTATTGACCAATCGTTCCTGCCGGTGTTCACCGTCGAGTGCTACCGCAGGCACCGCTCTGGGCCTGCGGACACGCTGGAAGGATCGAGAGCATCAACAAGCAGGGCGCGCCACCAGGTCCTGGGGCTCGGGCATGCGGGCAGAGCGTTTGACGGTGTTCAGAGCCAGGACCAGGCGGCGGGAGCAGTCGAGTAGGCCGACACTCAGGCCGAGGAGATCGTGGACCTTGTTCCAGCGTTCGAGGGTGGTCTGCTTGCGTACTGCGCCGGGGCGGGGTGGGTTGATGGTGGCCCAGCAGCCGACGTGGGCACGGATCTCGAGCTGGACCTTGTCACAGTGATTCCGCCAGAGGTGCCATCGGTTGCTGACCTGAACCGCGTCGGGCAGAGCACGGCGGATGGCCTATAGGCGTAGGTGGCGGAACCGTTTGGGCACACGACCTCGATCCCGGCATGTTCACGCAGCCAGGACTCCAGCGTCGCGGCCTCGCGGTTGGGCAGGACCGCGACGCGCCTGTCGGTCTCTGCATCCGTGGTGATCGTGGCGTAGTGGTGGCGGCCGAGCAGGGCGAAATCGTCCACGTCTTTCACCCGCGGGACTGGTGCCTTCGGCACGGGCAGAGAACGCAGATGGCGCAGTGTGGTGTTGTGGGAGACGGGCACGACCAGCAGAACGGCGAGTCGGGCAGCAGCCCGGCCGCACAACTTCCGTGCCACCTGCGTTATCTGACCTGCCGGCCGCACGGCGCGGCGCTGATGACGCTCCAGCAGCCCGTGGATCCGTTCGCGGAAAGTCTGTCGCCTACATCCCAGGACAGGGCAGAGCAGAGCAGACCAGTCGTCGTACGCGCAAGCGCACGACGACCTGACGGGCGTCGACCGGCACGTCCGTTACGGTCCGGGTGTGCTACCCGTGCACCTTCGCCGTCGGCGTCTCGTACACCGGACACGGCACCGCGTCCTCCCGCGTACGGACCGTAACCACTACCGTGTCGCCGCCATCCGTCACATTCTCGACGACCAGTGCGGACAGCCCAGAAAACACGCCACAAGGGAGTCACGGACAGGGACTTCGGCCCCGCGGCGGCCCGAGTGTCGATCCGGCGGGAGACCGTTGGATCGGGGGCACCGGTTTGAACGCGGCCGGTTCGGCCCGCAGCATCCCGACATCCGCGAGGCAGTCCCCGCCACGGCGGCCGCGAGGGCCAGGTCCAGCAGGATCTTCCCCGAATCGCGTACGCCCCACGGACGTTGCCACGGCGTCAGTGCAGTCGACATCGGTTGGTCCAGCTCAGCTCAGCTCAGCTCAGCTCAGCTCAGCCCAGCTCAGCCCAGCCTTGCGGGCGGTCTCGACCAGCAGCCATGCCCCGGCCTGGGACACCACCCCGTGACCACCGCCCTCAACGCGGACACGTGGATAGAACCCGACACGCTTCTTCACCTGGGCCTCCGACAGTGGTAGTAACAAGGACCTCGACAATCAGCATTCTTGCTGGCCAGGGGCATTTTTCGCTTATCCGGCCATCCGTCGGGCCGAAAGGGCGAGGCTAGGGAAGGGACTTCCACTTCTCGGCGGTGGAGATCTCGGTGAGCTGCTCCATGGTCAGCGCGGGAGTCTCGCGAGTCACTGGCGGCTCAGAGCCGGCGGCGTTGTAGGCCACGACGACGACCCGCAAGCCGTCCGCTCGCAGGGTGTCGGCTGACCATATGACCAGGCCGTCCGCCCCGTCCGTTTGCTTCGTGGTCTTGAGCAGCGTGCCGTCCGGCAGAGTACGGGAACCGCTGAACAGTTCGTCCTTCGTCGAGGACATCCCCGTTTGCACGGTGACGTCGAGGCGGGAGGCGCCCTTGCCGTCTGTGACCACGACGTACGCGTTTTCGCCCCGCTGACCACCGTGCCCGGTCACCTCGAGTCCGGGCGGGACCATCGCGGCCAGCGTCGCCTGGAGTTTTGCATCGGACAGTCCCGGCACAGAGCCGATCTTCGGTGCGTCGTCGACGATGTGCCCGGCCGCACCGACAACGCCGTGGGACACAAGGGAGAGGACGACGGCGGCCGACAGGGTCAGGGCGCGTTCCTTTAGGGTGCGGGGCAGCAGGAGGGATACAAGCAGGAGCACGACGAAGCAGCCGGTCGCCGCGGTTGAGTAGTGCAGCACGCGCGCGAAGTGGACGCCTTCGCCGCCGAAGACACCTGCGAGGGCAGCGGTCCCCGCGACGCGACGCGCACTGTTCGAGCCCTTGCATGACCAGACGCCCGCGACACCGAAGAGCGGGCCGGCGACGCAGGCCGCGCCCGCCCAGACGAGCGGCATAGTGAGGGAGCCCACGCCATCGCGGCCGAACTCGGCGTAGCCGTAGTAGCCGATGACCAGGCCGAGTTCGGTGAGTAGTCCGGTGACGGCAGCGGTCAGGAGGGAGGCCCGGCCGGCGAGGAACACGCCGGCGGCGAAGGCGACGGCCGACCAGACCGCGCCCGAATTGGGTATGTGATTCGAGGCACCGGGGAGCCAGCCTTGGGCGAGATTGGACAGCACGCCTAGAGTGATTCCTGCGGCGAGTCCCACCCCGGGTATGTGGCGGACTCGAGCGCGCCTTCCGGTGAGTGAGGTCGGTGAGGTCGTTGACATGGTGTCCCTTCAGTCAGTGCGATGAATGCCCGAATCCTCGGGGTTCGCTGGCGTACTTCGGATCTATCGGTTTTGCAGCGGGCACGGAGCTCCCCTCGCGGCGAAGGCGTCGGCTGTCGCCGGGGGCGGACCGTGGAGTACCTGATGCAGCGGGGCGGCCCGGCTTACTGAGATTCGCCGCGTGATGTCGCCCGGAACAGCCCCCTGAGCTGGAAAGATGCTCTCCTCACGGACGACTCCACTCGAAGATCACCAGTAGTTGGCGGGCCGAGCTCGATCGGCACGCCGATGAGCCGTACTCGGTCCAGGAGCCGTCGTAGTTCTTGACGTTGGGCTGGCCTAGCAGCTCGTGCAGGAAAAATGAGGTGTGGGCGGAGCGCTCGCCGATGCGGCAGTAGGCGATCGTGTCCTTGGCCAGGTCCACGCCCTAGTTCCGGTACAGCTCCGTCATCTGAAGGCGTAGCAGTGGTAACCGATACCGGCGAAGTAGGGCAGCCACTGACTGCCCTGGGGACGATCGCGATAGGTGGTGCTGTGGCTGCACTGTTGGGTGCGGCATGTTCCACGAGCACTTCGTCGACCACATACTGCACGATCATCGTGTCTCTGGGTGAAAGAGCCGGTGGGTGGGCCCCGATGGGTTGGAATCCGCGGCAGCCGGGTTTGGTCACCGGCCGCGCCACGACGGAGCGATTGAGGGTCGGCTGTCGTATGCCCAGCACGGGGATCCCCGCGTGTCCCAACATCTGGCCTGACAAAGTGTCCCACCGGTCAGTAACGGTGGAAGATGATTTCTGCGATGTAACCCTTTATACAGGGCGCGCGTGTGCCTGGGCAATTCATGTTCCCTGTTGGTCGGGGTGGTGGCCCACCGCGAAGCCTTGTGTACGCGAGCGGGTGGGCGATGGGAGGTCGCCGGAAGTGTGACGCGGTGTACGGCGTGTGTTCAGGAACCGCACACCGGAAGAGCGCCGACGCTGGCGTCCTCGCCCTGGCGGGGCCGAGGCGCACCTGCGTCGTTCGTCGCGTGCGGTCGGCTCCATTGGTAGCGCTCCCCGTTGATCGCCGGTGCGGGCCCGTGCTACGGGACATCGGGCACTGACAAGTCGACGCCGGGCCCTTCCGCTGTTTGGCGATTGCTGCCGATCACTGCTGGCGTCGGGGCCTGCGTGTCGAGGTAGCGTGCATGGCGGCGCTGGCAGAGTCTCGGTACTACGGTCAGCGGCTGGGAGGGCGGCGATCGCCATTCCTCGCGGAGCCACTCCGGGAGCGCGATGCGCGCACCCTGTGCCGCTGCCGTAGCCGGCCTTGGTGCGCCAGTGGCGCAAGCCAGGCTGCGAGGTGTCGACGAAGATCTCATGCGAAGTTGCACCATGAGACCCGGGCTCATGACAATGAAGAGATATCCATCGAGCTGTCAACGTGGGAAATCGCGGTGGGAGAGCGACCATGAACACGGGCGACGACTCTCGGTGAGGTGCCGTGTTGGGGGCCGCCGCCATCAGCGTGCTCGCCGCTGCCACGATTCCTCGCCCCTGCCGGCGGGCTTGCCGGTCTTGGTTGCGACGCGGCCCGTGGTGTCAGGTCTCGCATTCCTGCCGTGATCTGTCGGGGCCACGCCTTTGCGGTATGGCGCCACGGGGTGGGCGGGGAACCGGTGGGCCATGGGCCTGCCCTGTGGAGCATGGTCTTCCCACTGGGCATGTACGCGGCGGCGAGTGCCAGCTACGGACGTGAGACCGGACTGGATTTCATGGTCGAGATCGCGCGTGTGGCCGCGTGGATCGGCTTTGCAGCGTGGGCTGCAGTGGCTGCCGCCGTGATCAAGGCGTTCGATCGTCGCCTAGGAACAGCGCTCGCGCCATAGCGGGACGAGAGGACGGTAGCGATGAACACCGACCGTATTGACGACATCTGGGGACCACGCACCCCACACACCGGCGGCAGCGTATGGCCGCACCGCGTGGACCAGTTCCTGATCGACGGAGTCCGCGAAGCGGACGTTGACGTGTGGGTACGAGGAGCTTGCCTTCTCTGCTCCAACGGATGCGGTCTCGAGGTGGCCGTCCGCGACGGCCACATGGTCGGAGTACGAGGCCTGGCCGAGGACCGAGTCAATCACGGCCGTCTCGGGCCGAAGGGCTTGTACGGGTGGCAGGGCGAGCAGCACGACCGGCTGACCACGCCACTGATGCGGGAAGGCGGCCGGCTGGTTGAGACGGACTGGGAGACCGCCATGTCAGCGGTGGTGGAACGTTCCCGGTCACTACTCGAAAGCAAGGGTCCGCTGAGTCACGCCTTCTACACCTCCGGTCAGCTGATGATCGAGGAGTACTACACGCTGGCCGTGATCGGCAAGGCGGGGATCGGCACCCCGCACATGGATGGCAACACCCGCCTGTGTACGGCGACCGCAGCGTCGGCGTTCCAGGAATCCTTCGGCTCCGATGGGCAGCCAGGCTCCTACACGGACATCGACAGCTGTGACGCATTGTTCCTGTTCGGTCACAACGTTGCCGAGACTCAGAGTGTGCTTTGGGCGCGGATGCTCGACCGCCTGGACGCTGCCGACCCACCGCGGCTCGTGTGCGTGGATCCACGCCGTACAAAGGTGGCCGAGCGGGCCACCCTGCACCTGCCGATCCGGAACGGCACCAACCTCGCGCTGATGAACGCCCTGGTGCACGAGCTGATCGGCCGAGACTGGGTGGATCACGGCTACGTTGACGCGCACACCATCGGTTTCGAGGAGATCCGGCAGATCACCCACGACACGACGCCGGAATGGGCAGCCGACATCTGCGGCGTGACTGCTGACGATATCCGAACGGCGGCCGAGATCTTTGGCACCAGCGGCCGGGTGGTTTCCACCTGCTCGATGGGTTACTACCAGTCACACCAGGCCACCGCCGCTTCGTGTCAGGTCAACAACATGCACCTGCTACGCGGCATGCTCGGCCGCCCGGGGGCCGGAATCCTGCAGATGAACGGCCAGCCCTCGGCGGAGAACAACCGGGAAGCCGGCTGCGGACCCGCACTCCCGGGGTTCCGCAACTGGGACAACCCCGAGCACGTACGTGAACTAGCTGAACTGTGGAACGTGGACCCGATGGTGATCCCGCACTGGTCGCCGCCCACCGACGCCAACACCATTTTCCGCTACGCGGAGCAGGGATCGGTCGGCTTCCTGTGGATCGCTGGCACCAACCCCGCGGTGTCGATGCCCGACCTCAGCCGCATTCGCCGCATCCTGGCCGGCGATCAGTGCTTCATCGTGGTCTCGGACGGATACCGCACAGAGACCACGGAACTGGCCGACGTAGTACTGCCAGCGGCACTGTGGGCCGAGAAAACCGGCACCTACACCAACGTCGATCGCACGGTCCACCTGCAGGAACAGGCCGTCCAACCTCCGGGCCAGGCCCGCGGCGACCAAGCGATCTTCACCGAGTACGCCCGCCGCCTCGGGCTGACAGACAAGGGCGGCCGACCTCTACCGCCCTGGGAAACCCCCGAGCAGGCATTCGACGCCTGGAAGGCGGCCAGCGCCGGAAGGCCGTGCGACTACTCCAGGCTCACGTACCAACAACTCCACGACACCGGCGGCATCCAGTGGCCCTGCACTGAAACCGCACCCCAAGGAACCGAGCGCCTTTACACGGACGGGGTGTTCAACACGGACATCGACATGTGCGAGACCTATGGACACAACCTGTCCACGGGGGCTCCCATGAGCGAAATCTCCTACCGCGCACGCCGCATCGACGGCCGCGCCATCCTCAAGTCCGCCTCCTACGAGCACGCCTTCGAGGAACCCGACGAAACCTACCCCCTGCGACTGACCACCGGGCGCACGGTCTACCACTGGCACACACGGACAAAAACCCGGCGCAGCCGAGAACTCAACGATGCCGCACCTTCGATGTGGGTCGAACTCTCCGCGCCCGATGCGCAGCGTCTCGGAGTCACCGAAGGCGACATCGTGCGCCTCACCTCCCGCAGGGGCAGCATCGAAGTTCCCGCACGGGTGTCCCACATCCGGGAGGGCGTGGTGTTCGCGCCCTGGCATTACGGCGACAGCACCACGGCCGCCAACGAACTCACCCTCACCGGCTGGGATCCGGTGTCCAAACAGCCGGAGTTGAAGGTCGCCGCTGTTGCAGTCGAACGGGTCGCCACCGGCGCGGGCCCCGCGCCAGCTCCCGTCAACACCGCCTCCGCACCGGTACGCCCCCTCGACGACACGATCCGTGGCTGAAGGGGGCCTCATGCATCTCGTGACCTACCTGCAATTCCAGCGCGCGAGCGAGACCACCCTCGGCCGCAGCTACACAGCAATCTCCGAAGGCCACATCACGGACGCGGACGTGCATTGGACCACGGCCCGATTCTCCCGTCAGTGCGTCGCCCACGCCGATGCGCTGGCCCCCGTCCTGGCACGCCTCGACACGCCGGACGAGCCCGTTCCTGAGCGCCTCCACATTCAAGGGATTACCACAGCGCGGACGGGGCCTGCAGGACTGCTACGCGATCTGCTGGACCTCTACCAGTTCGCCAACCTCCTCGACATCACCTGGTCCCTGGTCGGACAGGCAGGCCGCGCCATCCGCGACCACGAACTGCTCCGCGTCATCGACGAATGCGCCGCAGAGACCACGGCGCAACTCAACTGGCTTCGCATGCGTATGAAGGAGGCCGCACCACAAACACTGCTCGTCGCCGCATAAACTGCCGCGACCGCGCAAATCCGCTGGGCTTGCGGGCCCGGGTTGCTACAACAGTGAGGATCTCGGCCCGCCTTGATACGACGTGATGTCGTGTCACAGAGCGGTTGTATGTCCGCGCTCCGCGATTCAGCCAACTTCTGCTGCAGACGGATGTGCCGCACGCGGTTTACATATCGCCCTGCCACCCGGTCAATACGTTCAGCAGCGCCGCGCTGGTTTCCTCCCAAAGCTCGTTGCTGTGGCGACGCACGTCGTCGACGTGCTGGACAGCCGCCAACTCCAGCGTGTCCGCTGAGAACGGTGGTTCATGCTGCTCCGTTCAGTGCCCCGGGCGGGCCGGGTTGGAGTGCGTCGCCCGAGTGACAGTGGAGCGGTCGACACCGAACGCACAGGCCCACTCAGGGCCTGCCCCCGCCTCCCGCACACCATCTTATCTGGAATGAACGATAGGTCAAAAACTTAGAGGGTGCGAGGGGCGGACGCTTGGCGGCGGCGAAGGCGGACCGCCTCCGCCCATTCGACACTTCCTGCAAACCGCGGACCACAGCCCAGCCCGGGACTTCTCCCACCCGGCCGCTGCAGGGGACTCTGCACACAGAATAGAGGAGACACACTTTGGCGAGCGGCTTCGACGTCCGTCCGCCTCGCCATCGCGGTCATACCGACGGTCTGATGGCGGCGCAGCTCACGAGGCAGACGGGATTGGCGCTGGCTGACCGTGTGCGTAGCGTCAGTCAGTCCTTCAGGGCGTCGTACTCGACGCGTGACTCGCTGATTTCCTGCGCGTGGGCGTCGGCCCAGCCGGCTAGATCACGGACGACGTAGAGCAGCGAGCGGCCACGTTCGGTGAGCGTGTAGTCGACCTGCGGTGGGACGGAGTGATGCACGGTGCGGCTGACCAGGCCGTCCCGTTCCAGGCCGCGCAGGGTGGCGCTCAACATTCTCTGAGTGATGGGCCGGGTCAGTCGCCGCAACTCGTTGAAGCGGTAGGTGGATTCGCCCAGCTGGCAGACGACGACCACGCTCCACTTGTCGCCGATCCGCTCCAGAACGCTGCGGATCAGAGGGCGGGACTCTTCCCGGCAGCCTGGGGTCTCAGGTGCCGCTTCCGAGTGGCGTTTTTCTGCAGTTGCCGCGGCCACGGTTCCCTCCGGGGTACCAGGGCACTTCAAAGTGCTCTCTTGTCGCCGGCCCACCGCTGTCAGACGCTCGATCGTGAGCAGTCGGCAGTGCCGGAGCGCATCGCGCGTGTCCTCCCACTGTAAAAGCCACGCGGCGGTGACCGGAGGTCCGCGTCGGACTGCCAACAGTGCACGAGGAGAACCCATGAAAACGATCGGCGTCGGCATCATCGGAGCAGGCCGCGGTGGCTGGGCAGCACTCGGCCACATACCGGCCCTCCAGGTACTGCCCGACTACGAACTGCGGGCCATCAGCACAACCCGACAGGAGTCCGCGGATGCGGCCGCCCGGGAGTTCGGCGTCCCAGCAAGCTTCGACAACCACCGCGACCTGATCGCCCACCCGGACGTGGACCTGGTGGTCGTCGCAGTGAAAGTTGCACACCACCACTCGCTGGTCTCCGAAGCACTGGCAGCAGGCAAAGCCGTCTACAGCGAGTGGCCGCTCGGCGTCGGCCTCAAGGAAGCCGCCGACCTGACCGCACGAGCCCGAACCGCACAAGCTCGTACGGTGATCGGTCTACAGGCGCGGTTCGCCCCGGCAGTACGCCACGCCCGTGACCTGGTCGCGGACGGTTACGTGGGCAAGGTGCTCGGCACCACCCTGATCGGCTCGGGAGTCGCATGGGTCGGTGAGACCGACCGAGCCCATGCCTACATCTACGATCAGTCCAGTGGCGCGACGACCCTCTCGGTCCCTGCTATGCACGCCCTTGAAGCGCTCAACTTCGTGCTCGGCGACTTCGAGGAGGTCTCTGCCCACCTCGTCAGAGGCCGCACCCAGGTCCGGATCGCCGACGAGGGCACCACCATCCCGGTGACCGCACCCGACCAGGTGTCCGTGACCGGCACCCTGCACAGCGGAGCCGCCGCGTCCGTGTTCTACCGAGGGGCCTACTCGCGCGGCGACAACCTCCGCTGGGAGATCCACGGTACCGACGGCGACCTCGTCCTGACCGCGCCGGGCATCAACGGCAACCTACAAGTAGCCGACCTACGCCTGGAGGGCGGCCGCGGCACTGACGACGCGGTCGCGCCCATCGAGATTCCCGACCGTTACTTCACCACCGTCCCCCGTGGACTGGCGGGGCCTGCGCACAACGTGGCACAGCTCTACGCCGCGCTCGCCACCGACCTCCGCCACGGCACCGACACCGTTCCCGGCTTCGACCACGCCCTGAACCGACACCGGCTGCTCAGCGCCATCGAAGAGGCCTCCCGCACCCGCGCCGCCGGATCTGTCCAACGAACGGCTTTGGTCCGTAGTCGGTGGTGACGCCAGGTGCTCGTCGTGGCGGAAGAGTGCGGTGCCAGAGAAGGCCGAACTGGATCACGTCGTCCAGGGACAGCACAGGGCCGCGCTCACGTGCCGTCGGGGGGTGCCCGACGAGACGGCCTGCGATCTTGCCCTGTCGCGCGCTGTGGGGTCCGGCCTCGCCGCTGTCGTCCCGCGGTCATAATGGGGGTATGGCAGCCAGCTCGCAGCCCCCGGTGCCGGGGACCGCAGACCAGTCCGGCGTGTACGCCGAGGACCTGGCCCTGTACCGGGAGAAGTTCCGGCGGCGTCTGCCGGCCTCCCTGGACGAACTGCGCGGGCCTGCCCACGGGGTCGTGGATCTGCCGCTGCATGTCGCCTGGTCTGGGATGACCTCGTACGACCTGGGAAAACCCCGCCAGCGCATGGGCCTGTACCGCACCGTCTTGCACGAAGGACTGCACGACGACCTGCCCCGCTACCTCAACCGGGATCTGCTCGTGCAGATGTGGCCGGTCCTGCGCGGCCTGGTCGGACGCACGGTGCGCGCCGTGTGGGAGGAGACGTTCCCCCAGCTCGCCGCCCGCGCCCGGTCCGCCGCGTGACGGACATGCCGGAGCTGCACGCGCGGCTCTTGGCCGACGTCATCGCTCTCGGCTCCCCCTATCCGCTCGTCCTCACCGGCGGCTACGCCGTCCGCGCCCACCGCCTGGTTAACCGCCCCAGCCAGGACCTCGACGTCGCCACACAGAACCCGGCACCCATGGCCGACATCGCCACCACACTCCGCGCCGGCCTGGAAGCACGCGGCTGGCACGTGCAGTCGCTGGAGATCGCCCCGCTGTCCGCCCGCTTCACCGTGTCCGACCCCGCCACGAGGCAGGAGTGCGAGGTCGACATCCTCAAGGAGATCTTCTGGCGACCCATCTCCAACAGTCCCTACGGGCCCGTCCTCGCCGAGGAAGACGTGATCGGCACCAAAGTGCGCGCCCTCGGCGACCGGGGCGCCCCCCGGGACCTGATCGACGTGTTCGCCGCCTCCCGCCGCTGGTCCACCACAGACCTGGAAGAGTTCGGCCGCCGACATGCCCGGGGTCGCTTCGAACGAGAAGACCTCCAGGCCAACCTCGCCGGCGCTGAGTGGACCGACGACGAAGCCTTTGCGGCCTACGGCCTCGACGACACCACGATTGCCGCGCTGCGCTCCTGGGCCGTGCAGTGGGCCGACGACCTGGCGGCCCGGCTTCTCGGGGAGTCCGGCCATCCCGAAGCCGAATGAGGGCAACGGGGCTTGGACCTTCACCAGACGGTTGGCACTCGGCCATCATGGTGATCGCTAGTTGTATTGCCCTGTGAGGTTGGGGACGCGGCTGGCGGGTGGTTTGCCGTTCAGGGCGGTGTGTCCGCGGTGGTGGTTGTAGGTGTGAAGCCAGTGCGGGAATGCGGCTCGTCGTTCGGTCTCTGAGCGGTAGGGCTGTGCGTAGGCCCATTCCTCGAGCAGGGTGCGGTTGAAGCGT
>NZ_JBEZXR010000129.1:0-14271 GCF_040638135.1 Streptomyces sp. NPDC026673 | reverse complement strand
GGTCGAGGCCCTGCCAGCCGGAGCGGGCCAGGTCGGACAGCCAGGACCGGGCGGCGGCCAGAAGGTTCGGCGCCGGCCCATCCCCGCGGGGATGGGCCGCCACTGCGTTGAGGATGAGAGGTCCGCTAGTCGACTTGCGGATCCTCATCGGCCAGTGCTCCAGATACGCGGGCACAGGGACTGGCCCACGAGCTGGCACCGCAGTGTGGAGCGGGTGGAGACGGACGCCAAAGGGGGCAGCGCCACCCCGGGCTGGGATGGGCGCGGATAGACCAGGGCGGATGGCGGGGTCCCGTACAGTCGGGGCCGGTAGGCCCACCGATTTCAGCACCCGAGCGGCCAGCGCTTTTAGCGAAAGAAAAGGGGCAGACGCAGGATTTGAATATCCGTTACGCTCCTCGGATGCCAGATAATCGGCCTCCTGGAACCCTGGGCGTTGACCTGCGGAGTGCGGGTTTGCGACCCTGCGGGCTGTGCGGCCAGGTGCGCGAGATGACGAGAGCGCATGTTCCGCCTCAGGCTGCAGGCAACCGGGGCAAGGTGACCAGTGCCACCGTTCGCATCCACGATCGGTCACGCAGCAATGGCCGAGCATACGCCGGCGGCATGTGGTTGAGAGGTCTCTGCCGCGACTGCAACAGTTTCGCCGGCGCCAACTACGACGCGGCTTACGCAGATTTCACCATGGCGCTGGAGACCTACACGCGGGCGCGTCAGCGCCTCCACCTTCCTGGGGAGCCAGCCCCGCCAATTCGTCTGGCTCCAGGCCGCGTCGCACGATCGATCCTCATCGGCATGTTCGCCACCACCCCCCACCTGCGCGTGATGTTCCCCGGCCTCGCTGACGACCTTCGCGAGCGACGCGATCACATCACCATGCCCGACGGAGCCACGCTGCGCCTGGGCCTGCACCGCTCCAGAGGGACACGTCTGGCCAGTATGTTCAACGGCCACCGAGTGCTGAAATACAGGCAGTACTACGACGTCTTCTCCGAGGTCTACTTCCGGCCTCTGGCCTGGGCTCTGACCCCCAGCGATCGGTGGGACGACGAGTCCGCCGGTGAATCGGTCTTCGACCAGCAACGATGGGCAACCGTCAACGACTGGCTCCAGTACGGAGACGACGTCACAGCGACCGATCTGCGAAACCTGTGCCCCCGTGGCGTACCGCTGGTGCACCACCCCCTCCTCGGCGGCAGGAACGAGGAGTGGATCGAGTTCCTGAGCGACGAGGTGACGGCCATCGTCGAAGGCGAAATTCCCGTGTGAACCGCATCCGAGCGGGGTCTCCTGGCAGTGCCGGTCTCGGCGACCGATGCTGTGCGCCAGGTCCAGGCACGTCGGCGTCAGTCAGGAAGACGCTGGAGTGTCCCGCGGGCGGTCGTGGACTGCGCCTTGTCCGTGAAGTGGGGAGGTCTCTCACCGCGCTGATGCCTTGCGACCGCCGGATCTGGCCGCCCAAGCCATCGCACTTGCTGCACCGGCTGCGGATACGGGCGGACGTCTTGGCCGACAGACGGCAGTAACCGCATGCTGCAGGCCGCGAAGGGCAGGGAGCGACACAAGCCAGCCCGGTCTCCTACGGTGCGCCGCATGAACAGCAGTGATCCCGATAGCCGGTTCCCGATCGTCTACACGTACCGCCTGTGGGGCGGCCCTGCGCACGGCCGTCTGGTGAAGTCCCACGTAGCCCCGCACCTGCACGAGGTGTACCGCTCAGGTGACTGCAGCTACTGGTCCAGTGGCGGGAAGGACGCCGACGGCAATCACCTTGCGCGGCCCTCCTACGACTGAGCAGCCCGCGTCTGTGCCGAGGTGCCTGAGCTCGCTGCGGACGGTTTCCCGGCATGCGCTTCCAGCGCTTGGTCGAGAGTTCGCACCTGCACGCCGATCGTGTTCGGGCCATGTAGGGGTGAACCCACGACGCGACAGCGTCGCCGACACGGTCGTCCCGCCCGTCCTGGGCTGGGCTGGGCTGGATGTCCGTTCCCTGTGCTGACGGTGGTTGCCCCACTGTCAACACCCCATCACCCCTGAGGCGTTCAGTCCGTAGCGAGCGGCAAGCCTGCCGATCAGCGACCACGTCGTCTCCTCGGCCAGCGGTGCGACGCGGAACACGCCACGCCGCGCTGCAGGCCTGCCGCAGGATCGTGGAGGCGTGTTCTGACTGTCGTCTCGCCCGGGCATGGCCGGCGGGCGGGGAAGCTCGGTGGTGTCGGTCATCAGGCCAGTCAAGCCGCCGGTGGCCGGCAGCAGAGGGGAAACGAGTGCGATCCGCTGTTGCGTGTGAGGGTGGTCTGATTTGCGGCTGGTTTCATGCGCTGGGTTCTGTCCGACCGGGCGGGCTACTGGTGAGGGGTGTCACATGACCTGGGGTCTTTACAGGCTGTGACCTGCACGGCTGGCGGGGGAGTACCGGATCTGTCGCGCGATGTAACGGGCATACTTAGCCAAGTCGCGATATGGCAGGGATAGTTCAGGTTAGGGATGCGACACTGAGTGACCGGCGGCGGGTGGTCCGTTCGCGTGTGGTGATCGGGGGTGTGGGATGTCGGGTCGTCCTGGTGAGTACTACCGGGCGGGTCATTGGGTGAAGCGGGGGTCGTCCGGGTCTCGGGCGGTGAAGAGCTCGGGGATGACCGGGGTCGTGGTGGCTCTGCTGGTGCTGGGCGCGTGGCTGGGTCTGTTCTCCACGGACTCCTCCGGTACAGGTGCGCCGGCGTATCAGCCCACTCCGTCGCATTCCGCCAAGCAGGGCCGGTGACGTTGCCGCGACCGGGCAACCCGGCCTGACTGCAGGGGCCAGGCGGGGAGGCCGGCGTCGTGTACTCATCGTTCGGAGCTGGGCGGTCAGGCCGGGCGGCGCCACCTGCGGCGTGGCCGCCGGTCCTGGGTGGGTGCCACCGGCGGGGAGGGCTCTGGCTCGGGGTGCGCGGCGGCTTCGGCTCTTAGCCGGGCCCAGGAGGCCTTCCATGCCGCGCACTGCTGTGGGGTCAGGCCGCAGGCGGCGAGGAAGATGCCGGTGGTCTTCCAAATCTTCGGCAGTTCGGTGAGGTTGACCTGACGGCTGAATGCGCCGGGCCCCAGGTGGGGCTGGGACCGGGCACTGAGCTCCACGAAGGTTGCTTGGCTCGTGCTGCGGGCCTGGATGAGGCCGTCCAGGAACATCCTCGGGGTGAGGAAGGTCTCCGGGTCCGGCCAGCGCGCATCGTCTCCCCTGCCGTGGGCCCCGGGGCCGGGGCGGGGGGACCGGTTGCGGGCGAGCAGGAGCCGACCGGCGGTGTTGCGGTCGCGTTTTTGCGGCACGGGCCGGCCCTTGGCCCGCAAGGTGGTGCGCAGGTGCCGGTAGACGGTCTCCAGGTCCAATTCCGCGGGCTCACCGTCGATGCCGTGCTCAAGGACGTGCAGCAGTTCCCCGGTGAAAGCGGTGTACCTCTCGCCGGGCGGGGCCAGGGCAGCACCGTTCTCCGGGGCGGCCGCCAGCAGGTAGCTGCCCTCGATGACGGCCTGGTCCGCCAGCAGATTCGCCGGGCTGCTCATCAGGCCCAGGGCGCGTCCGCTCAGGCAGCAGTCCAGGATGATCACGTACCGGCGGGCCCTGCCCGTGGTGATGACATCCCGCAACGCCTGGTACGCCACACCGGTGTGGCTCCAGCCAGGGCGCGCGCCGGGCAGCCCGAAGAGCAACTCGCCGCGGCTGTCGGTCAGGCCGTGCCCGCAGAAATACACCAGCAGCGTGTCCCGCGCAGCATCGGCGGCCTCCGCGATCGGGTCGAGCATCTCCATCGCGGTGGAGGGCTCGGCCACCACCGTGCAATGCCCCGCGGGCAGCGCCCAGGACGAGCCGCTGCTCAAGGCGGCCGCCAGCGCCGGGAGATTGTTCGCCACACCCGGTAGGGACTCCAGCGCCGTGTAGAGGCTGACCCCGACCAGGACCGCCCGCGACCCCTTCGGGTCCGGCATGCCGGTCACTACGCTTCGCCCCCGGCCTCGCCACGGTCTTCCAGCAGCGCAACGATGCGCCTGACCTCGTCATCCGAACCGTCGGTCACGCTGATCTCGAGGTCGCCGCGGCGGATGACGACACGCGGGGGCCGCGTCTGCCGCCAGGTGACCACCGACAGCACGAAGGACGCGGCGCTCCACCCGTTGTCCGTCACCAGCTGGACCGCGTCCAGCCACCCGCCCATCTCACCCGGCCTCGCCGGCCGCTCGACCAGCGACACCGACGCCGTGCTCCGCACCGCAGGCTCCTGCGTCAGCCAACCGTGCAGGCCCCGCAGTTCCGGCTCCGGCTCATCCCCGCCCACCCGCACCTGTACCAGCATCAGACTGCCCCCCTCCCGCCCAGCGCGGCCGGCGAGCCGGCCACGATGCCCTGCTGCATCGTGCCGTTGTTGGGGCACCTTGCGCCAGACTGCGCGGAGCCTGTCGGCGCGCGCGGTTCGGCAGTCCCCTCAAATGAGCAGGACGGGGCGTCGAGCTTGTGTGGCGCATGGACCTGCTCTGGAGGCCGCGGCACGCGTACCGGTGACTGACCCCCTCCCCGCATATCGTGCTCTCCAGCCGGAAGTCCAACTGCAAGTTACAGCTGGGTCAGCCACCGAGCGGCGAGCCGCATGTGCAGGTCGGACAGGGTGAAGTGAGCGATCCAGTCCAGGATACGTTCCGGATCGTTCTACACCTTTCCCGGGCACTTCTTGATGAAGTTCTCCCGGTAGGACGGCTCGCCCTTCGGTCTCCGACTCGTGAGTGGCCGTGCCGTGCGACCGCGGCCGGTGGAATGGTGAGCGCCATCATTCCTCAGCCTTGGGTTGGTGCAGGTGGTGCTCGAGGCGGGTGCCGTAGGCGGTCACCGCGGCGGTGCGCCCGGGACGACCATGAGGAGCATGGCCAGGCACAGCAGCCAGGCCGTCAGGGCGTGAGCGTCGAGTGAGCGGCGTCGATTCGGTCTCATGGCGCTCTGTAAGGGCCGTGGGGTCTCACGTTGCGGGCATCGGCGCCGTTCCGGCTTCGGCGGGCGCTGCCCGGACTCTGACCCAGCGGGCATGATCCCGTCCCGGGCCGCAGGCACGACCACGGGCCGGAAGTAACGGGGTGTAGTTGCTCAGCCCGGGATTCCTGGCACTCTCGTTACGTTCGGCTACCGATCGGCCGGCGTGGTGTCCGGCGCGCCGCGCGGGCGACTTGCTCGTGGCGCTTTCTGCGCGGCGGAAGCCATGTCCGTAGTATCCCGATCGCGTCGATCTGGATCGCTCCGTCGCACAGCAAGCGCGCGGGCTGTCACTTTGGACGAAAGCGACTCTGCATCACCATTTGTGTCACATACTGCTTAGCGTCACTCTCGCGGCAGCTGTGAGCCGCCGGTACTGGCGCAGACTTGGCAGGCTGATCCCAGGAGCACGATGCACGTCGTTCATGCTGAAGTGAGCAACTTCCGCGCCTTGCAGCAGGCAGACATCCATGTCGACCCGTCCACGACGTTGATCGTGGGCAGGAACAACAGCGCGAAGACCTCATTCGTCAATCTGTTTGAAAAATTCTTCAGTTCCAGCGACGACGTGAAGTTCGTGCTCGAGGACCTCACGACGAGTCGCATCGCCGACCTGGTGCACGCTCGCGAGCTCTTCGCCGAGGCCGAGCAGCAGGCAACTGCCGGCGACGAGGGAGCGAGCGAGGTCCTTCGGAGCAAGGCCATTGAATCAGTGCCTGCCATCCGCCTCGCACTTACGATCGACTACGACGAGGACGATGACCTCGCGCCCATTAGCGCAGTCATTCTGGACCTCGACGAGAACTGCCATACGGTGCGCATCGTCGCCACCCTCGCTGCCACAGATCCCGCGAAGCTCCTCGCGGACTTCTGTGAGTCCAGCAAGCGCGCTGGTGAACGCTTCGACAGCTACAAGTGGCTCCGCAGAAAGTTCGCCGACTACTTCACCACGACCTACCGTGCGGTCAGCCCCGTCGACGACTCGGTCACACGCGAGCTCAAGCCGAGCGCCGCCAGGGCTATCCTTGCCGTGCGGTTCATCTACGCTCAGAACAAGTTCGACGACACACCTGCGGACAAGACGCGCACCCTGTCGAAGACGTTCGAGGCCTACTACCGGGCCTCAAGCACGGACGACAGGCGTGGAAGGAACGTCGACCAGATCGAAGAAGCCCTTGCTTCCGCGTCGAGGGAGCTGGATGCCAACTACGACGAGATCTTCGAGCCGTTTCTCGACGACCTGAACAGATTCGGCCTGGGCCTGGTCACCCCACTGCACGCACCCCGGATCGTCTCGCTAATCGAGGGCTCCGCCGTCCTGCGGGGGAGTACACGCATCCAGTACCCGTCGGGCGACGACCAGTACCCGCTGCCCGAAGGGCACAACGGCCTCGGGTACAGCAAGCTCATCTTCACCATCCTGCAGATACGCGGCTTCCTCGAGAGCTGCGACCAGGCCAGCCCGCAGCCCGCACTGCAGATCCTGTTCATCGAGGAGCCCGAAGCTCACCTGCATCCGCAGATGCAAGAGACGTTCATCAAGAACATCGAGGACTACATCAAGAGCAAGACCACCCGGAACGTCCAGGTGGTCATCACCACCCACTCCTCCCACATGGTCGCCCGGAGTGGCTTCGCGAAGATCCGCTACTTCGACGCCACGGGTCCCGGCATCACCATCAAGGACCTATCTACCTTCCAGGCCGACGTCAAGAAGACAGGCGACGGGAGGGAGACCCTGCGCTTCCTCGAGCAGTACATGGAGCTGCACCGCTGCGACATGTTCTTCGCCGACAAGATCATCCTCATCGAGGGAACCGCCGAGCGGCTCTTGCTGCCCAAGATGATCGCCCGCTGTGCCGAGGAGCTGCAGCGCCAGTACGTGTCGGTGATCGAGGTGGGCGACGCCTACGCGGTCCGCTTCCGCAAACTGCTTGAGTTCCTGAACGTCAAGTGCCTCATCATCACGGACATAGACTCCGTCGACCCAGCTAAACCGAAGCGCCCCGGCTGCCCGACCAACAACCCTGACGCGCTCACCTCCAACGCAACGTTGAAAAAATGGCTTCCTGGAAAAGACACCATCACCTCGCTCCTTGAGACGGCGACCGAGGACAAGATCAGCAACAGCGTCCGTGTTGCCTACCAGGTTCCCGAACAGCCTGACGGCCCCTGCGGCCGCAGCTTCGAGGACGCCTTCATCATCGCCAACGCTGCGACTCTCGCCGACAACCTCAACAGCCTCGCGCTGAAGGGTCACTTCGTCCGCACCGTCGGCGAGAACCCGAGCGGGCCCATCATCGAAGCCAGTGCCTACGACATCGCAAAGAATCTCAGTGACCACAAGACGGACTTCGCCTTCGACGCGATGCTGCTCAGCGACTGGCAGGTGCCCCGCTACATCGACGAAGGCCTGCAATGGCTGACACGTCCGTGAAAACCATCGACCAAGTGGTCGACGCACTCAAGGACAGGCGCAGCTTCCTGGTCGAAGCCGGAGCAGGTGCGGGCAAGACGACGACACTGGTGGAAGCCCTCCAGCACGTCCTTGCGGAGCAGAGGGCGGAGCTGGCACGCCAAGGCCAGCGGATCGCCTGCATCACCTTCACCAACGTCGCCAAGCGGAAGATCAGTGAGCGGATCAACGACGACCCCGCCGTGACCGTCGCGACCATCCACGACTTCCTCTGGGAAATTATCAAGGGCTTCGGGCCCGAGCTGTGGCAGCAGATCATCGAGTACAACAGCACCCTGTCCAAACCCGAAGACCTCAGCGAGATCAGCGTCCCGCCGCTGCCCATCCAGTACCTCGACCGCCGACGCCTGCACCGAGGCGAAATCTCCCACGACGAGGTCATCGACCTGGCGCTGCGCCTGGCCATCGAGCACACAAAACTCACGCGCCTCATCGCCGACCGCTACCCGATCATCTTCGTCGACGAATATCAGGACACATCACCCAAAACAATCAAACTCCTGCTCGACCACCTCGCAGGATCAGGCCGCCGTACCTGCGTCGTAGGACTCTTCGGCGACTCGATGCAGAAGATCTACAACTCCGGCCAGGGCGCCGTCGCCCATACCAAGCTGACCCCCATTACCAAGCACGAGAACTACCGCTGCTCGCCTCCGGTCGTCGCCGTTCTGAATAAGATCCGCCCGGCACTGCAGCAAGAGTCCGTAAGCGAGTACAAGGAAGGAGAAGTGCATCTCTTCCTTAACGCCGCTCTTCCTGCAGGGCAGGCGCGCTTTGAAGCGGCCCGCGACCACCTTCACGGAATGGGCTGGTCCGAGGACACCACCAACTATCTGATGCTTACCCACCGGGGCATCGCCGGCACGCTCGCCTACGAAGGGCTTCTGCAGCAGTACCAAATCCTCGGGGGTCGAGGCCGCGACAAACTCCTGGAGAACGACGAGCCATACATCCAGTACCTGAGCCGCGTCGAAGCCCTCTGCGACGCCTACCAAGCCCTCGACTATGCAGAAGTCACAGGGCTGCTGGGGGCGGGCCGTACCACCATCACACGCCACAGTCACAAACAGCGGATCGCGGCCGACATCAAAGAACTCGTAGGCGTACGAGAGACCGGAACCATCGGCGACGTCCTCGACCACATGGCCCGCGGTCACCTTCTCTCCGTACCCCGACAGCTCAAGGACCTCGAACGCCGGCGTAATGTGGAAGGCCTCGAAGGTTACGACCAGAAGCTCGCAGACTTCTCGAACACTCTTCGTGAGATTCCCTACTTGGAAGTCGCGCGCTTCGTCGAGTACCGGGATCAGCGCACCCCCTTCCACACCCAGCACGGGGTCAAGGGCGACGAGTTCGACAACGTCATCGTGATCATCGACGACGCCTCGTGGACCATGTACAACATGGGCAAGATGTTCACCGGACAGGACATCGAAAAGCGTCTCGAACGCTCGCGGAACCTGTTCTACGTCTCCTGCTCCAGAGCCCGTCGCGGCCTCGCCGTCGTCTTCCTCACCGATCTACCCGACGAGGCGCTACCCGTGGCTCGTGACTGGTTTGCCTCGGGGACTATTCACTCATGACGCTGCCACAGTGCCTGGAACCCGAGGTCAGGTTCCGTGCGGATTGGCGGCCGCGGGTGCCTTGGGGCGCGTCGCTAGTCAGCGCGGGAACCACGGTGCGTCGCGAGCGTCGGTGATCGTGCTGGGCCCGTCGCGTTCGGAGTCCCGCTGTCGGTGAGATGCGCGAGACTGTCGACGTGTCCACGATCGGTCTTCTCGTCGCGATTGCCCTGTGGTTGATCTCGATCGGCATGGTTCTGCTCATCACTTCTGGACCGGTTCAGCGTTGGTGGTCGGGGTTGTTGGAGCGCTTCGAGCGACTGCGCGCCGCTTGGGGGTTGCGTCGGGCTGCTCCGCTTCTCATGCAGATTCTGCTGTTGCCGCCTCGAATATGCGATCGGGTTGGCGGCCATGGATTGGCCGCTCAGTATGTTGTGCGGTGGTGGCGCGCTCGGCCCTTGGCTGTGCCAATCAAGACAGTCCGGTTCTTCCTGCTGCTCTTCATCTTGGGGCACGTGGACGACTTAGCCGACTGGGGGCAGCTTCGGCTGAGCGCGGATCCTGGGCCGCACCCTGGGGTGGTGCAGGCACTGCTCAGCAGCATCGTGTCGGTGCCGATGTCGGTGCGTCTCTGGGGCTTTTCCGCGTTCAGCAAGGTAACGGTGCTTCTCGTCTGGGCCCTGATTCTGGTCGCTGAAGTACGGGTCATCAAACGTATGAACTTGATCGGCTCCGGCAGTAGCCTGACGGTTGCGGCGTATGATCTGGAGGCCCTCGACGGGTACCCGGAGAAGAAGACTCCGCGAATGGAGGACCGGCGCTGCTGGCCGGTCGTTCCACTGCTGACGGTCGCAGTCCAGTGCGCCACGGTTCTCCGTCGCTGGGAGCAAACCCAGCCGGACTGCCAGATCCCCCGCGTTTCCATGCAACCAGTGGAACGCGCCATCTGGAGGGCCCACCGTACCCGCCGCGCTAGAGCCCGACGACACAACGAACGGCAGTTCAAAGCCCATGCCGCATTGGTGGTGGGCGCGCTACGGAGAGCTGAAGCACGCCAGGATTCCGAGCCGGGCCGCGCCCTTGAGGACCTCATCGTGATGCTGCTGACAATTGCTGAACGTTACGCCGAGGGCCGTATCGACGACCTTCTGGACGCAGATCAACTTGCTGAGGTGACTCCGGCCGCGCCGCGGGAGCGATTGCGGGTGGTCGGGGTAGGGGTCGTGGTCGTGTTGACTATGGCGGGCGCGGCCGTCCTTGGATTGCCCGATGCTGCGCTCGTCCCTTTGCTGCCGGTAGTGGTGCTGCTTGTTGCGGTCGTGTTCAACCGCGGTCGGGTACCGACTGTGGGGCAACTGACTGATCTGATCATTCCTCGATGATGTTGGAGATCCATGAGGCGTGGTCCCGGCTGTCGCCCAGGGTTTCCCCGTCCCGAGCGAGCAGGGCCGCTGACGTGGGCCGTTACGCCCACTCGATTCCGAGGTCGGCGAGGGCGGTGCGTTGTTCGGGGGTGAGTTTGTCTCTGCGGGTTTTGGTGTTGGTGATCCATACGCCGAGCCTCACGGTCACCGGCTCTTCCTGGCCGTCGACCGCGATCGGTTCGCCGTGCCCGCGGGGTACGGGGCGCCCCGTGCCCTCTCGCTCGATCCATTGCGCGAGGGCTACAAGGCCGCGCTGGAAGGCCTGCTGTGCCTTGCTCGATTCGTGCGCTGTGCCCTTTGGCGGCGCGTACTCGCTCTCGCCTGCCGGGGCGGGTTGGATGCCGAGTGCGGTGAGCCGTTGCTGCTGTTCGGTGCTGAGCTGCGCCCAGCCCTTCGACTGCCGCACCAGCCATGCCCCGAGATCGTCGCCTTCGAAGGTGACGCCGGGTTCGATGCCGGCTACCGAATGGTCGGGCTCGGTCTCGGCGAGGTCGCGGAGGACGGCGTAGTGGCGTTGCCAGTCCAGGGGCCAAGCGCAGTTCCAGTCGGGGTCGATGGCGGCGAGCTGCGCCGCCCGCTGGGCGGCACGTTCGGGGTCTTTGCCGAGGCCGTCTTTGCGGCGGAGGTTGGCCAGGTGCTGCCCGATGGGCACCGGCTTGCTTACGTCGTCGGGGGCTTCGCCCCACACGGCGTCCTGCCTGGGAGCCAAATGCCCGTGAGCTCGGTGGAAGGAGCGGAACGCCGCCAGCTTGGTTTCCCAGGCCTGGTCGCCAGGTTCCCACACCATGCCGGCTTCCGGCTCATCGAGGAGCTTCCTGCGCCGTTCCTCCAGTTCCCCTGCCCGCAACGCCCTTCGCTGCTGGTTGACCCAGCGCCCGAGCGGGAACCGCGTCACGCCCAGGTCGACCTCGGTGTCATACGGCACGGCGTACAGGCCGGTGATGCCGTTTTCGGTACGCCAGCGTCGGAGGGCTTGGTAGCCCTCGAGCCAGATGAGGGATTCGGGGCGGTAGACGCGGGTGCGGAGGAATGCGGCGATGGTGGCGGGGTCGCGGGGGGTGGCGAAGTTCAGCAGCGCCGACTCGACCGCGGCCCCCGTCCCCGTCCGGCCCTCCGCAGCGCCCTGGTCCTCGCCTGCCGTGCTGCCGTCCGGGCCGCTGCCGGCGTCGATGATGCGGCCTTCCGCGTCGCGTCGAACATGTACTTTCCGCTGCCCGCTCGCCAGAGCGCGGTTGGCGAGCTGCTCGAGAAGGTGCTCCGAGTGCGAGCGCAGGCCCTGCAGGACGGCGACCAGGGGTGCATACGAGGCAGAGGCCATCATGTCGGTGGGGTCTTCGCCGGGCTGGAGGAAGACGGGGACGATGACGCGCGCCACCTTGGTGCGGCCGTCGGGGTTGGGCCGGAGGGCTCTGCCGATGTTCTGGACGATTTCGACCTGGGAGCCGCGGGTGTCGGCGAAGCAGACGGCCTCGACGCCTCGATCGCCGGTGATGTCGACGCCCTCGCCGAGGACGCGAACCGAGGCGAGGAACGCCCGGTGGACCCGCTTGCCGTCCGCGTCGGTGCCGTTGGCGAACTGCCGGATCGCCTCACGGCGCTCCGCCACCAGGTGGTCGCCGCACAGCCACTGCGCCCAGACCCGGTCCGGGGGGACGTGCCGGTGCGCGGCGAGGTCGTAGAAGTCGGCGTCGATCGTCGACGCCGGCAGCGAGCCGGCTTCGGCCAGGGCATGTTCGGACGGCTCGCTCCCATAGAGCTCGGCTGCGGTTTCCGGGAGCTTGGCGGCGAACGCGGCAGCTTCCTCGACGCGCTGGTGGAACGTCATGACCGTGCGGAGGTTGTGGGCGGCGGCGTGTTCCAGCAGCGCTGCCTGCAGCAGCGCGAGCCGCCGGCCCCGCATTGCCTCCTCGGAGGCTCCCAGAGTGAGGTCGGGGTCCTGGATCTCCAGGACGTCGATCTCGAAGCCGGCGAGGATGCCCCGCTCCACCGCCTCCGACAGCCCCAGCTCGAAGATCCACTCCCCGTAGCGGCCAGCCGGGTCGGAGACCATCGAGGCGATCTCCAGCTCGGTCCCGTCCTTGCCGACCGGCGGCCGCGGCGCGGCCAGGATCCGCGGCGTCGCCGTCAGGTACAGCCGGTAGGCGACGGGGATGCGGGTGTTGTCGTGGATCGCGGCCCACGGCCGACCCAGGTCCCCGGCAACGCCGTGCGCCTCGTCGAGGATCGCCAGGTCGAACGGGCCCAGCCGCTGCCCGTACAGGCGCTCCCCGCCGGCCAGTGCCGCCTCCAGCGGCCCTCGCACCCGTCCACCACCTGTGACGTCCTCGGGGTCCTCGCGGTCCACCAGCGACGCGTAGGTGGCGAACACGATCACTGGCCCGGTTCCGGCCCACAGGGCGAGCTGGATCGGGTTCGTGGTGGTCCGCACACCGAGCTGCTCCAGGACGTCGTCGCCTTCCAGCGAGCACACGCCGACCATGGGCCCGCGATGTCCGACCCGGCGCCACGCCTCGACGGTCTGCACGAGCAGGTCGAGGGTGGGCACCATGACCAGGATGCGGCCGTCCCGGAACAGGTCCAGCGCAGCCACAGCCGCGGTGATCGTCTTCCCGGACCCGGTGGCGGACACCAGCGTTGCCCGCGCCCCTTCAGCAGGAACCGCAGAACGTGCAGGGAATCCCACCCACTGGCGGACACGGGAATTCGCCTCGACCTGGTGCTCACGCAGCCGCACAAAACTCACGCCTGCCCCTCCTTAAAAGACGGCGTGAACGCCACGACCACCAATTGACCCGCCTTATCCACCTGCGTTTGCTCCACCAACTCATTCAAGAGACGCCCGGGCGTGACACCGTACCGGTCCGCCCACTCCCGCACCCGCCTGTCGGCCTCACCACCCAACGACACCACCAGCCCCTGCTTCCGATCCTCCCGCGCCCGATGCAAATCCTTTCGGGCTGCACGAAACCTCCGCCGCGTCTCGCCCACGGCAGCATCACGCTCCATCTGTCAGCGCAGATACACCGGATCGGCCCGCACCGAGTACACCGTCAGCCCTCGCTGCTCCTCCAGGTCGCCGATGCGCCGCCACTCTGCAGCCTTGGCCCGCAGCACCGACACCGCCCGGAAAACCCCCTCGTACGGCAAAGGAGACCCTTCCGCAGCTCCTTGTACGAGCCGGTGGGCCGCATCGAACCCTTTCCGATATTTCCGCGGCAGACATCCCTTCAGCCTCCGGACTCCCTCGAACCTGCCGGTGCCCTCGCAGGCGGCAGGGGTTCTCCAGCGGGACTTCCTCCAGCCTTCGCGGCTTGGCCCTCCCACGCGGCAGTCAGGGGAGCCGTGGAGACCTCGCCAGCGACCTTCCCCAAGGGTGCGGTGACCGTGCCGCGCACGCCCATGCGTACAGCGGGTTTGAAGATGCTTCGGACGAGAGCATCCTGTGGGCCCTGATGGTGACCAGCCCGAGCAGCCCAGCTGCCGTGGGGCAGGATCCCGTGCACCATTCCGTGCGCGATCCCGTGCAGCATCCCGCGCGGCATGGCGTGCACCATGCCGTGCACCGGTCTGACGGGAGATTGGCTGTTTCGGCTGGTCAAGTGGCCTTTCCTGCGGGCTGGTTGGTCTGACTTCTCCTGTGTGGGCCTGTGTGTGTGGTGGGTGTGGGGTGGTGGCCGGCGGTGTTCGGGGGTTGTCCTCGGGTGGCGGGAGCCGTGGGGAGGCGCTGCGCTGGCCATGGGTGGGGGAGGGGGCGCCGGGTGGTGGGCCCGGCGCGGTGCGGATCGGGCCGGGCCCACGACGGCCTGCGGTAAGGGC
>NZ_JBEZXR010000128.1:0-14538 GCF_040638135.1 Streptomyces sp. NPDC026673 | reverse complement strand
ACACCCGGCTCCGCGCCGTCGGCGAGGATCTTGGTCTTCGAGCGCAGCTTGGCGGTCGGCTCGGTACCGTCGATCCAGATGTACTCGGCCTTGAAAACCACTTGTCTCTTCTCTCTCTCAATTGTCCTGCCGCCGGACGGCAGGACATGGGTGGTACCGGTGAATCGCGCCCTCGCGCGCGGGCGGGTGGCCGGTTGCGGGCTACCCGGCCACGGTGGGGGCGGGTCGCAGGAGCTCGGCCACGCGGTCGTGGCCGCCGCGCTGGGCGTCGGTGTGCGCGGTGCCGCCCCAGCGGTCCTTGGCCCCCGCGTCGGCGCCGTGGTCGAGGAGGTACTGCACGACCTCCACGTGCCCTTCGGAGGCGGCCAGGTGAAGCGCGGTCCGCTTGTCGTAGTCCGTCGAGTTCGGGTCCTTCCCCGTCGCCAGGGCGATCCGGACATCGTCCAGGTCACCCTGGCTGGCCGCCCACAGCAGCCGCATCGTGGAGGAGATCTCCTCCTCGTTCTTCCCGCGCCGCGGATCCCGCTTGCCGGACACCTCGCCCGCGGCGAAGGAGTCGTACACGTGGAAGTTGAAGCGCCCGACCAGTTCCTTGCAGAACGCCACCCCGCGCACCGAGTTGCCCAGCGCGTCCAGCCGCGGGGACCACACGCAGATGCCCATCACCCCGGGGACGACGATCATCAGCCCGCCGGAGACACCGCTCTTCGCCGGCAGCCCGATGGTGAACGCGAACTCGCCCGAGTAGTCGTACATCCCGCACGAGGACATCAGCGACAGGCACTTGCGCACCGTGTCGGCGGAGAACACGCGGTCCCCGGTCAGCGGATTGACCCCGCCGTTGGCCAGGGACGCCGCCACCACCGACAACGACCGGGCGTCCACCTCGATCGAGCAGCACTGGAAGTAGAACTCCAGCGTCTCCACCAGATCCGTGCCCTGCGGGAAGGAACCGGTCTCGCGCATGAAGTAGCCGAGCGCGAAGTTGCGGTCCGCGGTGCGCCGCTCCGACAGATACACCGCGTTGTTGAAGCCCACTTGGCCACCGCCGGACAACCGCCGCCAGGTCTCGGCGACGTAGTCGAAACGGTCGGCCGTGTCCTGTTTCGGGCGGATCAGCGAGCACGACATGATGGCACCCGAGTTGATCATCGGGTTGTGCGGCAGACCGTCACTGTTGAGCGTGAGCTCGTTGAAGCCACGGCCGCTGGGCTCCCGGCCCACATGCCGGTGCACCACATCGGTGCCGTGCTCCTCGAGCGTCAGGCAGTAGTTGACCGGCTTGCACACCGACTGCACGCAGAACAGGGTGTCGGCGTCACCGACCGCGAACCGCTGCCCGTCCGTGGTGCACAGCGCGATCCCGAACATCTCCGGATCCACCCGCCCCAACTGCGGGATGTAGTCCGCGACACGCCCCTCGTCGACCCGCCGCAGTTCCTCGTAGATCCCGGAGATCTCCCTCTGCAGCGCACCGAAGTCGGGAATGACGAAGTCCCCCCTGATGGACTTCGCCAACACACCGCCGCCCATCTTGCACAAGCCGATGAACCGGTCGATGTCGATCCTGGACCGGCCCTCGATGTCCGCCCCCCGGCGCAGCGCCGCCCACACCTCCGCAACCCGCGGATCCGACTCCGAGATACCCGACTCGCGCAGCCTGGAGGCCAGTTGGCTCAGGGCGATCGTGCCGTCCCCGTCGACGCCCAGGGAGGTGAAGAGTTTGCCGTAGTACCCGGTGCCGAAGTCCTCGCTTCCCGGGCCCGCGCCCTCTTCTCGGGGCACGGCCGTACCTGATGCGCGCAGCCGAGGCCCCGTCTTCCTGGTCGTGGACATGATGGTCTCCGTATGCTGATCACCGAAAAAATCGGGCTACCCGAACGGGCGGTTCCACCGTCCCGTGCTTCCGCCGACGGGACAGGTCGACACCACGCTTGTGAATACGGCCGATGCGGCCTTACCGCACTGCGGCGAAATGGAAGCTGCCACTCCCACCGATAAATACACGTCTCGATTCTCTTCATTCCACTGCGCCCCCGGTCCGCAATGCGGTCCGACCTCGCAACGCTTGCCGTGCGCCCAATCCTTCGTCGCGACGGGGTCAGCCGCATCGGGAAAAGCCTGATTCTGTCGGTACAGGTACCTGAGGGAGCGCCTTTCACGGCGACCGGTACGACAGTACGAACTCGGCCGAGTGACGGTCCTCACACTGCGAAACGGGTGTTCTTCGTCGTGCTGCGACGGGCCGGGCGTCCGGGCGGTACAGCGTCGACCCTGCCAGGCACGCGATCTGCGGAAAATTGCTGACGACATCGCCGCCCGCGCCTGTAAACGTGGTCGGAACCCCTCGAATGCGAGGCCGGAAGCCGACCGGTCCGCGTATCGGGGTCGGCAACCGTTCGAATGAGCTGTACTCAATCGCTTCCGATGTCATACCGGTAAGGGTGTTCCCCATGAAAGATTTCCCGCTGGAGCCGGATCGCGCCGCGATGGCCGAGATGGGCGGCTTTGTACTGGACCGCGTCATGGACTTCGTCGAAAGCCTTCCGGATCGCCCCACCGGCAACACCGTGGATCCCCTGGCGACCGCCGACCTGGTCACCGCGTTCCTCGCCCCGCCCCCGGAGCAGGCCGGGGATCTCAAGGCCCTTCTCGATCGGTTGGACAACGCCGTCGACTGCGCTTACGAGACGGCAGGGCCGGGAGACATGGCCTACATTCCCGGAGGCGGTCTCTACAGTTCCGCGGTCGCCGAGTTCTACACCCGAGGTGTCAACCGCTACGGCGGCCTCGCCTTCGGCGCTCCGGCGATGGCGGCCCTGGAGGAGAGCGTCCTGCGGTGGATGGCACAGAGCGTGTGCGGGCTCCCCGAGGGCAGCGGCGGTCTGCTGACCACCGGTGGCTCCATGGCCAACTTCTCGGCAGTGGTTGCCGCCCGCCACCACCACCTCGGCGAAGATCTCGCCGACGGCACTGTCTATGTCACGGCATACACCCACCACTCCGTGGCGAAGGCCGCCCGGCTCGCGGGAATCAGGGCACGCAACATACGTACGGTGGCCTGCACAGCGGAACTGCGCATGGACGTCGAAGCGGCGGCCGCGATGGTCAGCGCCGACCGAGCGGCGGGACTCCGCCCCTTCCTTCTCGTCGGATCGGCCGGCACCACCGACACCGGCACCATCGACCCGCTGCCCGACCTGGCCGACCTCGCGGAACGTGAGAACCTCTGGTTCCACGTCGACGCGGCCTACGGCGGCTTCTTCCGTCTCACCGAACGCGGACGTCGGCGACTGGAGGGGATCGAGCGGGCCGACTCGGTCACGCTCGACCCGCACAAGACCCTCTTCCTCCCCTTCGGCACCGGTGCCCTGGTCGTCCGCGAACCCGCCAAGCTCCATGCCGCACACGAGGGCACCGGCGATTACCTGCAGGACATCGAGTCGACCGGCGGGCTGCCCAACTACAGCCACATGGGTCCCGAACTCACCCGCGAAGTCCGTGGTCTGCGCGTCTGGCTACCGCTCCATCTACACGGTGTGACCGCCTTCGAGGAAGCCCTGAACGAGAAACTCGACCTGACAGAGCGGATCCACGAAAGGCTGGCCGCCCACCCGGCGCTCGACGTCCCATGGCGCCCGGACCTGAGCGTGGTCGCCTTCCGGGTGCGCTCCGACGGCGAGGGCCCAGAGGCCGTCAACGAGGCCGACCAGGCCACGCGCCGGTTGCTCGCGAGCATCAACAGCAACCCGCGGGTGCTGTTGTCCAGCACCGTCGTCGACGGTCGACAGACAATCCGTACCTGTGTTGTCACCCACCGTACGCACGCCGATCGGGTCGACGAGCTCCTGGACCTCATCACCACGCAGGCCGCACAGCCATAGCCTCACGTGCCGTCGACAGCGATCACGCGCGGCCGCCCGGACGCCGAGGGCGACGGTGCCCGGGCGGGCTCGGTGGCGGCGCGGTGTCGGCCGGCCAGGCCGTATGCGACCTTTGCCATGAAATGATCACTTCTATGGACACTTCCCCCTTCGTGGGCCGGGGCCGTGAGCTGGGCACGCTCACGCAGGCCCTGCACGACGCGATCGCGGGCACGCCGCGCATGATGCTGATCGGCGGCGAGGCCGGTGTGGGAAAGTCCCGTCTGATCGACGAGCTGACGAAGGTGGCCCGTGCCGAGGGGACCGTCGTGGCGGTCGGCGGCTGTGTGGAGACGGGCGCGGAGGAGGTGCCCTTCGCCGGGCCCCGGGCGGCGCTGCGGTCGGTCCTGCATCAGTCGCCCGACAACGCACCGAAGGGCGACGGACCGCTCCCGGGGGCAATGCCGGCCGGTCTGCGGGACCTCATGCCCACGGAGGGGCGCGCCAGGTCGAAGCCCGCGGACAGGGGTGAGCCGCCCTTGTCGCAGGAGGACGCGTTCGCGCGCACCTTCGAGGCGATCGTCGGCGTCCTGGAGCGGTTGTCGGCGGACCGTCCCCTGGTCCTGGTGCTGGAGGACCTGCAGTGGGCCGACGCCTCCACCCGGCTGCTGCTGCTCCATCTCTTCCGGGCTCTGCAGTCAGGACATGTGCTGCTCGTCTGCACCTACCGCACCGACGACCTGCACCGACGCCATCCGCTCCGACCGTTCCTCGCGGAAGCCGCGCGGATCCGGAATCTCATCCGGATCGACCTGCCCGCCTTCACCTGGGACGAGGTGAACGCCCAGGTGGCGGCGATCCAGCGAGCGGCGCCGGACCCGAAGGCCGTGGACCGGATCTTCGAGCGCTCCGACGGCAACCCCTTCTTCGTGGAGGAACTGCTGCACGCCGGCGAGGACCGGCCGGGCGCCGTGCTCAGCGACTCGCTCCGCGACCTGCTGCTGGCCAGGTTGCACGCGCTGCCCGACGCCGCCCAGGAGGTCGTACGGATCGCCGCCGTCGGCGGGGGCGAGATGGCACACGGCCTGCTGCGGGCCGCCGCCGGATTGCCGGAGGGCGAACTGAACGCAGCGGTGCGTACGGCCGTCGACGCCCAGTTGCTGCGGACCACCCCCGACGGCACCGGCTACCGGTTCCGGCACGCCCTCGTCAGGGAAGCGGCGGCCGAGGACGTCCTGCCCGGAGAGCTCGTCCAATGGAGCCGGCGATGCGCGGAGGCCCTGGAAGCCGATCCCTCGCTGGCACCCCCGGAGGAGCGCAACGCCCGGCTGGCGGTCTACTGGGCCGGAGCGCGGGAGCCGGTCAGGGCGCTCGAGAAATACGTGCAAGCCGCCGCCGAGGCACGCGAGCGCTACGCCTGCACCGAGGAACTGAACCTGCTCACGCATGCCATGGAACTGTGGCGGGTCGTACCCGAGGACGTACGCGCATCGCTGCGCCTGCCGGCCACCCCCTTCACCACCGACGCCGCCGCCGGCTCCCCCACGGACGCGTCCTCCTACGTCGATCTGCTCGCCCAGGCCGCGGTGGCCGCACGGATGAGCGGCGACCGCGAGCGGGCGATGTCCTTGTGCCGGGAGGCCATCGCGCTGCCGGAAGACCAGGCCGACCCGCTGCGGCGTGCCTGGTTCTGGGCGGAGCGCGCCGACCTCGTCCAAGGCCTGGGGATCGGCGACGGCAGGACCGAACTCGACCGGGCGCTGGCACTCGTCCACGACCTGCAGCCGTCCGCCGTGCACGTCGACATCCTGGCCCGCATCGCCCTGTGGGGCGCACGCCACCAGTCCGGTCCCGACAGCCTCAACGCCGCCGACCGCGCGATCGCCTATGCCCGCAAGCTCGGCGACCACTACGGAGAACTGCACGCCCGGGTGACCCACGCCTGGTTGCTCACCGGAACCGGACGGTTCGAGGAGAGCGTCGCCGAACTGCGCCAGGTCCTGGAACAGGCACTCGAGATCGACGCCGTGCCAGTGATCGGCCGGGCCTGCATCACCCTGCCCTCGGTGCTGGAGGGAATGGGACTGTCACAGGAAGCCGTCACAGTAGCGGAGGAGTGCGCCGCACTCTGCCGCGCCCGAGGGCTCCTGGACCAGGAAGCCTGGGTGCACTGCAACCGGTCGGTGTCACTGTTCTCACTGGGCCGATGGCCGCAGGCGGTGGAGGCGACCGACGACGCCGCGCAACTGGCCCGCTCCCGCAAAGCCCGGGGCCTCGTCGCGGCGCTGCGTACCCTCAAGGCGTTCGTCCACGGCGACCTCCAAGAGGCGGCGCGGCAACTGTGCCTGGCGCGCAGCCTGTACGGCGCCCACGACGTCCAGCCGCAGCTGATCATCCCGCTCGCCGGCTTCGCCATCGCCATCGCGGCCCGGCAAGGCCGGCTGCGCGACGCCCGTACCGAGCTGTCCGACATCCTGTCCGTCGGCCTGCCGCCCGCCACCGAGCGCTACTCCCTGCCCATGCTCTACGCCGCGGCCACCGCCGAAGCCGACGCCTGGGTACCCGGCAACGACCCGGAACGCGACGAGGCCATCGCCGCCATCCGCCGGCACAGTGAGCGCATCACCGCCCGGACGTCTCTGTGGCACGCGTACCGGCTCATGATCGAGGCGGAACTCGCCCGGGCCGCCGGAAACCCCGACCCCGAAGCATGGGCCCAGGCCATCGAAGCACTGACGGGTGCGGACCGCCCCTACGAACTCGCCCTCGCCCGCACCAGGTGGGCGGCGGCCGCACTGGCGACGCGCACACCTCGGCCCAAGGTCGCGCCCACCCTGCGGCAGGCACAGACCACCGCCCGCGAACTGGGCGCCACGCTGCTCCTCGCCGACATCACCACGCTCGCCCAGCGCGCCGGCATCACCCTGGACGCCCGCAGCGATCCGGACACCACCCCCGGTCCACCTGCCGACGCCACGCGGGCCACCGAACCGGCCCCTGCCCACGCCCTGTCCGACCTCACCGCGCGCGAGCGGGAAGTCCTGGACCTGGTGGCCCGCGGATACACCAACGGCAGAATCGCCGCCACCCTCTACATCTCCACCAAGACCGTCAGCACGCACGTGTCGCACATCCTCGCCAAACTCGGCGTCACCAGCCGCACCGAAGCCGCCGCACTGGCCTATCACATCGGCCTGAAGGACACAGACGCACCATAGGTCGAGCCCGTCGCCGCTGGGGGGCGTCTCAGCGTCGATGGACGCTGACCGCGTACCCGCCGCCCTCATAGGGGTCGGCGTCCCAAGTGGCGAAGCGGTCGACAAAGGTGAGGCCCGCCGCGGTGCAGTAGGCGTCGTACTCCGGCAGCGTGATGCTCGGCGGCACCGGCAGATGGGCCTCGTCCAAGCCGAATCCGGAGACGAACAGACCCCCCGGGCGCAGCACCGCGGCCAGTCGGCGCACGGCCGCCGCCTCGGTACCGGTGGCGAGAAGCGGGAAGATGTTGCCGGCGGCGACCACGAGGTCGAATCCCGTGCCGGCGTGAACCGCGGCCGGGGCGAGATCGGTCAGGTCGGCCCGGATCCAGGTCAGCTCCGGCGCTTGCCTGCGAGCGACCGCCAGCATGGATTCGTCGAGATCCACCCCCACACAGTCGTACCCGAGCTCCGCGAGCCGGATCATGACCCGTCCGGTACCGCACCCCGCGTCCAGCACCCGCGCTCCCGCGGGCACGAGCGCGGCGCAGAATCGCGCCTCCCCGTGCATGTCCTTTCCGCTGCCGGCCACGGCCGCGAGACGCGCGGCGTAGTCCTCTCCGGACGTCCCACCAGTCAGCTCTTCCCAGCGATTCATGACAACAAGGCTAATGAAGCGCAACCGCCACTCCGCCATCGCCCTCGGACGTCACGCGGGCCGAGGATCGAGTTGCCGGCCGACGCTGGAGGTCGATCAAGCTTCCGGCCCCTCGGCGGGGCCGGGGCGGTGATACGGAAGACCGCCCTGGCGGTGACCGTCACGCCTGCACCTGGGCTGGATCGCGGCCGCCGCGCGCCTGCACCGCCCCTCACCGGCGCGGCTGCCACGCCGGTGAGGGGCGGTCGCCCGTGGGAGGCGTCCACGGGACACGGGGAGTCGCCGCGCGAAGGCGTCAGACCCGGTCGGCGACGATGAGCAGGTACTGGAAGCTGCCGTTGCGGTAGGCGGTCAGGAAGGTGTCCTCGATGCCGGTGACCAGATGGTCCGCCTGCTTGCGCAGCTCCCAGTAGGGGATCGCCGCCTGGGTCAGATCCTCGACGTGGACCGGCACCAGGCGGTTGCTTGCCATCGCCCGGAAGTACCCCGAGCGTGGGTGGATGTCGCAGATGTAGTGCGCGTTGATCTGGGACACCTCGCGCGACGCCCGGCCGTAGGTGTCGTTGTAGCAGCCGGTGACGGTCACGTACCGCCCGCCGCGGCGCAGCAGGCGGGCGTGCTCGGCGAAGAGCAGGTCCAGCTCCACGTACATGGTGGACTCGTTGTTCCAGGACGCCGCGTAGCCGCCGGTCGCGAAGCCCGTGTCGAGCATGTTGCGGGCGTGGTAGCGGACCTTGCCGTCGATGCCGCGGGCGCGGGCCTGGTCGTTGGCGAAGTCGGCCTGTTTGGTGGAGAGGGTGACGCCGTCGGCGTGGCAGCCGTACCGCAGATGGGCGACGACGCTGCCGCCGCCCCGTCCGCAGCCGGCGTCGAAGACGCGGTCGTCCGGGGTGAGGTCGCCCAGGTGGGAGGCGAGGAGCTCGGCCTGCGCGTGCTCGAGGCGGTGCAGTTCGGCGGTGATGAGTTTGCGGCGCCGGTCGGGATCGGGCTCGTCGAGCATCGAGCTGTCGGCGGCGCCGATGCCGTAGTGGTGGTGGTACAGGTCGTCGATCTTTCCGAGTTCGAGGTTGACCGGGTTCTCCTCGGCGTTCCAGTAGTCCGCGATCCGGCTCTGGTAGCTGGACTGGGCCGGGACCGGAAGGATCGCGGGCCGGGCGACGGGGGCGTTGGTCAAGTGGTGCTCCTCATGGTGCTGTGCCGTGTTCCGGTACGTGACAGGCGGTGGTTACCAGTAGTCGGGCAGGTGGTAGCGGTGGTGGTTGGTGGCGTGCCACTCGTGGTTGCCCGACACCCAGGCGGCGAGCCCGCGGGTGTAGCGCTCCACGAGGGGTGAGGTGGCGGCGAGCAGGGCCGATTCCTCTTCGAAGGCCGTCATGATCGTGTTGTGGATCTCGACGGATCGCAGGTAGGCGGCTTTCAGCCCGCACTGCCGGTTGGCGGCGACGACCTGGGGGAGGTTGAGGTGCCGCGGGTCGCCGGCCAGTTCCTTGGTGAAGGAGTACAGGTCGTTGACGATCGTGGTGGCGTTGCAGGCCAGGGCCGTGATCCGCTGGATCTCGGGGCGGGCGTAGACCTGCTCGGGCAGCTCGTAGCCGTCGACGGCGTCCACGATGGACAGGCAGGGACGGAAGTTGTTGAACTGCCGCATCACCAGGTACTCCCAGACCTGCGGTACGTACCGGGTCTCCGCCCAGGCCGCCTCGGCCAGGTAGCCCAGGTGCAGGCGGGCGGCGTCGTGGACGAACCGGCCGGTCTGGCTCGGGGTCGCCAGGACGGCGAAGTCCCGCAGCGCAAGGTGGTAGGAGCGCAGCGGGCCGTCCGCCCGGACACCGCGCCGCCACTCTTCCTCCAGGGCGGGGGTGCCGTGGTAGGGGTCGAGGGCCGACTGGGCGATGACCAGGCGTCCGCCCAGGCCCTTGCGCGCCGCGCCGCGGCCCTCGTCCTCCTCGCAGTAGCAGGAGTCGACGATGTTCTCCGCCAGCAGCAGCTTCCCGGCGGTGGTCAGGCGCTCCAGGTCGGCGGCGCCCGGGTGCTGGAGCACGACCGCGCGGCCGAACTGGAAACCGGAGAAGTCGCCCTGCCAGGCCTCCGGGAACAGCTCGTTGGCGCGGGCCCAGGCCTCCACGCGCACGTCGACCTCGCGCACCTTGTCCGGGTCGGCGGGCACCGCGGGCCGGTACAGCAGTCCGGGGATCGCGCCGGTCCGCCGCGCCCTGGCGCCGGGGACGGGGTTGGAGGGTCCGGGCAGGGTGAAGGCGGTGGGGTGTGTGGTCACAGGGGTGCTCCAGACCGTCATTCGGGAAGCCGGCCGACCTGGACGTTCTCCAGGATCCCTGCCGCGTCGGGCACGAGAATGGCCAGCGAGTAGTAGGCGGTGACGAGGTAGCTGATGATCGCGGCGGAGTCGACGCCCATGAAGCGGACGTTCAGGCCCGGCTGGTGCTCCTCCGGGATGCCGGTCTGGTACAGGCCGACGACGCCCTGGTCGGCCTCGCCGGTGCGCAACGCGATGATGCTCGTGGTCTGGTCGTCGCCGATCGGGATCTTCCCGCAGGGCAGGATCGGCACTCCCCGCCACGCCGGCACCTCGTGACCGTCCAGGCTCGCCGTGCCCGGCATCAGACCGCGCCGGTTGCACTGCCGGAAGAACGCGGCGATCGCCTTCGGATGGGCCAGGAAGACCTTCGTCTTGCGGCGCATCGACAGCAGCTCGTCCATGTCGTCCGGGACCGGCGGACCGGCGAACGTACTGATCCGCTGGCCGTAGTCGACGTTGTGCAGCAGCCCGAACTCCCGGTTGTTGACCAGCTCCCACTCCTGGCGCTCGCGGATCTCCTCGACCGTCAGACGCAGCTGCTGCTCGGTCTGGTCCATCGGATCGTTGTAGAGGTCGGCGACACGGGTGTGCAGCCGCAGCAGGCTCTGGGTCAGCGACAACGGATACTCACGCGGGGCGAGGTCGTAGTCCACGAAGCCGCCCGTCAGCACCGGCTCGCCCACATGCCCGGCCTGCACCGGCACATCGGCCTCGCCCTTGCGGTTCATCGGCCGGTCCTGCCGGTCCAGGTGGGACCGCAGATGCGCGCCGAGAGACGGCGCCCGCTGCGTGAGACCCTCCACAGCCGCCCAGGGCATCGCCAGGACCACTCCGGCCGTCTCGGCCCGCACCGACGCCGACCACAGCGGGCCGGACCGCCCCACGGCCTCGTCACCCAGCTGCTCGCCGTCCGTGACGACCCCGAGGATCCCCTCGTCCCCGTACTTGCCGCGGGTGTAGCGGGTGAACCGGCCGTGGACGACCAGATACACCTCCGTCACGGGCTGGCCCGCCTCGAACAGGACCTGCCCGGCACGTACCTCCTGGGGCCGGAAGTGGCCGGCGATCTCCCGCAGGACGTCGGTGTCGGCGTAGCCGCGCAGGATCGGCAACTGCGTGAGCGTCTGCGGGATGACGCGGATGTCGTCGCTCCCGTTGTGCTCGAAGTGCACGCGGCCGCGGTCGGTGCGCAGTTGCAGGCGCCGGTTGACCCGGTACGTACCGCCCTTGACGTCCACCCACGGCAGGGCCTTGAGCAGCCACCGCGAAGTGATGGCCTGCATCTGCGGCCGGGACTTCGTCGTCGTGGCGAGCCCGCGTGCCGCGCGGGTGCTCAGGCTGGTGAGCTGCTCGGCCGTGGGATCAGGGGCGGGTTCTTCGACGGCGTAACCGGTGGCGCTGTCCAGTGTGGACACATTCCCTCCAGCAGGGCTGGTGAACGAACACAGGGCGACCGCGCCGGCCGGTGACGACGACGCGGCGGTGACCCGGTGATCCACTCAAGCAGGCCGGACGAGGCGTCGAATACGGCGCAAAGGGGCGGATTTACGCCCCAGGGGTGGTAAACCAGCCGTCGGAGGCAGCAGCGACCGGCAGAGTGCTCCTGCGCCACCGGACCGCTCCCGTGAGCCGTGTGACGTCACCCCGGCGAAGGGTTCACCGCCGAAAGACCGCCACCTCGGTACCACCGCTGGGCGCGCCCGCTCCCCCGGCACCGCGCCGGCGGGCCAGGCCCACCCCTGCCCCGCCCGCACCCGCCACGCGCCCTCGGCCGCGAACGCCGAACTCCTCTTTCCCTTGTCCGCAGTGGGGCGGCGCAGCCGCCGACCGATCCCGGAGACCGTTCCCGCCGTGCGTCCCGGCGACGGCCCCGCCCATCCGGGTGACGCACGCCGTCGCCTCCACGCGCGGCATGCCACGTCACCCGAAGGTGTCGCCGCCGCGCACCTAGGGTGACGCCAGGAGGTAGCGGATGCGAGTGGGCCTGCACGCGCTCGGCATCGGCGACGGTGCCCGCCCGGAGATCATCGCGGCCGTGGCCACCGCCGCGGAGACGCACGGCTTCGCCAGGCTCTGGTGCGGCGAGCACGTGGTCCTCGTGGACGCGCCCGTCTCCCGATACCCCTACCGCGCGGACGGCCGGATCGCCGTCCCCGCTGACGCGGACTGGCTGGACCCGCTGCTCGCCCTGAGCTACGCGGCAGCCGTCACTCACCGGATCGACCTCGCCACCGGCGTGCTCCTGCTGCCCGAGCACAACCCGGTCGTGGTCGCCAAGCAGGCCGCCACCCTCGACGTGCTCTCAGCCGGACGGTTCAGCCTCGGGGTCGGGGTCGGCTGGTCCGCCGAGGAGTTCGCGGCACTCGGGGTCCCCTTCGCCGGGCGCGGGCGGCGCGCCGAGGAGTACCTCGCCGCGATGCGCGTCCTGTGGGCCGAGGACCCTGCCTCCTTCGCAGGGGAGTTCACCCGCTTCGACGCGATCCGGGTCAACCCCAAGCCCGTGCGCGGCGGCCGGCTCCCGGTCCTGCTCGGCGGCAACAGCGACGCCGCCCTGCGCCGCGCGGCGCGAATCGCCGACGGCTGGTACGGCTTCAACATCCCCGCACGCGACGTCCCCTCGCGCCTGGCCGTCCTCGCCGACGAACGCGCCCGCCACGGCCGCGCCCTCGACGAGTTCACGGTCGCCGTCGCGCTGAGCGACGGCACGCCGGAACACCTGCCCGATCTCGCCGCGGCGGGCATCTCGGAACTCGTCGTCGTCGACGCTCCCCCGCCCGCTCCCGACGCGGCGGCCGCCTGGGTCGCGGAACTCGCCCGGACATGGATCGGCCACAGAGACTGACCGCCGACGTGGCCGGTCCGCGGACCGCCCGAACCGGCTCACCGCCCCGGACGTGTGCCCGGACGGCTGGGCGTTCGGGGTGAGGGTTCGGTCGGTGCCGCGCATGCGGACATCCCGCCGGCCGACGAAGAGGTGCCGGGCGTCGTGCTCGCACTCACGCCGTCACGCAGCGACCGCGCAGTACGTCCACACCCTCGCCCTTCAGATCGTCGCAGTACGCCGCACGTCCGGTCATGGCCATGATCAGGGCCACGGTGGGACCCGACACCAGCGGCCCGGAACCGGTGGTGAAAGGGCCGTCATCCGCCACGAGTCCCAGTCCGCCGATGCGCCCCTTGGCCAGAACCACCAGGTCCGAACCCCGGTAGTACTCGGCCACCCGCGTGACGACCTCGATCGGATGGTCGCGACGGATTCCCAGCGGACGCCGGATGTCCTGTCCGTGCACGATCGCCTCACCCAGCATCGCCATCGCGGGCAGAGGCGGCTTCGTCGTACTCGCGACGACACTCCGGAACCGCTCCAGGGTCTCGGCGGGAGTGGTGCCCAGCTGTTCGGCCAGCCGCGTCGCCACCTGTTGGTCGAAGTCGAACCTGCAGCGGATCACCCCCGCCAGCCAGCGCACGCCATTCAGACTCGCGCCCGCGGTCAGATGCGCCAGCACCTCACGTACCGTCAAACCCTCACACAGCGACGGTGTCGCCCAGCCCTCGTCGGTCAGATCCGCGAGGTCGGCCGCGAGCGCCGCACGCTCGGCGCTGATCAACGGCCAGACCCCGGCCCCCCGGCCGCGGCCCGCTGTCGGTTTCGGATCAGTCATACGGAAGAGTCTCCTGTCACGAGTCGCGCTCCACACCGCACACGGACCGGAACCAGTGGACGTCCGGCAGCGGCACACGACAGGCAGACTCCCACCCACGCACAAACTCATCGCCGGAAAGCGACCACTCCCCCGCAGCCGACACCCTGGGCCCAGCAGGTGTGACCCGCACGGTCAGCCGGGCTGGAAGAACGCGAGCATCTTCTTGGCGGCGTCCGGCGACGTCAGCAAGGCGTGCATGTCCGCGGACATCCGGGCGGCGGCGCCGGCGCGTTCGAACATCTCGCGTTCGTATTCCTGGACGGCGGCGGGAAAGCCGTCCGGGCGCGCGGCCAGCGCGAGACCGAGCAGGGCACCGTCGAGCAGCGCCATATTGGCGCCCTCGCCCACCGGCGGCATCAGATGCGCGGCATCGCCGACCAGCGTGACGCCTGGCGTGGACGGCCAGGTCAGACCGACCGGGAGCGTGGTGATCGACCGCGGTACGACCGTGTCGTCGCAGGCCGCGATCAGTGCGGTGAACCGCGGGTCCCAGCCGGGGAGCAGGTCGATCAGCCGAGCCCGGGCGGCGGCCGGGTCGTCGAACGGGATCCCGCTGGTGGCGAACCAGTCCTCGCCGGTGTTGTAGAAGCTGATGCCGATGCGAACGCGGCCGTCGCCATTGCGCTGCGCCGCCAGGGACAGTCCGTCGCCAAGCACCCATTGACATCCTCCCGGGTCTAAAGGCCCGGGATTCCCGCCTGCTCCCGCACAAGGCGTGTGGGTCGCTTCGGGTGGGTTCCTAATGGGCAGCGGTGGGAGCCGGAGAAGTCTTGACATCACCCAAGCCGTGAGCTCTTAAAGG
>NZ_JBEZXR010000127.1:0-14639 GCF_040638135.1 Streptomyces sp. NPDC026673 | reverse complement strand
GCTCCCGAGTGCTGCGCCTGGAAGACCTGGACACCAGCAACGGCCCCGACCTGAAAGTCTGGATCACGGACGCGACAGTGAAGCCAGGAAAGGACGGCTGGGACGTTTTCGACGACGGCGCGCACCTCAGCCTCGGCACGCTCAAGGGCAACAAAGGCAGCCACAACTACCCGCTGCCCGCCAACGCAGACCTCGAGAAGTACACCAGCGTGAGCATCTGGTGCGATCGGTTCAACGTCTCCTTCGGCGCCGCCCAACTGGCCCGCGCCTGAGCTTGACTCTGTCGGGGATCTTGGTCGCCGCCCGCGTTAACTGATCGCGCGCCAGGACATCAGGCGCCGAATTCCCTGCTGGTCGCAGTACTCCTGGAAAGCTGTCGGTGGTCGTGGGGGCGCGCTTTCGCCGGGGGGCCGGCGGCTGAGGCGCTCGACGTTGACGGCGATGGCGGTGAGGACGTGTTGCAGGTGCGCCTTGGCCTGTCCACGGTAGCGGCAGCGGCGCATGTCGTGGCCATGGGCGAACTCGCAGATGGTGCCCTCGATGCCGGATCTCACCGCGTAGCGCTCAAAGGGGCGGCGTCGGTGCCGGCCGCGACGCGGGGCTTCGACGCGGGCAAGAAAATCAACGGACGCAAGCGGCACATCGTGGTCGACACCCTCGGACTGCTGCTGGCCGTCACGGTCACCGCGGCGTCGGTCACCGACCGCGAGGCCGGGCAGACACTGCTGGCCCGCCTGAGCGAGCGGCACTGGCGGATCACGCGGGTGTGGGCCGACGGCGGCTACATCGGCCAGCTCGTCGACCTCGCCCGCAGCATCCTGCGGATCGCCCTGACCGTGGTCAAACGCAGCGACGGCACCAGCGGGTTCACGGTGCTGCCTAAAAGGTGGCTGGTGGAGCGCACATTCGCGTGGCTGATGCGCATCCGCCGCCTGGCCCGGGACTACGAGACCCGCGCCGACAGTTCGGAGGCGATGATCTACTGGTCGATGAGCATGGTCATGAGCCGCCGCCTCGCGAAGCGGGGACGCTGAACATCCCCGGGCTCTGCTCGGCCAGCCAGCCCCGCGCAATCAGTCGCTTGGCTTTCGACCGCACCCCCTCGACCTTCGCCGGCACCGGATGGAGACCGAGCGCCACCGCCAGCTGCCGGCAGTCCATCGCTCCACCAACCGGGCCGGCCAGGATCTGCATGATCCGCCGGTAGTCCGGCGCCAGCACCACGGCCTCCAGCCCTGCCCGCCACACCGGCACCACCGAACCGCGCACCGCACCCTCCACCGGCACCGGCACCTCCTTGGCGGTCACCCGGTCCCGCCAGGACCTGCCCGACCGTCTCACGGGCGATCACAAACCGCTCCCACGCGGCCTCCGCATCCCGCAACTCAGCCCGCAGCACCTCCACCCGCTGCCGAGCAGCACGCTCCCGCTCCTCCAACAGCCCCAGCACCGACGGCATCCAGCACCCCCACCGAAGAGACGACACGACACGTCATCCCTGCCGCCGAGCCGCCGACATCATGCCTGACCAGCGGAAACGCAGCGATCACCTACGGAAGGACAACAGCTTCTTACAGCAGTTCGATGGCTTGTCGTTCGAGTGCCGTGCAGGCGTCAACGATGCCAGCGAGCTCGTCGAACAGATGCCTACGCTGTTCGGCGTCGGGTGCTCCGTAGTCCTCGGCGAGCGCGTTGGCACGCTCCCCGAGGGTTCGAATCTCTTCCCTTGCTTCCTTGCCGCGGGACATGATCAGTAGCATCCGCTGCTCACAGATCTCCGTGTACGTGCCCAGGCCGGACACTGTCTCCAGCGCGAGGGAGGCCACTCGCTCCCAGCCGCGGGCCGACTCTCGGAACAAGGCTGCCGCATCGGCCCGGCCGGCCAGGTCCAGGAAGTCGGCATAAAGCGGCCGTGTCGCACCCGGTGCCGTGTACTCCACCTCCAGGCACTCATACAGCCTGCGCACCCCGTGGAAGAAGGGCACCGGCTCCCCGAAGCGCCGCTCCCACCCGGTCTTCGTCCTGGTGTCGCGCAGTTGGGCTGCGAGCTTCTCCATTCCGGAGAATCCGAAGTTGACGTCGAAGTTGTTGCCGAGGACCGGCCCGGTGAGATGCCCCGCGGTGGCGGCGATCGCGCCGTCGATATCGGGAGCACCGGTGGCCTGTCCGGTCGGCACGATCATCTGGTGGCGCCCCTTCTTGTAGGCGGACCAGGCTGCGCCGAACTCCTCGGTGCTGATGGCGTGCGGTGCAGCAGACTCATCGTCGACGTAGAGGGTGTCCCCGTCGTAGCTGGCGATGACGACGGTGTAGGGGTCGGCGCCGAATCCCGGCTCCATCCCGTGCCAGGGCAGCCGTGATTTGTCCACGGTGCAGAACACCGGATGGCCCGCGTCCAGGGCGTTGCTCAGCTTGGCCCACTGAGGCTTTCCGCTGTGCTGGATGTCGTACGGCACGTGCAGCCGGTCCAAGGCCGTTTGGACCCATGGCTCGGGATGGTGCTGGGCGACAATGGTCAGCATGGGCGGCAGGTCTTGGTACTCGAAGACGAAGTACATGAAGCCGATGCCCCCGGCCAGACCGGCAACCAGCGCCTCGTCGTGGACGCTGCCGAGGGCATGCCGGATCAGCGACGCCTCATGGTGCTGGTCGGTGCCGAACTCCGCATACGCCAGCCCATCGGGAAGCACCGCCAGCTGCGCCCTGGCCGCCTTGGCCAGTACATGGCCGCGGGCCGTGGTGTACGACTCCCCGGTGCGAGCCATCCGCTCACGCACCAGCTTCTTGAACCCTCGCTGCTCCGTCACTGTCGGTCCTCTCGAGGTGGCCGGCACGAACCCTCACGCAGACCGTCACCGTCACCCGGAAAGGAAGACAACGAAGGAAGCCACGCCTACGACGACAAGAAGATCACCTTTGCCCCTGCGGCGCCGGGTGGCGTGAGCACTCGGTCTAGGGGTCGGGCGTGTAGGAAGCGCCGCCACCAGGCTATCTCGCCGCCGGCGAGCGGACAAACATTCCCGCCTCGCACTCACTGATGCCCAATGGTGTTTGTCAAGGGCTTCGGTGATGCTTGGCGATCAGGTCACGCTGCTGTGAGTCCGCGGTGGGGTGGCTCGGTGGTGAAGGTGCGTTGGTCTCGGATGAGGGCCCAGAGCACATCGAGGCGGCGTCGGGCGAGTGCGAGGATCGCCTGTTTGTGGGTTTTCCCCTCGCTTCGTTTGCGCTGGTAGAAGGCCTGTGAGGTGAGGCAGCAGCGGGCGGCGACCTGGGCGGAGAGGTAGAACACGCGCAGCAGGCGGCGGTACAAGCGGCCTGGCGAGCCGGATGTCTGGCCGCCTGCGGACGTCATTGTTTTCGCGCCGGCCACGTTCAACTCGGTGAACTCCTGGGCGCTGGGGCTCACGCACCACTTCGTGGTCGGGGTGGCCGCCGAAGGCATCGGAAAGAACATCCCGATCGTGGCGATGCCCTGTGTGAACGCGGCCTACGTACAGCACCACCAGTTCGAGGAGAGCGTTGCGAGGCTGCGGGCGATGGGCGTGACCGTGCTCTACGGCGACGACGGTTTCGTCCCGAACCAGCCTGGAACCGGAAAGCCCGCAGACTATCCCTGGCACCGAGCGCTGGATGTCGCAGCGGCCCTGACTGGGGCATGACCAGCGCTGGCCCTGCGCCGGCCGCCGCGCGCCCGGGTCACGTGCCGTGGGACGGGGCGACCTCGAGGCCGTCCGCGACATGGCGAGCATGTTCTCCCGGATCGACCAGCGGCACGGCGGCGGTCACGCCCGTACGGCCGTTGTCCAGTACTTCACCTCTGAGGTGGTGGCGCTGCTGCGCGGCCGGTTCGCGGACGACGCGATACGGCGTGACATGTTCTCCGCCGCCGCAGAGCTGGCGTGCCTGGCCGGGTGGATGGCGTTCGACAACAGCGAGCACGCCACGACACAGCGGTACTTCACCGGGTCGGTGAAGCTGGCGGCCGAGGCTGACGACCCGCCGATGGCCGCGCACGTGCTGCGCGCCATGGCGCACCAGGCTGTCGACCTCGGGCACCCACGGCAGGCCCTGGACCTGGCGGCCGCGTCCGTGGACGGGCGCCGCTACGCCCTCGCCACGCCCCGGGAGCGGTCGCTGCTGGGCGTGGTCCCTGCCCGCGCGCTCGCGGCGACCGGCGCCAGGGTGCGCGCGGTGGCGGCGCTGCTGCACGCCGAGGACGACCTCCGTAGCGCGTCCGACGGCGACGCCGAGCCGGGCCGGGTGTTCTTCTTCAAGGAGGCTTCCCTCGCCCACGAGAGCGCGTGCACGCTCCGGGACAGCGGGGACCTCGGCGGGGCCCTGTCGCAGTTCCGGCGAAGCGTCCGCACCCGGCAGGCGACCCCGTTCAAGCGGACCCACGCCGTGACCCTCGGGTCCTTCGGGGCCGTGCTGGCCCGCCAGGGCCTCATTGAGGAGGCGTGCGCGACGTGGGACCGGGCCCTGGACGCCATGGACGGGGTGCACTCCGGACGGGCCCGGGGGACTGCGGTCCAGATGCGTTCCGCGTTGTCGCCGTACCGGTGTCGGCGTACACATGAAAGTGCTCACCGAGGTACGGCGCTACGTACCCATCCCACGCGCTCAGGGCTGGTTGTTCAGGGCGTGTGGGAGAAGCGCACTCGCACTGTGAGCAGGTCACCCGACGCATTCAGATCGGCGATCACCGGGAATAGGCCGTCGCCCCAACTCGTCATTGCGCACAGCACTCGGGCATCACCGAGTTGCACGGATCCGGCTTCGACTTGCGAAGCGCGTACCTCGCGCATGATCTGCCAGTGGTGGGAGTGGGGTCGGAAGTCCACCGCCATGCGTCGTCCGGTCTCGTCCTTCCATCTCGACAGAGCACGTGCTCTGTCCATGGCTTCCAAGACGGGCAGGGCGGCCCACCCCCGAACGCCGTCCTCGCCGGGCTCTCCGAGCTCGGGTGCGGCAAATGTGACGGCGGCTTCGTCTGCCGCGGCACCCCAGAACGCCACGTCGGCCAAGCCGTCCACCGGCTCATCGTGCTGCCATGTGTTCAAGGCGTCGACATCGCCGAAAAGCACACGTGCCCAGTCCACTCCTATGTCGCCCAAGGAAACCGATGATGCGACCTGGCCCTCATCCATCCGGATCGAGATCTCGGACCATCGAGCCCCGATGCCGTCGCCGTAGTCGACTCGTGTGGCCATCACGGGCAGGTGCCGACTTCTGGGCACGCCACCCACTGCAACAACGGGTACTCCGAACATCAAGAAGCTGCCACCGCCCTCTTGGACTGTCCGACGGGCCCTGCGGGCATGGGCCTCCCGAACGGGCAGGGCCTCCAGTCGCGCGTCCAGGCCGACAGATCGGCAGTGACCATCGAAAGTAGCCTCGAATTCGGCGGCTTTCGAGGCCGGGATGTCATGGAGCCTGGAGCCGGGCTGTCTATCAAAGGTCCGAACGGCTTCGGAGGCGTCCGGCCCGGTGACCACGAAGTCAATGGCGCCCGTGACGTCGGCGGCCATGGCAGGGTCTTCGAGACCCAAGGCGGCCGGATCGATGTCCGCTGGCGACCGGTCTCCGCTCCACAGCCCCAGGTAACCACCGTCAATGATCACTAGGGTGCCGGACGGGCAACTGATGGCCCCCAGTTCGAACATCTCTTCCATGGCGCGCGAGTCTACGGCCACCCGGCAAGCCGTCCGCGGGCGGATGGCTAGGGCTGTCGGACGGCCGCTGGGGCCCTACGTCGCACGGCAGGGGTGTGCACGTTTCCGCGTACCGACCTGTGCACTTTCACGCGAACGCCGACAACCGGCAGCGCGGGGTGCGGGCGGTACGGGAGACCGACGCCCGCGCGGCCGCGTTCCTGTCGGACGTGGCCTGACCACCGGGAGGGAGACGACGTGTTCGAGCTGGAGCCCATCGGCCGCGTGGTGAGCGGACGGACCGAGGTCGCGGACGACTACTGGGGCGGGGTGGAGTCCGTCATCCGCCTCGACGACCGCTTCCCCGCCCAGACGGTCCAGGGCCTCGAGGAGTTCTCGCACCTGGTCGTCACGTGGGCGTTCCACCTCGCTTCCCCGGACGACGTGGCGCTGCACGCGCGCAGCCCCCGCAGCAACCCGGTCTGGCCGGTCACGGGAACGTTCGTGCACCGCAACCACCGCCGGCCGAACCAGATCGCCACGAGCTTCCCGTGGCTGCTGCAGGTGGACGGTCTCGACCTCCACGTGAGCGACCTCGACGCGGTCGTGGGCACGCCCGTCGTGGACCTCGCCCCGTATTTCCGGGAGATGGGCCCCCGGGGCCCGGTGGACGAGCCATCGTGGCCCGGGGAGATGCTGGGCGGCTACTGGGCCGAGCCGCGCCCCTGAGGCCATCCCTCAGCCGTGCGCGGGACTGTTCCCTCCCGGGCGATGGTGATGGCGGCGTTGACCGGGTATCGGGTGCGGTTGCGGTACAAGCGGCCTGGCGAGCCGGATGTCTGGCTGTCTGCGGACGTCATTGTTTTCGCGCCGGCCACGTTCGACTCGGTGAACTCCTGGGTGCTGGGGCTCACGCATCACTTCGTGGTGGGGGTGGCTGCCGAAGGTATCGGCAAGGGCATCCCGATCGTGGCGATGCCCTGTGTGAACGCGGCGTATGTGCAGCACCACCGGTTCGAGGAGAGCGTTGCGGAGCTGCGGGTGATGGGCGTGAGCGTGCTGTGCGGCGGCGGCGGCTTCGTCCCGAACCCGCCCGGGAGCGGAAAGCCAGCCGATGATCCCTGGGACCGGGCGCTGGATGCCGCAGCGGTCCTGGCCGGGGCGTGATCAGCCTGGCCGGGGTGGTGTTCTGTGGTCCGGTCTCGCGTCGGGAGGCGGCATGAGGATGACGATGGGGTGTCGGGTCGGGCGGCTGGCCGCGTTGAGTTGGCGGGGTTGCGCATGGGGGTGTGGGCATGGTCTGGATCGTTTGCGTGTGGCGGCGGTGGGTCGTTCTGGGGCCTGGGGTGGGGTGTGCTGCCGTGGCCTGGTGCTACGTGGTAGCACCGGGTGCCACCGAGGGTTATGGTGGTGGTATGGGAGCACAGCCGGAGATTACTCAGCGTGATTTGCGTACCAGGTCGAAAGAGATCATGGACGCTGTTCAAGGCGGTCAGGCGTTTATCGTCACCCGCGATGGTCACCGTATCGGTGAACTGGTTCCGCTACGGCGGCGCCGGCGGTTTGTTCCCCGTAGTGAGTTTGCCGCGATGTCGCAGACCGCTCCGGATGTTTCGCTGGACGCTTTCCGGGTCGACCAGGATGCCACTGCCGATCAGGAGCAGGGTGATCCCTATGCCCGCTGAGTACGAGCAGGGGTTGCTGGATACGAACATCATGATCTTGCGCAGGTGGGTGGATCCGGAGGAACTGCCGGTCGAGGTGGCGATCAGTGTCATTACCTTGGCCGAGTTGTCGGCTGGTCCTCATGAGGTCCGCAGGAACGATGAGCAGGGCGATTACGAGGAGTACGCGGAACGTGCCCGGCGCATGGATGTCCTGCAACGTGCGGAGAACGAGTTCGATCCCATTCCTTTCGATGTGGAAGCCGCCCGCATTTACGGCAGGGTCTGCGCCGCCGTGATCGGCGCGGGCCGCAAACCCCGGCGTCGCGTCGCGGACTTGATGATTGCCTCGATCGCCATTGCCGAGGGACTGCCCTTGTTCACCACCAACCCTGACGACTTCAAGGGGTTGGATGGTCTGCTGACCGTCGTTCCGGTCACCCGCCCGGCAGTACTTCACGACCGCTGAACGGTCCCGTCCACGCTGTGCGTTCGGGGACGGGCTCGGGTCGGGGGTTCGGGCCTTATTGCGCATGGGGGCGGGCTGGGTTGGGGTTGCGCATTCGGGTGTAGGGGTGGGTCCTGGGATGCGCAATGGCGGGGCAGCCGGGGGCCGTCGGGATTGCACATGGGGGGGACCCTCTTGGCGGTGGTGCGCAAGGGGGTTGGGTGCGCCTTGCGTATGGGCGGTGGGCTTGTTGGTGGTGTTGCGGGTCCTGCTTGGGCTCGGGGCCGTGGCGCTGGCAATCGGGGGTGTCGGGACGGCCGTTGGTGGCCGCCTGTGAGCCCAGGGTTGGTGTTGGCGGGGTCGGTGCCGGCAGCGGGGTGTGGGCGTTGGCGGGTTATGGGTTTCGTTGGGTGCGGCAGGGGCATTTGCGGGCGCGGCCGTCGGGGTCGGTGGTCCAGGCGTCGGCGATCCGGGCGGCGGCTGCGCGCGGGCTGCCCGGCGTTGACCCTGCTGGTGCTGGTGCTGGTGCTGGTGCTGGTGCTGGTGCTGGTGCTGGTGCTGGTGCTGGCGTGCCGAGGCCGGGGGTGCCAGGGAGGTGACCGTGTGGGGCGGGGGCGGCTGCCCGCTGGCTGCCTGGCGGTTTCCCTGCTGGTGCGGGCGTGCCGGGGTCAGTAGTGCCGGGGCGGGGGGTGCTGGTGGTGTTGTGAGGGCCCGGGCCCGGGCCTGGGTCGGGGGTTGTGGACGGTGTGGGGGGGGTGGGAGCTGGCCGGCCGACGGGTTTCCGGCGGTCGGGTGACCGGTTGTCGGTTGACCGACTGTCGGGAACCCGTCACTCGGTCCGGCCTGTACGTCTTCGGGGTTGTGATTGGTGGCGTCCGGGTCGGGAGAGCACGTGGTGACCGGGCGGAGGGCGGATGGCGCGGCTGGGGAGTGTGTGGCGGCCGGCTCTGGCAGTGTCGGCTCGGGTGGGGTGGGGGTGTGGTGGTTGCGGGGGTCGAGCCAGACCGGTTCCACGCGCACGGCCCGTGTTCCGGCCACCTGGGCCAGGAGGTGGTGGATGTCCTGTCGGCGGTGGGGGAGGCCGGCGACGGAGAATTCGGTGCGCCAGGTGCCGTCGGTGGCGTCCTGGATTTTGAGTTTGACGATGTAGCCGTATGCCACGAGGTTCCGCATGGCTTTGGTGAGGGCTTCGCGTCCGGGTTTGCGGGTGTTGGCCAGGGCGGCGATGGTGAAGTCCGCGCCGTCGGGCAGGCGCAGCGCGATGGTGAGCAGTCCGATGTCCAGGACGCTCAGGCGGTGGTCGTCGACGGCGCGGTTGTCGACGGCGACGAATCGTGGGGGCCGGGTGGGTAGTTTCCTCACTGGCCGTCACCTGCCCCTGTGGGTGTGGCCGGACCGGGAGCAGCGGCATCGGCACCCGGTGGGGGCAGCGGACGGGGTGCACGCCCAGGGGCGCGGTGATGTGTGGCCGTCCGGCCGGCTGTGCTGGCGTGCGGTGTCCGGGCGGCTATGCCCGCGACGTGGTGGTGCCCCGTGGTGGGTGCGGCCCCTGGCTGAAGGCCCTCGCCTGCGTCGTCGCGGGGCCGGCGCTGACGATGTACCGAGCAACTTGCAAGAGGGGGGCGGGGCGGCTGAACAGCCCGCCCCGCACTCTTCGTACACGCGGGATGATGAACCCCGTGCGTTGCCACCGCGATGTGATGACCTCGTCGGTTGACCCGGATGCGACAGTGACGCCGGGAAGGCCGATTGCCGGGCAAACCTGAGGCCCTCAGGACGGAAGAGCCTGATGCAGGACGGACAGGAGCTGGAGGTTTGTGTGGCTCTCGCTCCCTGGAACGGCGGTATAGACCAGGAGCCGCTGGGACTGGCCCGGATCGATGAGCGTTTGGCAGTTCAGTTCCAGCACCCCCACCCGCGGGTGCAGGAAGCGTTCGACGGCACAGTACGGCCCCAGCACTGGGCGTTCTTCCCAGAGCTCGGCGAACTCGGGGCTCTCCCTACGCAGCGAGTCGACGAACTCACCGACACGTGAATCGCGGCCGTCTCGAGCGTACGTGCCGTGGAGATCCGCCACCATCAGCCGGCTGTGTTGGGCATGGTCGCTGTCCGGGCGGAACAGGCGGGAGGCCGGATCTGTGAACCATCGATAGTGCGCACTGCGCGACAGCCCGGTGTACGCCGTTTGGTCACCCAGCAGCGCCACAGCCATGCGGGTCTGCTTCAGCGTCTCGCCCAGGTCGTTCACCACTTGGGCGGGGGTGTCCTCCAGGCAGTCCAGGATGCGCATTGTCCCGGGGGCAATGTGGTCGCCGCGCCGTACCTTGCGGGGCAAGGCATGCCCTGCGAGCTGAAACAGCTGGTCGCGCTCCTCCAGTGGCAGGCGCAGACCGCGGGCGATCGCGGAGAGCATCTGCTCGGAGGGATGGGGCCCCCGAGGCTGTTCGAGCCGACTGTAGTAATCGACCGACATGTCGCACAGCGCCGCCACCTCCTCGCGGCGCAGCCCGCCGGTACGCCTGCGGCGCCCGCGGGGAAGCCCGACGTCCTCCGGCTGAAGGGCCTCGCGGCGCGCACGCAGAAAGGCCGCCAGACCCGCTCGGTCCGCCATGGACGCACTTCCTCTCAGCTGGTGATCCTCCAGACGGGATATGCCAGCCCAGACGCTCCCGGCGGCGGTCCACGACACACTCGTGCGCGGAACTCCGTCGCGTCGTCCGGTGACATCGTCCACAAACACAACAGTGTGAAGCGACGCGGCCCCATCACAGATTCCCGCCAGGGACGTGATGCGTGCCGCGCCGCTTCACTCGCGTTCACCCTGGTGGGTCAGCGGGTGATCGCCTTCGTCTCCAGGAACTCCTCGATACCGGCGCGGCCCATCTCCCGACCGTTACCCGACTGCTTGTACCCGCCGAACGGAGCCTGGAAGTTGTGCTCCCCACCGTTGACGTCGACCTGTCCGACACGCAGCCGCCGGGCGATCGCCATGGCGTGTTCCTCGTCACCGGTGACGGCAGCATTGAGACCGTACACAGTGCCGTTGGCGATCTCGACAGCGTGATCGTCGTCGGTGTACGGGATCACGACCAGAACAGGGCCGAAGATCTCTTCCTGGGCGATGACGGACGCGGGGTCGACGTCCGAGAAGATCGTGGGCTTGACGTACGCGCCCTTCTCGAAGCCCTCCGGCCTGCCGGGCCCGCCGACCACGAGCGTGGCACCGTCGGCGACACCGCGCCGGATGTAGTCGTCCACGCGCAGACGCTGGCTCTCCGACGCGAGCGGACCGATCCGCGTGGCCTCGTCGGCGGGGTCACCGACCGTGTACTCGGCCGCGGCGGCACGCAGCTTCTCGACCACGGTCTGCTGCAGGGCCTCGGGCACGAGCATACGGACATAGGCGCCGCATGCCTGGCCCCCGTTAGACCAGGCAAAGGCCAGTCCGCGCGCAACCGCGAAGTCGAGGTCGGCCTCAGGCAGGACGATGTGGGCTGCCTTGCCACCCAGCTCGAGCGCGACCCGCTTGACCGTTCCGGAAGCGGCAACGGAGACGCTCTTGCCCGCGCGGGTGGACCCGGTGAAGGAGATCATATCGATCTTCGGATGCCGGGCGATGGCCTCGCCGACGACTGCTCCCGTTCCCTGGACGACGTTGAACACACCGTTCGGGAGCCCTGCTTCGGTGGCGATCTCCGCGAACATCCGGGCACTCAGGGGAGAGATCTCCGAGGGCTTCAACACCACGGTGTTGCCTGCCAGCATCGCCGGGACGACCTTGGTCACCAACTGCTGCAGCGGGAAGTTCCACGGAGTGATCGCACCTACGACGCCGATCGGCTCATGGATGACGAGCGAGTTCTCAATCACCTCCGTCCACTCGTAGTTTTCAGCCGCAGAGATGGCGGCGAGCGTCGATGCCACGGGGAATCCGGTTTGCGCTTGCCGCGAGAAGCTGATCGGTGCGCCCATCTCCAGCGTGATGGTGGCCGCGAGTTCCTCGGAATGCATGTGCATTTCCTCGGCGAGATGCCGCATGACGGCGATGCGGTCCGCCGGCGAGCTGGACGACCATGCGGGGAAGGCGGCGAGCGCGGCGTTCACCGCCTGGTCCACGTCCTCGGCCGTTCCCTCGTGCACGGACGCGATCACTGACTCGTCGGCGGGGTTAACGACGGAGAACAGCGCTCCGGAACCTTGGACCGCGCGACCATCGATCCAGTGGGAGGGAGTGGGAAAAGGAACCTCGGGGTGTGCGTTCATACAGTTCAGAGAACATCGACCGACGTGCGGCATCCATGTCTCGTCATGCCCGTGATCGGGGTCACTTTGCTGCCCGTCGCTGAGGCTGGATGGTGCGTCGTGCCCACCTGCCCGCATCATCGCGGATCCCAGAGGTGCCTGACCGTGCCCCGATCTTGCCTATAAGCGTGTCGTCGGCGCCGCACAGCCGCCGACGCCGGCACCGAGGCGCATTGCCGCCCACCTCCTCTGAGGCCGTATCCCCGCGGGCCGGGCGGCGCGGGCTGCCCACAGACCGCTCAACGACCCGATCGACACCGTCGTCCTCGGTTCCGACGCCCGCAACATCAGCGCCGTCCTCGTGGACGGCGAGCCCCTCAAACGGAACGGCCAGGTCCTCGACGTCGACCTGTCCAACCTGCGCAGCCAGGTCCACGCCTCCCGCTCGTCCGTGCTCAATGCCACTTCGCAGATAGAAGGGGGCACATCGTGTTCCAGCACTCCGATCGCTTCCCGACCGGCACGCCGCTGCCGACCGGCATCCCCACGCCGCCGCCGTTCGGTGTGGCGCGCATGGCGCCGTACCCGGCCGCGGCTGACAGTGCTTCTCCGTGGAGTCCGAGAGCACGTGTGCGCCCTCCGGTCCTGGACTGCCCGTCCCCTGGTCATTGCCGATCGGTAGGCTCGTATTTGTCTGCTGGTGATCAAGCGGCAACGGGGGAGGGCATGGGCAGGCAGGAGATGCACCGGAAAGTGCATGCCCCGCTGAAGCGGGCGGGCCTGGAGGTGCTCGAAGGCGGTGTGCCATGCACTGCCTTGCCAGTGTCCGTCATGAGCGCGATGGCCGGTTGCACCCACGAGGAGACGGGCCGGCAGGATACTTTCGTCGGCTTCGACGACCAGCAACTCATCGAGCAGGCCAACCGAGGCTGGTACGCGTTGGCGACCTCCTTCGGCCTGTTCGACGCCAGCCGCGAGTTCCTGCTCGCCCTCCCTGCCCATCGCTACAACCGGCGGGTGGGCCTGCTGCACGATCGGGTGACATCTGAACTGGCTTGCCCTGTGGGGCGGGTGGGAAGGATGTCGCTGTGCCCAAGCCCTATCCGGAAGAGTTCCGCCAAGACGTCGTGCGAGTCGCGAGGAACCGCGGCCCGGGGGTGACAGTCGAGCAGGTGGCCACCGACTTCGGGGTCCACCCGATGACGTTGTGGAAATGGATGCGCCGGGCGGACATCGACGACGGGGCCAAGCCCGGGGTGACCAGCCAGGAGAGCGCGGAACTACGGGAAGCGCGTCGGCGGATCAAGCTGCTGGAGCAGGAGAACGAGGTCCTGCGCCGGGCCGCGGCCTACCTGTCGCAGGCTCATCTGCCGGGAAAAGGATCTACCCGCTCGTGAAAGAGCTGGCCGCGGACGGGATGCCCGTCACGGTGACGTGCCGGGTGCTCAAGCTCGCCAGACAGCCCTACTACCGCTGGCTCGACAAGCCGGTGACCGACACCGTGCTGGAGGAGGCTCATCGCGCGAACGCGCTGTTCGACGCCCACCGCGAGGATCCCGAGTTCGGCTACCGCTTCCTGGCCGACGAAGCCCGCAGCTCGGGGGCCGCGATGGCCGACCGGACCGCATGGCGGATCTGCCGGGACAACCACTGGTGGAGCGTGTTCGGCAAGAAGCGCGGAAGGATCAAGAAGGCCGGCCCGCCGGTGCACGACGACCTCGTCCGCCGCAACTTCACCGCTGACGCTCCGAACCGCCTGTGGCTCGCCGACATCACCGAACACGCCACCGGCGACGGCAAGCTGTACCTCTGCGCGATCAAGGACGTCTTCAGCAACAGGATCGTGGGCTACTCCATCGACGTGCGGATGAAGTCCCGCCTGGCCGTGACCGCCCTGGACAACGCCGTGGCCCGGCGCGAACACGTCGACGGATGCATCCTGCACAGCGATCGCGGATCGCAGTTCCGGTCCCGGAAATTCGTCCGGGCACTCGACCGTCACCGGATGGCCGGATCGATAGGCAGAGTCGGGGCAGCCGGCGACAACGCGGCCATGGAGTCCTTCTTCAGCCTGCTGCAGAAGAACGTCCTCGACCGCCGGACCTGGGCCGCCCGTGAAGAACTGCGGATCGCGATCGTGACCTGGATCGAGCGGACCTACCACCGCCGCCGCAGACAAGCAGCACTCGGCCGGCTGACCCCCGTCGAATTCGAAACCGTCATGACCCCACCGGCCCTCCAGGCCGCGTGACCGAACCTGTCACCCGAACCTGCATCAGACCCCGCGCCAGGCCTCTGGGTCCGTGAACAACATCGCCTGGCAGTCCCTGATCGCCGCTTTCACCCAGGAGAAGGGCATCGTCGACGAGTCTTCCGCTCGACTCGCCGTCACCGAGACCCACGTGAGCGAGTATCCACGGGTCGTTGTCGGGTGCCGGCACCCGCAGCGGCCAACCGCAGGCCAAAGCTCTTGGATGTCGGTGCACGGGGTCCCGCACCTCGAGTGACCACGATCAGCAGGAAACGACCGGAGCACCCCGGGTTGCGTCCTTGGAAGTGGTGTAGCGGGTTGGACCTGATGCGGGGGTTTGCTCCGGCGTCCGGGTTGGTGCCCGCATAGACAAACGGCCACCG
>NZ_JBEZXR010000126.1:0-15005 GCF_040638135.1 Streptomyces sp. NPDC026673 | reverse complement strand
GTCCTCGTAGTGGGCTACTCGGACGATTCGACAACGCAGCGAGGTGCCGTGCCAGGCGCCGCTGGGCAGGCGGGCATGTGACGACACGACCTAGCCCGGACCGGTCGCGGGCGTCAGTCCAGGTTCAGCAGCCCGGTGACGGCGATGTGCAGAGTACGACCGAGTCGTTCGGCGAAGTCGACCCGTGTGTCGGCGAGCTCGGGGTCCCGCTGGGCCTCGGCGACGGCCTCCGAGGGGTGGGCGAACGGCCAGAGCCCGGCCGTGCACACGACGGTCAGGGAGACGAGCTCCCGGGCATCCGTCTGCGTCAGGGCGGTGATGTGGCGCCGCACCAGATCCGCGAGCGCGCCCAGCAACCTGCCGTGGGCGAGCTTGAACTCGCGCGCGGACTCGGCGGAGATGTTCCGTTCCAGTTCGGACCCCAGCGCGCTCAGCAGGTCGCACAGCAGGGGCCGGCGGGCCAGGGACCGGGCCAGGGCGTTCGTCACAGCCGACGGCGAAGCCGCCCCGTGCACCCCGGCGGGCGGGAGTTCGGCGGGCAACTCCTCGATCCACTGCGCCAGGGACCGGTTGAGCAGTTCGAAGAAGACCGCTTCCCTGGTCTCGAAGTACCGCACGACGTTGGTCTTCGACAGCCCGACCCGCCGGCTCAGCTCGCGCAGGCTGATCTCGGCGACCGGCATCTCCGCCAGGAGTTGTGTCGCGGCGTCGAGAATGGCCATCTTGCGGATCTCGCGCTGCTCGGCACTGCGCGCACGCTGAAATTCCGTCGGCCGGTTGTCCGCCATCGTCGCTCGCTCCCCCGGAGAATTCCTGGGCCCGCGCCCAGCACCACCTGCGGTAACCGGTAACCCTAAGCCCTGCCGGTGCCGTCCCGGAGGACGGCACCGGCAGGGTGTGGACCCTGGGTGACGGGTCCGGTGCCGTGGGTCACACGGACTCGCTCACGTGGCGCCACCGGGCGTCCGAGGCGGCGAGGGTCTCGGCGGCGAACCGGCCGACCTTGACGGCGTCCCTGCCGAGCAGCAGGTGCAGCGGCGGCTCCTCGGTCTCCGCGATGTCCAGCAGGATCCGGGCGACCCGGGCGGGATCGCCGCTCTGGTTGCCGTCGGAGGCCCGCTGCCGGGCGATGGCCGGTTCCACGACCGACCTGTAGGGCTCGCTGACCGGCGGGGTGGCCATGGAGGAACCGGCCCAGTCGGTGCGCATGGCGCCCGGCTCGGCGACGGTCACCTTGATGCCGAGCGGGGCGACTTCCCTGGCGAGGACCTCGGAGAAGCCGCCCACGGCCCACTTGGCGGCCTGGTAGGCGCCCAGGCCGGGACCGCCCACGCGTCCGCCGACGGAGGAGATCTGGATGATGTGACCGGAGCCCTGCTCGCGCAGGACGGGGAGGGCGGCCCGGGTGACGTTGACGACGCCGTAGAGGTTGGCGTCGATCTGGCCGCGGAAGGCCTCGTCGGTCATGTCCTCGATGGCGGCCATGTCGGCATAGCCGGCGTTGTTGACGACCACGTCCAGCCTGCCGAACGCCTCGACGGCGGCCTGCACGGCACGGCGGGAGGCCTCGGCGTCGGTCACGTCCAACTGGACGAGACGGACCCTGTCGCCGTACGTGTCGGCGAGGTCGTCGAGTGCGTCGGTGCGCCGGGCGGTGGCGACCAGGTTGTCGCCGGCCTCCAGGACGGCCTCGGCGATGCTGCGGCCCAGGCCGCGGGAACTGCCGGTGACCAGCCATGTCTTGCTCATGATGCTGCCTCGTTTTCGGTGTGTCGCAGGGAATTCGGTGTGTCGCAGGGAAGCTGCCGGAGTCGGACCGCGGGACGGCCCGGCAGTCCGGGGCCGGGAGGCCCGGGAGGTTCAGATGAGGAATCCGCCGTCGACCGCGAGGTGGGCGCCGGTGACATAGGAGGCCTCGTCGGAGAGCAGGAAGGCGACGGCCTTGGCCACCTCCACGCCGGTGCCGAGTCGACGGGCCGGGATGCGCTCGGCGATCCCGGCGACCTCGTCGGGGTTGCCCTGCTGGCGGGGGACCGGGATGACGCCGGGCTGGAGTTCGTTGATCCGGACGCCGTGCCGGGCCCACTCCGCGGCGGCCGAACGGGTCAGTCCGCGCAGGCCGTGCTTGCTCGCGCTGTAGGCGGCGCGGGTGGGCATTCCACGGTCGGCGAAGACGCTGGAGATGTTGACGATGGCGCCCCCGCCGGCCTCCAGGATCGCCGGGACCTGGTACTTCATGCCGTAGAAGACACCGGAGAGGTTGATCCCGAGGGTCTTGCTCCACTCGTCCTCGGGGAGGCCGGACACGTCGTGTACGACGCCGGAGGTGCCCGCGTTGTTCACGGCCAGGTGGAGGGCGCCGAAGTGGCGGACGGTCTCGGCGACGGCGTTCTCGACGGCCCGGGGGTCGCTCACGTCGGCGGGCAGGACGAGTGCCTTGCCGCCCCCTTCGCCGATCTCCTCGGCGAGCTGACGCAGCGGATCCGCCTGTCGGCTCACCAGGGCGACGTTCGCCCCACGCGCGGCGAGCAGCCGGGCGATGTCGGATCCGATGCCGCTGCCCGCGCCCGTGACGAAGGCGGTCCTGCCGGTGAACTGGTGGTCGTAGTCCATGAGGTGTGCTCCTTGCCCAGGGATGCGGCGGATCTGCGCCGCACCCTGTGTGCGGTGTCCGGGTGGGGACGTCACCTGTCGGCGTCGTCCGGGGAGGTGTTGAGGGCTCCGTAGCGGCCGCCCTTGACCCGCGCGGGGTCGAACATGGCGCCGAGGCGGGCCGCGTCGTCGACGCTGAGCCGGACCGAGGTGGCCGCGAGGTTCGCGCGGACGTGGTCCGGCCGCTTGGAACCGGGGATCGGGACGATGTCGTGGCGCTGGGCCAGCAGCCAGGCGAGGGCGATCCGGCCGGGGGTGGCGCCGGCGCCCGCGGCGAACCGTTCCAGCTCGGCGACCAGCCGCAGGTTGTGCTCGAAGTTCTCGCCCTGGAACTTGGGCAGCGTGGAGCGGAAGTCCTCGCGGCCGAACCCGGTCCCCCGGCCGAATGCCGCGGTGAGCATGCCGCGGCCCAGTGGGCTGTAGGGCACCAGGGTGACGCCCAGCCGGCGGCACTCCGGCAGCACCTCCGCCTCGACGCCGCGCTCCCAGAGCGAGTACTCGCTCTGCAGGGCGGAGACGGGGTGGACGGCATGGGCCCGCCGCAGTACCTCGACGCCGACCTCGCTCAGCCCGATCGCCCGGACCTTGCCCTCGGCGACCAGGTCGGCCATGGCGCCCACGGTGTCCTCGACAGGGACGGCCGGGTCAAGCCGGTGGTAGTAGTACAGGTCGATCCGGTCCGTGCCGAGCCGCTTCAGGCTGGCCTCGCAGGCGGCCCTGACGTACTCGGGGCGGCCGTCGAAGAAGCTGCGGCCCTCGGGGGTCGGGCGCGCGGAGAACTTGGTCGCCACGACCGCCCGGTCCCGGCGGCCCTTCAGGGCCCGGCCCAGTAGTTCCTCGTTGTGACCGAAGCCGGCCACCGGCCGGCCCGGGGTGGCGCTGCTCGCCCCGTAGTAGTCCGAGGTGTCGAACAGCTCCACGCCCAACTCGATCGCGTCCCGGATGGTGGCGACCGAGGTGTCGGGGTCCGCGGCTCCGTAGAACTGCGACATTCCCATGAGCCCCAGGCCCACGGGCCTCACCGATATGCCGGAGCCGCCCAGCGGTGTACGGGCCGCTCCTGTGGTGTCCTCGTTCACGACCTTGAACCGCCTTCTTCTCGCCGGGTCCGCACGGCGCCTCCTTAAGAGGCCACTGGACCCTTACTTGCCTCCACCATAAAGGACCACTGGCCTCTTGTCGGGTGCCGATGGCGAGAAGTGAGGCACGTCACCATCGCCCCGGGTGCGTGGCCGGGGCGTCGGCCGGGCCGGACATGGGGCGTCGGCCGGGCCCGGCAAGGGTTTCCGCCCGGGTGCGCGACACCCGGAGCGACGACGTGCCGGCTCGCTCGGGGACGCCGCAAGGCGTCGTGGCGGCCAGGTCGCGACGGGCAGCGCGAGGCGAACCACGGCAGCGCTCAGCCGCGTTCGCCGTCACCGCGGGACGGCTCGCACCAAGGCTCCGCAAAGTCCTGGCGGCGCATGAGTCGGCGTGACGGGCCCCGGCGTATGGAAGGTGCAGTCCTTCACACCCCCTCGCCCGCCGGAGGTCGTACGCCCGTGACCGTCACCAAGGAGGCCCCGGCGCCGGCCGGGACCGCACGGCAGGACGCCGGGCGGCCGGATCCGGAACAGGGGTGGCGGGTCAACTCGCCGCTGGTACTGACGCTGGTGCTGCTCGCCGTCCTGATCGTGCAGGAACCCCTGCGGCAGATGCTGTCCGCGCCGGTGATGCAGAGCTGGATGACGGTGTTCGTCGCCGTGGTCGTGCAGGCGCTGCCGTTCCTGGTGCTGGGCGTCCTGCTCTCCGCGGTGCTCGCGGTGTGCGTGCCGGCGTCGTTCTTCGCGCGGGCGCTGCCGAGGCGGCCCGCGGTGGCGGTGCCGGTCGCGGGCATGGCGGGCGCGATCCTGCCCGGTTGCGAGTGCGCGTCGGTGCCGGTCGCGGGGGCGATGGTACGGCGGGGGGTGGCTCCGGCGGCGGCGCTGACGTTCCTGCTGTCCGCACCCGCGATCAACCCCGTCGTGCTGACCGCCACCGCCGTGGCCTTTCCGAATGAACCGCGCATGGTGGTCGCCCGGTTCGTCGCCAGCCTGCTCGTCGCCTGCGCCATGGGCTGGCTGTGGCAGCGTCTGGGGCGCCCCGACCTGCTGCGCCCGCGGCCCCACCCGTCGTCCGAAGGGCGGGGCAGGGCCGCGGCGTTCTGGGCTTCGGTACGGCACGACGTGATGCACGCCGGAGGGTTCCTGGTCGTCGGCGCGATGGCCGCGGCCACGCTCAAGTCCTTCGTACCCGAGGACGTCCTGCGTGCCGCCTCGGGCAACCCGGTGGTGTCCGTGCTCGCGCTGGCGGTGCTCGCGGTGGTGCTGTCGATCTGCTCCGAGGCCGACGCCTTCGTGGCCGCGTCCTTGTCGCAGTTCTCCCTCACCGCCAGGCTGGTGTTCCTCGTCGTGGGGCCGATGATCGACCTGAAGCTGTTCGCCCTGCAGGCGGGCGCGTTCGGCCGCGCCTTCGCGGTGCGGTTCGCCCCCGCCACGTTCGCCGTGGCCGTCGCGGTGTCCTCCGCGACCGGGGCGGTGTTGCTGTGAACCGGGAGGCACAGGCCGCCGTGCTGCTCCTGACCGGGGTGGCGATGCTGCACGCCGGGCTCAGTGATCTCTACCTGCGCTACGTCAAGGCCGGGCTCCGGCCGCTGCTGCTGGCGGCGGGCGCCGTGCTGGTCGTCACCGCCCTGGCCACCGTCTGGTACGAACTGCGCCGCCCCCGCGGCCCCCGCCGCACCGAGGCGGGCCACGGCGATGGGCGCGTCGACGACGGCGACGACGGGGAAAGCCACGGACACGGACACAGGCACCATGAGCCGAAGGTCGCCTGGCTGCTGGTGCTGCCGCTGCTCGCGCTCGTCCTGGTCGCTCCGCCCGCCCTGGGCTCCTACGCCGCCGTCAGGACCGGCACCGCGGTCCCCCGCCCCTTCGGCTTCCCCACGCTGCCCGCCGGGGACCCGCTGCGGATGGAGACGGCCGACTACGCGGGCCGCGCGGTCTACGACGGCGGGCGGTCCCTGCGGGGGCGTCAGATCGTCCTCACCGGGTTCGTCAGCATCGGCCGCGACGGGACCCCGTACCTGACCCGCATGGTGCTGAACTGCTGCGCCGCCGACGCCCGCCCGGTGAAGATCGGCCTGAGCGGACGGGTACCGCCCGTCCTGCGGCCGGACGCCTGGCTCGAGGTGACCGGCCGCTACATCCCGCGCCGGGCCGAGGACCCGGTCAACGGCGGCCCCATCCCGTTCCTGGACGTCTCCGTCGCCCGGCCGGTACGCGCCCCGGCCGAGCCGTACGAGGGATGAACCGCCGCCCGGTCAGCCCGGCTGGCTGCTGTCCTTGAGCGTGCCCCAGCCGTGCCAGCGCTCGATCTCGATCCAGGCGCTGACCCGTTCGCGGTCCCGCTGCGGGTAGGAGCGGCCCAGGTACTGCTGCGCCAGCCGGTCGATGTCGGCCAGGTCGGTGTCGTCGCGCAGTTCGGCGACGTTCCCGATCAGGGTGACGTGGGTGTACCAGTTCGCCTCGTCCAGGACGGTGAGGGTGACCCGGGGATCGTCGCGGAGGTGCTCCAGCCGCTTGCGGCCCGCGTCCATGTTGACCAGCACCCGGCCGTCGTCCCACAGGTACCAGGTGGCCGTGGACACCGGCCGGCCGTCGGCCCGCAGCGTGGCGATGACGGCCGGGTTGGGCTTCTTCAGCAGGTCGACCGCGGCCTGGGGAAGCGGGGGCTTGGACACGGGGACTCCCTCGGGGTGATCCATGGCACCGGTGCCGCCGGTTCCGATGGGCGGACGGACCCGGCGAGTGGCGGGAGGGCGGTGACCCCAGCCGCGGACGACCCGGGCGACCGGCGCGCAGGGTTCCTACGTCCACACTCCCGGGCCGGCCCCGCGCCATTCGACGAGGTCCGGGTCGGCCAGGTCGATGGCGTCGGGATCGAGGCCGGCGCGCCGCAGGAAGTCCTGGAAGTCGCGGAGGTGGTACGCGATCCCCAGGATCTCGCCGTCCACGCGGACGCGCCGGCCGCCGCTCATCGTCGGCGGCATCACGATCACGCGACGCTGCATGGGGTCAGGATGACCCGTCCGGCCCCGCCCCGCATCCCGGCCGGGACCATCGTCGCCCTGACCGGCCACCGGCCCCGGATGCGGCGACGGCCGGGCGGGCGGCCGCCCGCCCGCCGTGGTGCGATGGGACGATGAACGAAGCGCCGCGAACCCGTTCCGACGACACCTACGACGTGATCGTGCTGGGGGCCGGCCCCGTCGGGCAGAACGTGGCCGACCACGCGCGGGCCGCGGGGCTCTCGGTGGCCGTGGTGGAGCGTGAACTGGTCGGCGGCGAGTGCTCGTACTGGGCGTGCGTGCCCAGCAAGGCGCTGCTGCGGCCGGTCATCGCCGTAGCCGACGCGCGGCGGGTGGACGGCGCCCGGCAGGCCGTGACCGGGCGGCTGGACACCGGCCGGGTCTTCGCCCGGCGGGACCACTACGTCACCGACTGGGACGACAGCGGCCAGGCCCGCTGGGTGAAGTCCATCGGCGCCGACCTCTTCCGCGGCCACGGCCGGCTCGACGGGCCTCGGCGGGTGACCGTCACCGCGGGCGATGGCGCCCGCCGCACCCTTTCGGCCCGGCACGCGGTGGCCATCGCCACCGGCAGCCGTCCGGCTCTGCCCGCCGTCGAGGGCATCGAGCAGGCCCGCCCGTGGACCAACCGGCACGGCACCGATTCCAGCACCGTCCCGGGCCGCCTGGTCATCGTCGGCGGTGGCGGGGTCGGGGTCGAGATGGCCACCCTCTGGCAGGGCTTGGGCTCCCAGGTCACCCTGCTGGCCCGCCGTGCCCTGCTGCCCCGAATGGAGCCCTTCGCCGGCGAGCTGATCGCCCGCGGGCTCGCCGACGCCGGCGCGCAGGTGCGGATCGGGGCCCACGTGACCGCCCTGCGCCGCCCCGACCCCGCCGGGCCGGTCACCTGCGTCCTGAACGACGGCGGTGAGCTGGAAGCCGACGAGATCATGTTCGCCACGGGGCGCGCCCCGCTGACCGACGACATCGGGCTGGACACCGTGGGCCTCACCCCCGGATCGTGGCTGGACGTGGACACCACCTGCCTGGTCCGGGGCGTCGACGGCGAGTGGCTCTACGCGCTCGGCGACGTCAACCACCGCGCCCTGCTCACCCATCAGGGCAAGTACCAGGGCCGTACCGCGGGCGACGCGATCGGAGCGCGCGCCGCCGGCCGGCCCCTGGACGACGGCCCCTGGGGCGACCACGCCACCACGGCCGACCAGCACGCCGTGCCGCAGGTGTTCTTCACCGATCCCGAGGCGGGCGCGGTGGGCCTGTCCGCCGCGGAGGCCGAGGCCGCCGGGCTGGCCGTCAGGGTCGTCGACCTGGACTTCACCGCCGCCCAGGGGGCCAACCTCTACGCCGACGGGTACCGCGGCCAGGCCCGCATGGTCGTCGACACCGACCGCGAGGTGCTGGTCGGGGTGACCTTCGTGGGCCACGGCATCAGCGAACTGCTGCACTCGGCCACCGTCGCGGTCGTCGGCGAGATCCCGCTCAAGCGGCTGCGGCACGCGGTCGCCTGCTTCCCGACCGTCAGCGAGATCTGGACCTTCCTGCTCGCGGCGTATCACCGCGGCTGACCCGGCCGGTGCCGGGACAGGCCCGGACGGGCCCGACGGGCCGGGAACGGCGGGCACCCGGATGGCCCGTGCGACGCGGCCTGGTGCGGTCGGGCGTGACACGCTGGCCGCGACCCCGACAGCGCAGCGAGGGAGCCGGCCGCCATGACCACACGGACCATGCGGGCCGTCGCCTCCTACCGGGGGCTGCCCGTGGAGGACCCCGAAAGCCTCGTCGACGTCGAGCTGCCGCTGCCGGAGCCGGGCCCGCGGGACGTGGTGGTGCGGGTCGGGGCGGTGTCGGTCAACCCCGTCGACATCAAGCTCCGCCCCGGGCTGCCCGCCTCCGACCCGCCCCGCGTCCTCGGCTTCGACGCCGCCGGGGTGGTCGAGTCGGTGGGTGCCGAGGTGACCACCCTTCAGGCCGGGGACGAGGTCTGGTACGCCGGGGACATCACCCGCCCCGGCAGCAACGCCGAGTTCCAGGCCGTCGACGAACGCCTCGTCGCCCGCAAGCCCCGGAGCCTCGGCTTCGCCGAGGCCGCCGCCCTGCCCCTGACCACGATCACCGCCTGGGAGACCCTCTTCGAGCGGTTCGCCCTCACCCGCGGGTCGACGGGCACGTTGCTGGCGCTGGGCGGCGCCGGCGGCGTGGGATCGATCCTCATCCAGCTGGCCAAGCAGCTCACCGGCCTGCGGGTGCTGGCCTCGGCCGGCCGGCCCGAATCGGCCCGTTGGGTCACCGGGCTCGGGGCCGACGCCGTCGTCGACCACCACGACCTGGCCGCCACCGTCGGCGCCGCGGCCCCGGACGGGGTGGACTACGTGCTCTCCCCGCACTCCGCCGGCATGATCGAGACCTTCGCCCAACTGGTCCGACCCGGCGGGCACATCACGGCGATCGACGAGCCCGAGGGACTCGACGTCCTGCCGCTCAAGGCCAGGAGCATCGCCTGGCACTGGGAGTTCATGTTCACCCGCCCGATGTACCGGACCCCCGACATGATCGAGCACAAGAACGTGCTGCAGAAGGTCGCGGACCTCGTCGACGACGGGCGCGTGAGGACCACCGTCACCACCACGATCGAGGACTTCTCCGCCGCCGGGCTGCGCCGCGCGCACGGGATGGTGGAATCGGGCCGCACCGTCGGCAAGGTCGTCGTCACCCGCTGACCGGGCCGGTCCCCCGTACCGGCGCCCCGGCTACAGCTGCTCGCCGCCTTCACGACGGCGGATGGTGACGTACTCGCTCGCGTCCCGCCCGCCCAGCCGGCGCTGGAGGGAACCGGCGATGCGCTCCGCCTGCCTCTTGGCGAGTTCGGCCTTCTCCCCGCGGAAGAGCCCGTCCACCGTGAGCGTCCACAGCGCGAGCCAGCGGGCGAAGTGCTCCGCCCTCAGCGGTGCCATGCGGTGCAGCGCCACATGCGGGGCGAGCGCGTTGCGCCGGTACCGGCCCGCGGCGAACAGCACCGACTCCCAGAAGTCGCACATGATCGGCATGTGGGCGTCCAGGTCCATCCGGGCCACGTCGGTGAAGACCGGGCCGATCAGGGGATCGGCGAACGCCCGGCGGTAGAAGACGGTCACCAGGTGCTCGATGTCCGTGCGGTCGGCCAGATCACGACCCGGTCCGCCCTGTCCGGCGGCGGGCACCGGCGCGTTCACAGCCGCTCCAGGACCAGCGCGGCACCGCATCCCGCCAGGCACAGCGCCTTGACCGCCTCGAGTGCGACGTACCGCAGGTGAGCACGGCCCCGCGGGCCGGACTCCCCCGCGAGGACGGCGGCGGTGCGGCGGTTCAACGAAGGCCGGACGACGGCCAGTTGCACCAGCAGTGCGGCCACGGCGGCCGCTCCGAGCCCCAGCGCGACCGGCCCCGGCGCCTCGTACGCCGCCGCCAGGACGGCGACCGCGGCGAGTACGGCCTCGACGCGGTTCAGAGCGCGGAAGACGATCCGCCCGATACCCAGGCCCAGAGGCACGGTGATCCCCTCGGCACGGAACTTCAGCGGCGCCTCCAGGAACGAGATCCCGGCCACCATGCCCAGCCACACGAAGACCGCGGCCACCTGCGCCAGGACCGCGCCGGCGCTCATCGGGCACCCCGCTCGGAGCTGCGCGGGCGCGCGGTGCCCGGCGGGCGCGGGGGACGCGCGGAACGGCGGTGGATGCGCTGAAGGTCCATGTCCCCACCCTAGCTTGAATTTGCATCTCAGATGCGCATTTGAGTCGGCCGTCACACACCGCGACAGCGGCACCACCGGCCCGGCCGGAGTCCGGGGAAGCGAGAGCGGCCGCCCTCCGCGGCCGGCCACTCGCCGGTCTCCCCGCCGGACGGGCCGCCGTCGATCCGGTGGCACGGGTCGCATCGGACACCCGGTCGGTCAAGGGCCGGCGACGGACACGACGTGCGGGACCTCGCCGGGGCCGGGGAACGCGGCCCCTTCGGGCTCGGGGATCCTCCGCCCCGGTTCCACGCGGGTCAGGCCGGAACAGAGGGCGGGCCGCCTCCGCGTCCGCAACGGCCGGCGTTCGCGGTCCGGTTCGAACCCGGGCTCCCGGTCGGCGACGAAGTCCCGGATGCCGCCGGGCAGTCGGGAAACATGATCTCGGACAGGCGGATCAGGGCGGAGAATGACCCCATGACGTCGCCCGAACTGCTGCCCGACCACCGACTCGAGCTCACCACGGTCGTCGCCAACAACACCATGAACCGCGAGCGCGGCCTGACCGGCGTCAACGGCTACGCCCGCGAACTCGGCCTGGACCCGGTCGCCCACCTGCTGGCCCGCTCCGCGGCGCCGCGCTGGCTCGACCTGTGCAGCGGGGAGGGCCTGGCCCTGCGACAAGCGGCCGGGCGCCTGCCGGACGCGGCCCGGCTGACCGGCGTCGACCTGGTGGGACCGATGATGCGGGCGCCCCTGCCGCCCACGGTGGAGTTGATCACCGCATCGGTTACCACGTGGACGCCCGGGCCGCCGTACGACCTGATCACCTGCGTCCACGGCCTCCATTACGTCGGCGACCGGCTCGGCGTGCTCACCCGGGCCGCCGGCCGGCTCCGTCCCGGCGGGCTGCTGGTCGCCCACCTCGACCCCGCCTCGATCCGCTGGGCGGACGGCGGCCCTGCCGGCCGGTTCGTCCTGGCCGCCCTGCGCGACCAGGGCTTCGCCTACAACGCCCGCCATCACCGCCTCACCCTCACGGGCCCGCGGACGGTCAGCCTGCCCCTGCGCTACATCGGCGCCGACCCCGCCGCCGGCCCGAACTACACGGGCCAGCCCGCCGTCGCCGCCCACTACGACCGCGAGACGTGATGCCGCCGCCCGGCCCGGGTGAACCGCCGGACGTGCCCGAAGCCGACCGGGCCCGGTAACCCGCCCCCCTCATGTCTGTCAAGTCCCGAAATCCAGCGACATGACGTGAGAGCTCCCCCGCGGCTTACTGGAGTCAACGGGGTTCACACCCCACCGGACACCACCGGCGACTCCCCCTCTGTCCCGCTAAGGAGAACTCCCATGGCCCGCACCCCCCGCACCCGGCGCCTCGTCACGCTGACCGCCGCGGTCACCCTTGCTGCGGGGGGCGCGCTGATCCCCGCCACCGCGTTCGCCGCCACTCCCGCCCAGGCGCACACGGTCACCGCCAAGACGACCGGTCACGGCGGCGGACACGGCGGTGGCTGGGGTGGCGACCGCGGCGACGGCTGGGGCGGTCGAGGCGGCTGGGACCGCGATGACGACTGTGACGACGACGGTCCCGAGAGCAGTGGCAACGGCAGCATCATCATCGTGGTCGGCAACAACAACACCACCAACGTCAACAACGGCAACATCAACAACGGCGTCATCGCCAGGTGACCTTCCCACCGCACACACCGACCCCATGGCCCGGCGGGGCGGCACGAGATCGACTCGTGCCGCCCCGCCGGGACGCCCGCGTCCGCAGGTGATGGATCCTCAACACGGGCCCGGTGTCGGGTCGTTCAGCGGCCGTCCGCGGACTGGAAGGCGAGAGCCTCGCGGAGGTTGTGTTCGGCGATGCCCCTCATGACGTCGCGGTCGGGGAAGTCGCCGTCGAGGAGCCGCAGCGGCCCGGCGACGAGGGACAGGTGCATCGCCAGCGTGTAGAACCTCAGACGCCTCTCGTCGAGGCCGTCGCGGTCCAGCCACCGGTAGTGCTCGCCGAAGCGCAGTCGCAGGAACGCGTGCTCCCACTCGACGTCGAAGAACATCAGGCCCTCGATGTCGACGAGGACGGGCTGCCCGTGCCGGTCCACCAGCACGTGGTCGGGCCCCAACTCGCCGTGGATGAGCCCGTACCGCGAACGCGAGCGCACGGCCGCGGCCAGACGGCGAACGGTGCTCTCCAGGCCGTCGCGGGCACGCGTCATCCGCGGGTCGCGGGCGGCGGCTTCCGCGAGGTCGTCGAGGGCGCGGTCGAGCACGACCCGCTCGCACGAGCCGCCCTCGGACCCGCCACCCCGGTCGATCAGGGCGACTTTCCCGAAGCGCGGGCCGTCGTGCCGCTGCATCGCGCCGAGCGCCTCGGCCAGTCGCGCCATGGTCGCCGCCACGCCGCGCGGGTCCTGGCGGAGGCGTGTCTCGAGGTTGTCTCCGGGCACGTCCTCGACCACCGCGATGTCCGCCGGGTAGTACGACCTGCTGCGGTCGGCCAGGCGGAGTCGCGGCGTGCGGATACCGAGGCCGGCCAGATGCCGATGGGCGGCCTCGAAGAGTGCGAGGCCCGAGGCGGGCGAGAACGGGTCCGCGTGGTCGTCGTCGGCGTCGGCGTCGGACCGGGCGGTGGGCCAGTAGTTCTCCTCGTCGGCCCAGATGTAGACGATCGCGGTGGAGTCGTCGTCGAAGGCCAGTCGGTAGACGCCCTTCTTGCTTCCGCCGCGGAGCCGTGACACGGACACGAGGCGGTGTCCGGCTCCGAGAGCGGCGCGCGCGACGCCTTCCAGTTGATCCCGCGTGACAACCCTGCGCGTCGCGTCCACGACCTGCCCCCCGGTATCGGCCGCGTGGGCCCAGCCCTGGAGAAGGGCGCTGCCGCCATGGCGTGCCACGCGCGTAGGCGACCGATCCTAGGCGGTCGCCGCGACGGCCGCCCCCTGGGACCGGGTCGATTAGCCGGTGGTGACGCCCGGGTCAAGTCACGACTCCTCGGAACGTGACGGGATCCCGCCGGCCGGGCCTACTGGAGATACGGGCCGCAACGGCCCACCGCGGACGGGGTGGAGGTCCTCACGCCCTCCCCGGGCCTCCGCCCCTCCGCGGCGACTCCCCTCCCCCACCTGTTCCTCTCCAGGAATCGGAGCACCACGATGTCCACGCACTTCTGGCAACGTCCCATGGCCCTGGTGGTCGCCGCCGTGGCGGTCACCGCGGGCACAGCCGGCGCCGCACAGCTGACCCACGGCGTCGACGACCGGCCCGCCCCGTGCGCCCGGGACGCCAACCGCGGAGGAGACGGCGGCGACGGCGGGTTCAGCTTCGCCGGCCTCTTCGGCGGAGCCGGGGCGGCCGGTGGCGACACGGGCGCCCCCGGCCGCCAGGATGAGCCGGGTGACCGGGGTTCGGGACCGGGCGCCGGACCCGGCCTGCCGGGCAAAACCGGCGCATCCGGCTGTGCCCGGTCCGGCAACCTGCCGGACAAGACGGAGGACGGGCTCTCCGTCATCGACAAGACACGAATCGTGGCGCTGACGGTGACCGGCCAGGTCCGCGAGTCCGAGGTGGCGGAGAAGTACCGGATCCCCGAGAGCCGCGTCACCGAATGGAAGCGGCAGATGCTGACGGGTGACTGGCTCGGGCTGCTCCTGCCGGACGTCCTCTCCGGATCCTGACCCGTCCCCCCGACCCGAGGTCGCGGAACCGGGGACGGGGCCGCCACCATGGCCTCGTCGCGGGCCGGGCGTCGACCTCGTGACACGCCCGTGACACTCGGCGGACAGCGCGATGACGTCACCACGGCAAGGTAGTCCAAAGAGGGCAAAACACCTTAATCGGACATTTGCCTCCTGCTTTCGAGGGCGCGAGCAGGGACGACCACGCCGACCCGCCGAAGGACACCCCCCATGAGCCTCGTACTCACCACACCGCAGACCGACGCCACCTCCGAGACCACCCCCGAGGTCCCCGAGCTGGCCCCGCGTGAGCGCGAGACCCTCCGCCACATCGCCGCCGGCCGCACCTACCTGCAGACCGCCCGCCACATGGGACTGTCCAAGCACACCGTCGACGCCTACCTGCGCCGCATCCGCGCCAAGCTCGGCATCTACAGCACCGCCGAACTCACCCGCACCGCCATCGCCCTCGGCCTCTGACCCCGCAACGGCACACCGCGCGCCGTCGATCACGCCGCCAGTCCGGCCCTCGCACACTCCGGAGACGGCCGGCGATGATCCCGATACGGCCGGACACCCGCGGAGCCCTGCCCATGAACTCGCCTGGCACGAAGGGAATCTGATTCTGCCTCAGGCCGGGGGCACTCGCCCGGCCGTACGGCGAGACGTACGGATCCGGGCAGGAGGAATCCGGGGGGGCTCAGGGGGCTTCGGCGTGCAGGTTCTTGACCTTGATCCAGTCACGACTGCGCCGACCCGGCAGATACGTACTGGTCAACCGCTTGGCCACCACACCGTCATACCCCTCCTGCCGAATGTAGTGCAACGCCTCACTGGCCATCGCCGGCCA
>NZ_JBEZXR010000125.1:0-15027 GCF_040638135.1 Streptomyces sp. NPDC026673 | reverse complement strand
GCTGGCGTCGCCCCCCCCCCCCGCCGGGGGGGGGGGGGGGCGGGGGGGGGCCCCCCCCCCCCCCCCCCCCGGCCCTTTCCGCCGCTGCCGGGACGGTCAGCAGATGCGCGGCAGTTGCTCGCCCAGCGGGAGATCCACCACCCGGGTCCCGCCGAGTGCCGTACGCGCGACGACCATGCCCGCGTGGTCCGCCACGCACTCGCCCACGACCGCCGCCGCCGCGCCCAGCGGATGGGCGCGCATCGCGGCCAGGACCTCCTCGGCCGCGGCGCGGGGGACGAAGGCGACGAGCTTGCCCTCGTTGGCGACGTACATCGGGTCGAGGCCCAGCACCGCGCAGGCGTTGGCCACCGCGGGCGGCACGGGCACCGCCCGCTCCCGGACGACGACGCCGACTCCCGAGGCCGCCGCGATTTCGTTGAGAGCGGCCGCGAGACCGCCGCGCGTGGGGTCGCGCAGCACGTGCACGTCGGGGGTGACGTCGAGCATGGCTTCGACGAGCCCGCCGAGCGCCGCGCAGTCGCTCTCGATCTCGACCCCGAACTCCAGGCCCTCGCGCACGCTCATCACGGCGACGCCGTGCGCCCCGATCTCCCCGCTGACGATGACCACATCGCCCGGCTCGGCGCGCTCCGGCCGGATGTCGACCCCGTCGGGGATCAGCCCGATGCCGGCGGTGTTGATGTACAGCCCGTCGCCGTGGCCGGCCTCCACGACCTTGGTGTCACCGGTGACGACCTCCACCCCCGCGGTGCGTGCGGCCGCGCCGAGCGCCTCGGCGACCCGCGCCACCAGCGGCATCTCCACGCCCTCCTCCAGGATGAAGCCGCAGGAGAGGAAGGCGGCCCTGGCCCCGCTCATCGCCAGGTCGTTGACGGTGCCGTTCACGGCGAGGTCGCCGATGCTGCCGCCGGGGAAGAACAGCGGCCGCACCACGAAGGAGTCGGTGGAGAACGCCAGCCGGGCGCCGCCCAGCGTCACGACCGCGGAGTCGGCGAGCCCGGCCAGCACCCGGCCGCCGAAGGCCGGCGCGAAGACGTGCCGGACGAGCTCGGCGGACAGGGCGCCGCCGCCCCCGTGGCCCATCACCACCCGCGGCTGGTCGCGCAGCGGCGCGGGGCACGTCCAGCCGGAGAAGTCCGGGGCGGTGAGGGTGTCTGCGATCTCAGCCAACGGGGCTCGCCTCCAGGGGTGTGCTCGTGCCGTCGAGCCGGCGGTAGAGGTAGTACGCGGCGCAGGCCCCCTCGCTGGAGACCATCGTGGCGCCGAGCGGGGTGCGGGGCGTGCAGACGCCGCCGAAGGCCTCGCACTCGTGCGGCTTGATCAGGCCCTGCAGCACCTCGCCGCTGCGACAGTCGGCCGGCTCCCGTGTGGTGATGCCGGTGACGGAGAACCGGTGCTCGGCGTCGTACTCCCGGTACCGCTCGGACAGCCGCCAGCCGCTGTCGGGGATGACGCCGATGCCGCGCCAAGCGCGGTCGGTGACCTCGAAGACGTCCGCGAGCATGGCCTTCGCCGCCGGGTTGCCCTCCGGGCGGACGGCACGCGGGTAGGCGTTCTCCACGCTGTACTCGCCGCGCTCCAGCTGGCGCACCGCGCGGCGCACGCCCTCCAGGATGTCCAGCGGCTCGAAGCCGGTGACGACGATCGGCACACCGAAGCCGTCCGCCAGTTCCGGGTACTCCTCGGTCCCCATCACGCTGCACACGTGGCCCGCCGCCAGGAACGCCTGCACACGGCAGTCCGACGAGCGCATGATCGCCTCGATCGCCGGGGGGACGCGGACGTGGGACACCAGCAGGCTGAAGTTGCGGATGCCGAGTTTCCGCGCCTGGTACACCGTCATCGCGTTGGGCGGGGCGGTGGTCTCGAACCCGATGCCGAAGAAGACGACCTCGTGGTCCGGGTTCTCCCGGGCGATCCGCAGCGCGTCCAGCGGCGAGTAGACGACGCGTACGTCGCCGCCCTCGCCGCGGACGCCGAACAGGTCACGCCCGGAGCCGGGGACGCGCAGCATGTCGCCGAAGGAGCAGAAGATCACGCCGGGGCGGGAGGCGATCTCCAGCGCCTTGTCGATGACCTCCAGCGGGGTCACGCAGACCGGGCAGCCGGGGCCGTGGATCAGCTCCACCTCCTTCGGCAGCAACTGGTCGATGCCGTGCCGGATGATGGTGTGGGTCTGTCCGCCGCACACCTCCATCAGCGCCCAGGGCCGGGTCACGGTCGCGTGGATGTCGTCCAGCAGCCGCCGGGCGAGCTCGGGATCCTGGAACTCGTCGATGTACTTCACCGCTCCCCCTCCGGCCGCGACTGGGCCCCGGCCTCGGCGGCCGCCTGCTGCCAGGGGTCGCCGAACTCCTCCTCCAGCAGCCCGAGGTTGCCGAAGAGGGCGAGCGTCTGGCGCGCCGACTCCTCGTCGAGCCGCTGCAGCGCGAAGCCGACGTGGACGATGGCGTACTCGCCGACCCGCAGGTCGGGCAGGTACTCCAGGCACACCTCCTTCACCACGCCGCCGAAATCGACGGTGGCCATCTTGGTGCCGTCGCGTTCCTCGATCTCCAGCACCTTGCCGGGTACCGCCAGGCACATCAGCTCTCTCCTCGCTGTGGGTGGGGGGTCGCGGGGCCGCCGCGTGCCGTGACGACCAGCTGGCCGAGCGCCAGGCCGCCGTCGTTGGGCGGCACGAGACGGTGCCGCAGCACCGTGAAACCGTCCGCGCGCAGGTCCCGGGCGCACGCGGAGGACAGCAGCGCGTTGGCGAACACCCCGCCGCTGAGCGCCACCGTGCCGGTGCCCTCGCGTTCCCGTACGGCGGCGCACACCCGCCGGACGAGGTCGGCCACCGCCCGGTGGAAGCGCCCCGCGATCACCCCGGCGGGCACACCCGCGCGCAGGTCGGTGACGACGGCGGCGAGCACCGGGCCGGGGTCGCAGGCGGTCGCCCCGCCGGCCCCCGCGCCGCCGCGCAGTGCGAAGACGTAGCCGTCGGCGGGCAGGCCGCCGGACGCCACGGCCGCGCCCTCCAGTTCGACGGCCGCCTGCGCCTCGTACCCCGCCTCGTGGCAGACCCCGGTGAGCGAGGCGACGGCGTCGAAGAGCCGGCCCATGCTGGAGGTCGGGACGCAGTGCAGCCCGCGCGTCAACTGCGCCTCCAGTACAGCCTGTTCGGTCGGCGGGCAGACGGCCGTACACGGCAGGTCCGGCGCCCAGGGGATGCCCGCCGCGCGCAGATGCGCCAGCGCCATGCGGTAGGGGCGGCGCACCGCCGCGTCCCCGCCGGGGAGCGGCACATACGCCAGGTGGGCGGGCCGCCGGAAGCCGTCGTAGTCGGCGAGCAGGAACTCCCCGCCCCACACGGCGCCGTCGTCGCCGTGCCCCGTGCCGTCGAAGGCGACGCCGATCACCGGACGCGTCCCGTCCAGCCCCGACTCGGCCATCGCCGCCGCGATGTGCGCGTGGTGGTGCTGCACCTGCCGCAGCGGCCGCTCGCCCGCGGCGCGCCGCGCCCAGCCCACCGAGCGGTAGCCGGGGTGCCGGTCCGCGGCCAGCAGCACGGGCCCGACCCCGGTGATCTCCTCCAACTGGCGCTCGGCGGCGGTGAAGGCGGTCAGCGTCGCGAGGTCGTCCATGTCGCCGACGTGGGCCGACATCCAGGCGTGCCGCCCCTCGCCCACACAGAAGGTGTTCTTCAGGTCGCCGCCCACCGCCAGCGCGGGCGCCACCGGGACCGGTAGCGGCACGGGGAACGGCGCGTAGCCGCGTGAGCGGCGCACGGGCAGTTCCTCGCCGTCGCAGATCCGGACCACGGAGTCGTCGCAGGGCACATGGATGGGCCGGTCGTGGGTCAGCCACGCGTCGGCGAGGCCCGCCAGCCGCTCCAGTGCCTCGTCGTCGTCGGTGACGATGGGCTCCCCGCCGAGGTTGCCGCTGGTCATCACCAGCAGCCGAGGTCCAGGAGGGTCGCCGGGCAGCCCCAGCAGCAGATGGTGGACCGGGGTGTACGGCAGCATGATCCCGAGGTCGGCGACCCGTGGCGCCACGGCCTCCGCCACCCCGCCGGCACCGGGCCGCCGCCGCAGCAGGACGATCGGCCGCCGCGAACCGGTCAGCAACTCCCGTTCCGCCGTTCCCACATGGGCCAGCCGCCCGACGTCCGCGACATCGCGCGCCATCAGGGCGAACGGCTTGTCGCCGCGGTTCTTGCGGGCCCGCAGCAGCCGTACGGCCGCCTCGTCGCCCGCGTCACAGGCCAGGTGGTAGCCGCCGAGCCCCTTCACCGCGACGATCGCGCCCGCCGCCAGCAGCCGCCGCGCCTCGGTGAGCGGTTCCCGTGCCTGCCCCGCGCCGTCCCCGTCCGGCGGGATCAGCCGCAGCCGGGGCCCGCAGTCGTGGCAGGAGACGGGCTGCGCGTGGAAGCGCCGGTCGGCCGGGTCCTCGTACTCGGCCCGGCACTTCGCGCACATGGGGAAGCGCGCCATCGTGGTGTTGGCGCGGTCGTAGGGCAGACCCGTGACGATGGTGAAGCGCGGCCCGCAGTGCGTGCAGGTGATGAACGGGTGCCGGTGGCGCCGGTCCGCCGGGTCGCGCAGCTCCGCCAGACACGCCTCGCAGGTCGCGGTGTCGGGGGAGACCAGGGTGCGGGCGGCTGCGCCGCCGGGGCGGGAGGCGCTGATGGTGAACTCCGTGCCGCCGGCGAGCGGGACGACGCGCTGCGTCACCGACTCGACCACGGCCAGCGGCGGCGCGTCTGATCCGATCCGGTCGCAGAAGGCCGCGACCGCCGCGGGGGCGCCCTCGACCTCGGCGACCACCCCGTCACCGGTGTTGCCGACATGGCCCGCCAGGCCCAGCTCGCGGGCGAGTCCGAAGACGAACGGCCGGAACCCGACTCCCTGCACGACACCCCGCACCAGCACCCTGCGGCGCTGCGCGGTCCGGGCCGCGGGCCCCGGCTGACCCGTCATCAGTGCGTGTGGCCCGCGGCGTGCGTGTGCCCGGCGGCGTGCCCGGCGGCATGCGTGTGCGTGTGGGTGTGCCCGTGCGCGTGGCCGTGTTCCACGGCGGTGCGCGCCATCACCGGCCGGTGCACCGCGGCCCCCGCGTGCACGGCCAGCGCCCGCTCCAGCAGGACGCCCGCGCCCTCGCCGTCCCGCGAGGACGTGCGGATCACCTCCACGCCCGGATTGACCTGGGCCACGGCCGCGAGGAAGGCCGGCTCGTCGAAGCCGACGGCCTCGGCGATGTCGTACTTCGTCACCACCACCAGGTGCGCCAGGCCGAAGGCCGTCGGGTACTTCAGCGGCTTGTCCTCGCCCTCGGTGACCGAGGCCAGCACCACGCGCAGCGACTCGCCCAGGTCGTACGAGGCGGGGCAGACGAGGTTGCCGACGTTCTCCACGAACAGCAGGTGCGTCCCCTCGGGCAGCCAGGCGTCGACGTGCGAGCGCACCATCTCCGACTCCAGGTGGCACAGCCCGTCGGTCAGCACCTGCCGTACGGGGGCGCCGGAACGGGCCAGCCGGGTCGCGTCGTTCTCGGTGGCGAGGTCGGCGGTGAGCGCCGCCACCGGCACCCCGCGCAGCCGGGCCAGGCCCAGTTCGGCCTCCAGCAGCGCGGTCTTGCCGCTGCCCGGACTCGACAGCAGGTTGACCATGACGGTTCCGCGCGCGGCGAGTTCCTCCCGCAGCTCCTGTGCGCCGCGGTCGTTCCTGGCCAGCACCGCCTGCTTCAGCTCGGTCACTTTGCACATGGTTCTCAGCGCTCCTCGGGGAGTGTGGCGGCCGGCACGGGCGGTTCGGCCCACCGCACCTCGGTGATCCTCAGTTCCCGGCCGGACAGCAGCTCCGTCGCCGCACTGCCGCAGCCGGGGCAGCAGAGGTCAGGGGGCATGCCGGTGGGCCAGTCCCGCACGCAGCGCGCGCAGCGGGCCCGGCCGGGGACGGTCTCGGTGGTGAGGGCCGCGCCCTCCAGGACGGTTCCGGTGCAGGCGAGGCCGAAGCTGAAGGAGAGGGCGTCGGCCACGACACCGGCGAGTTCGCCGACCTCCAGGTGGACGGACGCGGCGCAGGGGGCCGTCCCGGTGCCGTCCGCGAGCCGGGCGGCGGCCTCCTCGACCTGCTCCACCACCGCCACTGCGATGGACATCTCGTGCATCGGTCTCTTCTCCGGTGTGCGGGGCCGGCCGGGCCCGGCTGCCGCGGGCGTCGCCCCCGGTTCAGGCGGCTCCATTAGAGGCCCGGCGCCGGGGGCACCCGGCCCGCCACGCCGCCGGCCCGGCGGCGGCTACCCGTTCGGCCTCACATGGACCGGATGTGCAGATACCGCTTCACGTCGGGCAGGACGCGGGACATGGCGAGGGCGGCCACGGCCGCGCCCACCGCGCTCAGGGCGATCTTCCACATGGCGGGGGTGCTCCTTTCTGCTCGTTGCTGCGCTCACTGGGCACGGGCCGCCGGTCAGGCCGCCGCGTGCGGGTCCGCGGCCCGGGTGCGCTCCTCGTCGACCACCCGCAGGACGAGGCGCACGGCCTCGTCCACGGCGGCGGCCACGGGGGCGCTCAGGCCGATGCCCTCCTCGACGGAGGCCGGCTCGCAGCCCACCACCAGGAACCGGGAGGGCTTGGGGGCACCCGTCCCGGCGCTGAGCGTGTCGAGCAGCGCCAGTACGGTGTCCGGGGTCATCCGGTGCCCGTCGACGAGCACCTCGCCGGGGCCGCCGGAACCGGGGGCGGGCGCCTCGATCAGATGCAGGGTGCCGGGCGCGCCGCCGCGCGCGACGGCGTCGACCAGCACCACGCTGCGGTACCCGTCGAGCAGCTGGTAGGCCAGGTGCACACCGCGCACCCCGGTGTCGGTGACGTGCACCCCGTCGGGCAGCGGGTGGCCGGACAGCCGGCGCACCACTTCCACGCCGAATCCGTCGTCGCCCAGGAAGATGTTGCCGATGCCGGCGACCAGCACGCCGCCCCTGCTCACGCGTCCTCCAGAGGAGCCAGTTCGTCGGGCTGGAAGTAGAGGAACCGGCCCTGCTCGCGGCGGATCTCGGCGCCGGGGTCGCCGTCGACGGTGACGGCGAGGTGCACCCCGCCGTCCACGTCGTGCAGCACCGCCTCCACCTGGGCGCTGCGTCCGTGCAGGAACAGATCCTGGGCGTCGGTCCGGCGCCGTCCCGGGCGCAGGACGACGCGGCTGCCGGCCGCCACCCAGGTGCCGCCGACCATGACGCGGTCCCGGGCGGGGTCGACGGAGGCGTCGGCGCCCGGGTCCCACCACGGGGTCGCGGGATCGGTGACGGGAGCGGGGGCCGCGGCGTCCGGCCCGGTGACCTCGCGCAGCGCGCGGACCGCCCCGTGCAGGCGCTCCATCACCTCGGGCGGCATGGAGTCGGCCAGGTCGATCACGGCGGCGGCCCGGTCGTCCGTGCCGCGCGCCTGCCGCTTCTCCTCGTCGGTGAGGGCGGCGGTGCGCAGCGCCAGGATCTCGTCGATCTCGGTGGCGTCGTAGAGCGCGCCCGGGCTCTCCGGGGCGATCCGCGGATGGTCCTCCAGGATGATCGGGGTGGACAGCACCACGTTCGGCGCGCCGTCGTCTCCCGCCAGCACCGGCCAGGTGTTCTCGTTGCGGCACTCGGCGACGGCCGCCTTCGCCCACTCCGGCGGGTCCGTCATCGACACGAAGTAGCCGGCCGTCAGGCCCAGCATCAGATGGGCCGAGACCAGCGCCTGCGGCAGCGCCTCGTCCCGGGTCACGGCCAGGGTGCACCCGGTGTTCTCCACCACGGCCGTCAGCCGCAGCACCCGGTAGGGCCCGGGCAGTTCCTCCGCGGAGATCCGCAGCACGCCCTCCAGGCGCTCCCTGCGGCGGACCACGCGCCCGGCGGGGACGCCGTCCGCGCCGGTGACGATCTCGGTCTCCTCCGTCGCGGGCACGGTGAACGGCAGGACGACGTCCTCCGCGGTCAGCGCCGCGATGCCCGCCGACACCTCGACGCGTTCCTCCACGCCCTCGTCCCAGGGCACCAGCACCCGGTCCGGCAACTGCAGTTCCTCGGCCGGCTCGAAGCTCCCGTCGCCCAGTGCCCGTTCCACCGTGCGCCGCTGGGCGTGCAGGAAGCGCAGTTCGGCGTGGAGCGCGGCGTCCGCGCGCGGCTCCATGAGGATCTGGGTGCGCTGCAGGACGGGTTCGCCGGACACGGCCGCCCAGGCCGGGGGCACCAGCACCCCGAACTGCCAGCGCATGCGGTTCTTCGCGGAGGACGCCCGGTACGGGTAGAGCACATAGCCCTCGAACAGGACGGCGTCGGCGGCCTGGCGCGCGGTCGCGAAGCGCTCCGTCGCGGCCGTCACCGTCCGGCACCCCCCGCCGGGGCGGCGGCGCCGGCGAGCAGGGCCTCGACGGTCGCCTCCCAGGAGGGCAGCGCGTGCGCGCTGCGGAAGGACCGCAGGGAGTCCATCGCCGCACGGGGCAGCCGGATCCAGCCGCACCCGGGGAAGTGGGCGTCGATCGCCTCGCGCCACACCGCGACCGGCATGCGGCAGGTGGCCTCCTGGTGCCAGGGCACCGGCTGCACCCGGAAGCCGCCGGGGCCGAGGAAGGCGGTGCCGGAGAAGAGCAGGAGCAGGGGCGCCTCGCCGTCCTCCAGGGCCTCGAAGTACTTCGTCGAGGCGATGTCCATGTCGTAGGTGCACGGCACCGGCAGATCCACCTCGGTCTCACCGGTGAAGCCCGGCACCATCAGCGACACCTGGGCGAACTGCATCGGCTGCAGCGTGCTGCCCCACCGGTCCCGCTCGCCGAACAGGTCGCCGAGGCCCTCCGCCTCCGCGTCGCCGTACGCCCGCTGCGCCGGCTCGATGCGCAACTGGCAGCGCAGCGCGACGGCGTGCACGCGCTCCCCCTCGGGGGCGGTGATCCGCAGCCTGAAGACGAGTGTCGGTCCGGCCGCGTACGGATCGGCCCGTACGCCCGTGCAGCCGAAGTCCAGCTCGGTCACGTCGGCAACCCCTCCCGCGGTACCGCCACGGCCCGCTGTCGTACGTCGTCGAAGAAGGCGGCCAGTTCGGCGCGGGCGCCGGAACCGCCGTCGAATCCCTGCCAGTTCAGGCGCAGCCGGCCCACCAGCTCGTAGGCCCGGTCGACCGGGACGAGGAAGCACTCGCCGCGCTGGTCCGGGTCGCCGCGCTGTTCAGCGTCGCCGCCGGTGTCCCGGCGGATCAGCAGCGCCTCCACGTCCGGCCGCAGCGCGCCGGCCAGCGGCGAGTCGCCGAACACGTCCTTCCAGGTGCCGGGGTCGACCTCGCTCTCGGTGGCGCCGGCCGGGCTCGGGTAGAGGACCACGGGCCGGTCCAGGGCCGAGTTGTGGAAGAAGAAGGCGACCGCGACGGGGATGCGCAGCCGCTGCCAGGCCGTCGCCTCGGGCACCGAGGCCGGGTCGCTCAGCACCCGGTCGGGCACGGAGGCGAAGCGGCCGCCGCCCGCGCCGGGCCGTTCGAAGAGCAGCGCGCACGGGACGCAGGCGCAGGCCAGCGCGCGCTTGCCGGTGTCGACCAGGTGCCGGTGAGGGCCCGTCAGCTCCACGCCGCACAGTTCGCAGCGCTCGGCCGCGGGCGGCCGGGGCGCCACGAAGCGGCGCAGTCCGGCCCCCATGGTCCGCGGGCTCACGGCGCCCCCGGCGGACGGACGCCGATCTGCAGCAGCGCCGGCTCGCCCGCGGCGGGACCGGAGCGCGGCATCTCGACGGCCGTCACCTCCGGGGCGAAGCAGGACAGGGCCGCCTCGATCCGCTGCCGGGTGGCGTCCATGGTGCTGGGGCAGCCGCAGCCGCCGTCCTCACGGGCCGCGAGGCGCAGGGTGCCGGTGCCGGGGTCGAAGTGCTCGATGCCCACCGACGCTCCGGCGCGGGCGGCCTCCACCGCCCGGCCCGCCCGGGTGAGGGTGTCCTCGGGGTGCAGGTCGTGCAGCGTGAGCAGACCCGCCACCAGCTCGTCGGCGATCAGTGCGGCGAGCGGGTCGCCGGTTCGGTTCTCCAGCAGCGTGACCATACGGGCCAGTCCCGCGCCGTAGAACTCCATGAGCGTGCGCACCAGTTCCTCGGCGGCGGCGGCCGTCTCACCGTCGTCGGAGGTCGCGAACGCGTCGAGGATCTCCTCGACGCGACGCGCCGTCTGCTCCGCGCTCATCCGGCCATACCGCTCAGGCCGGTGGGGACGTGGAGCTTCTCGACCGTGCGGCCGCCGCCGACGTACATGTGGACGCCGCACGGCAGACAGGGGTCGAAGCTGCGCACGGCCCGCATGATGTCGATGCCCTTGAAGTTCTCCGGGGAGTTCTCCTCGAAGATCGGGGTGTTCTGCACCGCGTCCTCGTACGGGCCCGGGGTGCCGTAGGTGTCGCGCACGCTGGCGTTCCACGGGGTCGGCGGATACGGGTGGTAGTTGGCGATCTTGCCGTCGCGGATCACCATGTGGTGCGAGAGGACACCGCGGACCGCCTCGGTGAAGCCCACGCCGATGCTCTCGTCCGGGACCTCGAACTTCTCCCACGTCTGGGTGCGGCCCGCGCGGACCTCGTCCAGCGCCTTCTCGCAGAAGTACAGGGCGCAGGCCGCGGAGTAGGCCTGGAAGTAGGTGCGGGCCCGGTTGCGCTCCAGGGCGTTGCTCCACTGCGGGATCTTCCACTCGAAGGTGGTCTCCGGCTTGGTGAGCGTCTTGGGCAGGTTGATCACCACGCTGTGCCCGGTGGCCTTCACGTACCCCATGTCGACCAGGCCGTTGAGGGCGGTCGACCACAGCCGCGCGAGCGGGCCGCCGCCGGTGTCCAGCGCCAGGTGCTCCTTGCCGTCGAACCAGCGCGGGGACATCACCCAGCTGTACTTGTCGTCGAAGTCGCGCTTCTGGGGCGCGGGGATGGTGTGCTGGTTCCACGGGTGCCGCGGGTCGACCGGGTTGCCGAGCGGGTCGTGGGTGACGAACTGCTGCTGGCCCTCCCAGTCCTGGTAGTAGGAGCTGCCCAGCAGGATGCGGATGCCCAGGTTGATCTGCGTGAGGTCGTTGGTGACGAGCTTGCCGTCCACCACGATGCCGGGGGAGACGAACATCTTCCGTCCCCAGTCGGTCATGTTGGCGTACGTGAAGTCGCAGTGGTCCGGGTCGTTGAGGGCGCCCCAGCAGCCGAGCATGATGCGGCGGCGGCCGACCTCCTCGTAGCCGGGCATGGCCTCGTAGAAGAAGTCGAAGAGGTCGTCGTGGAGCGGGACGACGCGCTTCATGAACTCCACGTACCGCATCAGCCGGGTGAGGTAGTCGGTGAACAGCTGCACCGACGCGATGGTGCCGACGCCGCCCGCGTAGAGCGTGGAGGGGTGGACGTGCCGGCCCTCCATCAGGCAGAACATCTCGCGGGTGTACCGGCTGACCTGCAGCGCCTCGCGGTAGAACTCGCCCTCGAGAGGGTTGAGCGAGCGCATGATGTCGGCGATGGTGCGGTAGCCGTGCTCGGCGGCGTGCGGGGCCTCGGTGCGCTCGGCCAGTTCCAGGACGCCCGGGTTGGTCTCGCGGACCATCTTCTCGCAGTAGTCGACCCCGACCAGGTTCTCCTGGAAGATGTTGTGGTCGAACATGTACTCGGCGGACTCGCCGAGGTTGATGATCCACTCGCCGAGGTGCGGCGGCTTCACCCCGTAGGCCATGTTCTGCGTGTAGACCGAGCACGTGGCGTGGTTGTCACCGCAGATGCCGCAGATCCGGCTGGTGATGAAGTGCGCGTCGCGGGGATCCTTGCCCCTCATGAAGACGCTGTAGCCGCGGAAGACCGACGAGGTGCTGTAGCACTCCGCGACGCGCTTCTGCTTGAAGTCGATCTTCGTGTGGATGCCGAGGCTGCCCACGATCCGGGTGATCGGATCCCAGGACATCTCCATCAGGCCACTGCCGTCTCCGGCCGTCTTCGTCTTCGGAGCCATGGTGTCTGCGTGCCCTTCGTCAAGCGGGGGAGGTGGGTGGTCAGTGGCCCGGGCGGTGCCGTCGGCTCACCAGGGCGCCTTGTAGCCGGTGGTGAGCTTCCGGCCGGTGTGGCGCCACTTGGGCTCCTTGTCCACGGTCCTGGCCGTGATGGAGCGCAGCCGCCGGATCGCCGCGCCGTACGCGCCGCTGGCGGTGCTGGACAGGCGCGCGCCGGGCGGCTCGTCCATGAACGGCATGAACATGTCCGGGAAGCCGGGCATGGTGCAGGCGATGCAGATGCCGCCGACGTTGGGGCAGCCGCCGATGCCGTCCATCCAGCCGCGCTTGGGGACGTTGCACTTGACGACCGGGCCCCAGCAGCCGATCTTCACCAGGCACTGCGGCGAGTCGTAGCGGTCGGCGAACTGGCCCTGCTCGTAGTAGCCGGCCCGGTCGCAGCCCTCGTGCACGGTCGCGCCGAACAGCCAGGCGGGGCGCAGCTTGTCGTCCAGCGGGATCATCGGCGCGGAGCCGGCCGCCTGGTAGAGCAGATAGGTCAGCGTCTCGGCGAAGTTGTCCGGCTGGATCGGGCAGCCGGGCACGCAGACGATCGGGATGCCCGCCTTCGACTTCCACTCCCAGCCCAGGTAGTCCGGCACGCCCATGGCGCCGGTGGGGTTGCCCTCCATGGCGTGGATGCCGCCGTAGGTGGCGCAGGTGCCGATGGCGACCACGGCCAGGGCCTTGGGCGCGAGGCGGTCGATCCACTCGCTGGTGGTGATCGGCTGGCCCGTCTCGGGGTCGTCGCCGAAGCCGCACCAGTAACCCTCGGCCTTGATTGCCTCGTTGGGGATCGACCCCTCGACGACCAGGACGAAGGGCTCGATCTCGCCGCGTTCGGCCTTGAAGAACCACTCGATGAAGGTGTCGGCGCCCCCGACCGGTCCGCACTCGAAGTCGATCAGCGGCCAGTGCACCTGGATCTCGGGGAGCCCGGGGAGGGCGCCCAGCACGATCTCCTCGATGCTGGGGAGCGTCGCGGCGGTCAGCGAGACCGAGTCGCCGTCGCAACTCAGCCCGGCGTTGATCCAGAGAATGTGGATCGGGGCCTGGTCGTCGCCGGCGGCCGGGGTGCTGGCGGCGTCGTTCATGGTCGAAGCAGTCGCATCCATCGGGATGCCTCCTCATCGAGCGACAAATGCCACATAACGGCATCTATCCCCCTTGATAACGAGTGGCTCGCCGCAAGGGGAGGTTGAAGAGGGCCAATCTGGTGACCGCCCCGAGATGTGCGCGGTCCGCCCCCGAAAGGGCCGGAACCGATGGCCAAGGCTTTGACGGGAAGGGGCCTCGCCGCCGCGGCGCTCTAGGGTGAGGCGGTGACCGATCGCGAGCGCCGTCCGGCAGACGTCGAGTTCCTGGAAGCCCGCCGGGTACGCCTGGTCGAGAGTGTCGCGCCGTACGTGTCCCCGGAGCAGCGGCGGGCCCGGGACCGGGAGTGGGACGCGGCGGTGGCGGCGAATCCGGCCCTCTTCGACGGCCCGGTGGCGGCGTGCGCCGGTGCGGCGTGGGACGGGCCCGGCAGCCTTGTCCTGTCGTGGGCGCGGGTGACATACCGGCACTACGCGCTGCGGCGGGTACCCGGCGCCCGCGCGCTCCCGTCGCTGTTCGTGAACGTGGTGCAACCGGCGGACGACGGCCGCGTCATGGTGGTGCGGATGTCGGCGTCGACCGCCGCGGCGGGCCGCTGGCAACTGCCCGGCGGATCCGTGGAGCCCCCCGAGGCGGGCGAGGCGCTCGACGCGTCCGATCTGCGCCGGAACGCCGCCCGTGAACTGGGGGAGGAGACCGGTCTCGACGCCGGTCCCGAAGAGCTGCGCATGTGGGTCGTGACGCGAGGGGAGAACGGCGGCGTGGGCGTGGTCCACCTCGCCTCGCCCCGGCCGGAGTCGGAACTGCGCGAGCGCTTCGAGGCCGTGGTGGCGGCGGAGCGGGAGCAGGGGCGTGAGGCCGAGCTGGACCGGATCGCGTTCGTGCGCTCGGCGGCGGAGGCCGCAGAGCTGCCCGGAACGCACGCCGACTACCTCGGGCCGCTCGTGCGCCGGGCCGCCGTGCGGATCGTCCATCGGGGCCCGGGACGCGGAATGTAAGGAAACGTTGCGAACAATTGCGCGAGTTCGTTCGCGTGCGGCAGGCTGTCGGCTCTGTCAGGCCCTGGCCTCGGCATGTCCGTACGTGTGAGCGAACGGGGGCGTCGGCGCGGAGCGGTGCCCTTCGTGGGCCGCCCGTGCCGCTTGTGCCGGTGGGACGGGGCACGTCCACGTCCGTGAGGTTCGCCGAGCGGGCGATGCCGGAAGGAAACCGTGTGAGCCGGATCTCGGTCCGGGGATTCGCGGTGGCCTCTGCCACCGCGGTCACCACTGTGGGCGCCGTCGTCGGTGTCGCCGCCGGGAGCGAGGGCGCCGTCCAGCCCGTCGCGGCCGCCGACGCGACCACGGTCCTCGCGGACATACCCGCCGGCCAGCGGGTTCAGCAGGCATCCCTGACGCAGCAGGTGCAGGCGCAGTCCGACGCCGCCGACGCCGGTACCACCAAGGCCGCGGAGCACGCGGCGCGCAGGCAGGCCGCCAAGGACGCCTCCGCCCGCAAGAAGGCCGAGGATGCCTCCCGCGCCGCGCTGGTCGTCAAGGCCTCGTACACGGTCGCCGAGGTCCAGGCCATGGCGCAGGGGATCATCGGCGACGCGACCCAGTACCAGTGCTTCTCCAACATCGTCAGCCACGAGAGCAGCTGGAACTACACCGCGACGAACTCCTCCTCCGGCGCCTACGGCCTCGTCCAGGCCCTGCCCGGCACCAAGATGGCCTCCGAGGGCGCCGACTGGCGGACCAACCCCGCCACGCAGATCAGGTGGGGCCTGAAGTACATGAACAGCAGCTACGGCAGCCCCTGCGGCGCCTGGTCGTTCTGGCAGACCAACCACTGGTATTAGGGCCGCCCCACGACGTGCTCGATGCGGCCCGTCGCGGACCCGGGGGTCCCGCGGGGCCGCGGGCGCGGCGCCCGGCCGGAGCGCCGGGATCGGAAGT
>NZ_JBEZXR010000124.1:0-15460 GCF_040638135.1 Streptomyces sp. NPDC026673 | reverse complement strand
AGAAATTCGACGAGGTCACCGCCTTCACCCCACCAACGAGACCCCAACTCGCCACTGCTGCTTGACCCGATAGCTGCATGGGGTGTCTTGTCCGCGCTGACACTGTCCGGCCGGGTGCGGGGCCGACCAGGCCCTATGCACGGCACGCAGATCTTCTCCAGCACGGCCTCGAACTGCGGGCTGTTCCCGCGTTGACCCGGCGTCAAAATGATCGACAGTGGACGGCACCGGCCGTCGGCTGCCAGGTGGATCTTCGTGGTGAACCCGCCGCGGGAACGACCTAAGCACTCGCCTGGCTGACCACCTCCGCCAGGCGGACGGACAGACTCACCAGCGCCGGATCGCCCAGGTTTGCCCCGCCGTGGTGCCCCTTTTCAGGAGCAATGACCGGCGGGGCGGCTTTGCGGGCACCGGCGGCATGCTGGTGGGCGCGGGCCGTCGTGGAGTCCACCGACACATCCCAGTCGATCCTGCCCTCGGCGTTCTCGGCCGCCTGCACCCGTGTCAGCAACATCTCCCACGTACCATCCGCCGACCAGCGGCGATGCCGCTTGTAGACCGTTTCCCACGGCCCGAAGCGTTCCGGCAAGTCCCGCCATGGCACCCCGGTCCTGACCCGGAACAACACCCCGTTGATGACTCTCCGGTGCTCGCTCCACCGACCGCCACGTATACCGCCGCGAGGCAGGAGCGGCTCCAGCCGCCCCCACTCCGCGTTCGTCAGATCTCCTCGGCCAACCATGTTGAACAGCCTCAACGCACACGCATGATCACATCAGGAGATCCGAGAAACAGGACCTAGGTGCCGGCGCTCCTGCCGGAGATCCGGATGAACTGGGACCCCAAGACCGTCCGCGAACGCGGTGAGAGCGCCCTGCAGAATTGGCCCGGTGGTCGCCGACTTCTTCCGGCAACTGCTCAACCGCCCGCCCGGCGACTATTCCTGAAGCGGTACCCCGGCACCGCCCCCTGTCCTGTGTACAGGTAGCAGGGGACGTGGGTCAGGCCCGGGGCGCGGTGGGCCAGGAGGTCGATGACGGCGTGCACGTAGGCGTGGGCGGTGCCCACGCTGATCCGGAAGCCGGCCGCGATCTGCGCGAGGGTGTCGTGCTTGCGCAGGTACACCAGTGCGACCAGGGCCGGCTGCGAGGGGCGGAGCTTGCAGCGTCGGTCACCCTCCGGGTGACGATCAGCATCGTCACCCACTCAACCAGCGCGTGAGGCAGGTCCAGTGCGGCAGGAGGGGTAACCAAGGGGGCCCCGGCCGCAGAGTTGAGACGTCAGACATCTCGCTCAACCGCCGGGGAGCCTCGCCCGTTCTGCACGGGTCGTCGACTATCTGGCCATCACCCGATCGGTGGCCCCGCTGAAAAGGCCTGTTCTGGCGGCTGCGGCACAGCGCTCGTGCAGGGGATATGTCCAGGCAGATTCCCGATGGCTATTCGGTGGTGACGCCGTGGGCGCGGGCGAGGGCGTCGAGGCCGTCGGCCCAGCCTTGGCCGATGGCGCGGAGTTTCCAGACGGGTCGGTCGCCTGCGGTGTGGCGGTAGATCTCGGCGATGGCCATGGCGCGGATGTGGGGGTCGGCGGGGGGCTGGAACGTCCAGGCCTCGCCGGTCGCGCAGGTGATGTGCAGGGCGGCGTGGGTGAGGGCACCGCAGGTCAGGCCTGTGTCGACGTCCATGTTGATGGCGAGGGTGACGCGCTGGATGTGCGGGGGCAGGGCAACGGCGTGGAGGGCCGCACGCTCCACCGTGTGGGGGCCTTCGGTCTGCTTGCCGAGGAGGCGGGCCGCTGCGTGGGCGGTGGAGGGCTGGTTGTAGAAGACGAAATCCTCGTCGCAGGTGACCTGGCCGTCGGTGTCGGTGAGGAAGAGGGTGAGGTCGGCGTCGGCGCCGGCGAAGCTGAAGTCGATGAGCAGTTGCTGCCAGGCCTCTTCGGGCAGGACCAGGTTCTGTCCCGGGGTGAGCGCGGTGGCCTGCGAGGCGGACGGTGCGACGGGAGCGTGGGTGGGTGCTGTAGGCGTGGCCGGTGGGCCCGGGTGAGTGAGGCTTTGGTCCCTCCACTCGGCGAAGGGCCGGATCCGGTACGGGTCCGACGGGGGAGCGGAGTGTGCGCCGGGCACGTTGGCGCGGACGCCGGTGTCCAGGTCGGCCAGGGACGCGTCACCGGAGGAGGTGTCGTCCTGGGCGTGGTCGAGGAGGCTTTGCAGGCCGGGCAGGCGGCTGGTGTCCAGGGGCTTGATGGTGCCGGACAGGTTCCCGGATGCGGTGGTGGTGACCGAGCAGGCGACGTCCTGGCCGATGTCGAGGAACCGCAGGGCGTCGTTCGGCTCCCGCCAGGGGCCGGCTTCGACGGCTGCGCGCGTCCAGCGGCCGTAGGCCACGAAGGCGAGCCGCTGTGTGTCCGGCAGGCGGGTGAGGACGGCCAGGTCGATGGCGGTGATCCCGGGTGCGGTGGCGAACGCTTCCTTGAGGGTGGCGATGATGTTCGATCCCATGGAGGTGAGCCACCACAGGGTGCGGTCCCGCTTGCTGAGCGTCTTGAGGGTGGGGCGTCCGCTGGAGGTGACACCGGGCGCCTGGTCGGGAAGGGAGTCGATGTCCTGCTGCCGCATCACCACGGACAGGACCGAGCCGTCGACCCCGACCGCGCAGCCGGAGGCGGGGTTGTCGGCGAAGGCGTAGTTGATCACCTCGCACACGGTCTCCTCGTCGTTTCCGGTCAGGCCCTGCCACCACTGGTCGGCCTCGGCGACCAGCCGGCCGTGGACGGTGCGCAGCCGGGCCTCTTCAGCGGCGAGGTAGGCCGGGGCGTCCTCCTCCGCCCTCCGCTTGGCCGCCGCCCGTTCGGCGCGAGCGAAGACTCCGAGCCCGGCAAGGTGGTGGGCCTGGGCTTCGGCCAGCGCCCAGGCCAGTCCCAGCTGCGGCGGCCCCGGCACCACCGGCGGGTGCACCGGGAAGAAAGCCTGCAGGTGGACGCTGGTCGTCTGCCGCCGCAGCTCCTGCAACTGGGCGATCGCCGCGTCCCGTTGCGCCGCCTGCTGCGCCCGCTCGGCCTGCCGACGGGCACGGTCCAGCTGCGCCGCCGAAGGAGCCACCGCCCGTGTACGCGTGGTGCGGCTCGTGCTGGTGCGCCGACGTCCCCCACCCACGGAACTGGAGGCGTAGAACGGGCCGACCCCGGAGGAGATCCGCGTGCCACCGCTGCCCATGCTGATGCGCGCCGCCCGGGGCCCTACGGATGTGCGCACGCCCCGGGTCGAGACCCGCACGCTCATCCCCGGCACGCCCACACGAAAGCCGAAAGCCATGGTTCCACTCCGTCCTCGCTGTGAATTGGGGAGTACCGGCCCCGTATCGCCGTCGTGCCGTTCGGACCGCAGCCCTGCGCACCGCACAGGGCTGCGGTCCGTCTCCTGGCCCCGTTGGTTGATCTGCCGCACCTGCTACCGGTAGAAGACGGCGACTCCACCGTGATGGGAACAAGCGCCCTGGTGGTGGGCGGCGTAGCTGTAGGTGCCGTCGTTGCACAAGGCGGTGGCACCGGCAGGATGAGAGGTACCGCCGCCCGAGCTCGACGAGCCGCCGCCGGTGGTCGAGGAGCCACCCGACGACGAACCGCCGCCGCTCCCCCCTGAGGAGCCGCCGGCCGACTTGCGCGTCGCGGTCGAAGCGGGCTTGGCCGTCTTCGTCACGGTCACCGTGGGATGCGGCGTGGCCGTCTGAGTCACCGTCACGGTGGGCGCCGGAGCCGGGGTCTTCGTCGCTGTGGCCGTGACCGTGACCGCCGGGCGCGGCGTCGAGCCGGCTGCGCTCGAGCCCCCGGTGCCGAAGGCGGCGCCCACCACAAGCAGCGCCAGGGCACCCGCCCACACGCGCTTGCGCTTGTGGAGCGGACGGATATCAGGCATACGGACAGGCTCAGGCGGGCGGACCGCCCACTGCGGACCTGGCTGGTACTGGCTCATGCGACGACCCCCACGACGAACACCGGACCACCTTGTCCGGACAGTTGAGAACTTTACAAATTCTCCCTGCAAAGCACACAACCCCGTTACATAATCGGGACCACCTGGCAGAGCTGCCCGGCCACCCGGTGGGTGCCACACGCTCGCGCGGCCGCCCTCGCCAGGCGAGGTCGCCGCACGCGCTGCCGCTCGGGTGCTGTGCCGGAGAGTTTTGGAAGCGTCTGCACATGTCTGCGGTGGACGCTACGGTTTGTACCACGATGATCTAACAGGCCGCTGGGATGTGGGAATGATCGTGCTGAACAAGGGCGCGAACGCGCCCCTCGCCACCGGGCCGGTGACGTTTCAAGTCACACCCGCAGGGGCGGCTTTGGACGTGTCCGCACTGCTCCTGGGACCAGGTGGCAAGGTCCGCAGTGACGACGACCTCGTGTTCTACAACAACCCTTCGCACGATGGGGTGACCATCTCGGCCGACACCGTTGTGGCGGATCTGCCCCGGATTCCCGCCGGGGTGGACTCAGTCGTCGTTGTCGCCAGCGCCGATCCCCAGCACCCGGGCATGTACTTCACGAAGGCACCGGAACTGACCGTGACCCAGGCCAGCAAAACGAGCCTGGGCTTCACACCCCCGGACTTCATGGACCGCGAAACAGTCGTCGTTCTGGCAGAGCTCTACCGCCGAAACGGGGCATGGAAAGTCCGCGCGGTCGGCCAAGGCTACGCGTCGGGCCTTGCCGGCCTCGCCACCGACTACGGTGTCGACGTAGACGACGACGGGTCGACAGGTACGACGGTTCCGCAACGATCTTCCCCCGGCCGCAGCACGGCGGCAGCCGGTGGCGCCGTCAGTCTGGCCAAGGTGGAGCAGATGGCGCCCGCGCTGCTGGCGCCGGCACGCCAAGCCGGGCACGCACTGCAGGGCGCGGGCCTGAACGGTAAGCGTGCCGCGGTGTATCTCATCCTTGACCACGACTACTACATGAAGGACTTCTACGAGTCCTTCGCGGTCCAGGCGTTCGCTGAGCGGGTGTTGGCGTTGTCGGCGAACCTCGACGACGACGGCACGGTACCCGTGATCTTCGCCAGCGGGGACGAGCCCTTCGTCGAAGAGATCCGCCTGGACAACTACCGCGGCAGGATCGGCCAACTACACACCCAGGTCGACTGGGGGTGGGGCAACGTCGGCGAGGCCATGCGGCGAGCCGCCCGGCACTACCAGGAATCGGGAGCAACCGACCCGGCATTCGTCGTGGTCCAGGTCGGGGACGAACCGTGGGACAAAGCCGAAGTCCGCTCCCTGCTGCAGAACACCGCCAGCCTCGGCGTCTTCTGGCTTTTTGTCGGATTCGGGCGCGGCAAGCTCGCCTTCTACAAGAACCTCAACGCCTCGACATCCGTCACCTTCACCAACGTCGCGTTCTACGACGCCAGCAACAACCCAGGATCCGTACCAGGTGAACGCTTCTACACCGGCATCGTCGACGCGTTTGGTACCTGGATGAGATAACTACGACCCAGGCTGGAACAACTGCTGGGGCAGTCTGTACGGGGTGTTGGGTGAACAGCTCATGCGCACCGCGCTACCGAAGGACCTGCGTCCCATGCGCACTGACCGTCCCAGCATCACGGTTCTACGCCCACTCGATACCCAGATCCCGTAGAGCGCTCAACTGCTCTGCGCTGAGCTTGTGCGCCTCGACTTGGTGTTCGAAACCCACACCCCCAGCCGCACAGCCACCGGCTCCGCCTCGCCTTGGACGGCGATGGGTTCGGTGTGTCCTCTGGGTACGGGCCGCCCCGCTCCTTCCCGCTCGATCCACTGCGCGAGTGCTGCCAGACCACGCCGGAACGCCTGCGACGCCTTGCTCGATCCCTGCGCTGTGCCCTTCGGCGCCGCGCCCTCGCTCGGCGGGGCGGGTCGGATGCCGAGTGCGCTGAGCCGTCGCTGCTGTTCGGCGCCGAGCTGGGCCCAGCCCTTCGACTGCCGCACCAGCCATGCCCCAAGATCATCGCCGTTGAAGGTGACGCCGGGCTCGATGCCGGCCACTGAGTGGTCGGGCTCGGTCTCGGCGAGGTCGCGTCGTACGGCGTAGTGGCGTTGCCAATCCAGTGGCCAGGAGCAGTTCCAGCCGGGGTCGATCGCCGTCAGCTGCTGCGCTCGGGCGGTCGCGCGTTCGAGGTCTTTGCCGAGGCCGTCTTCGCGGCGGAGGTTGGCCAGGTGCTGCCCGATCGGCACCGGCCTGGTTCCGTTGTCGAGGGCTTCGCCCCACGCTGCCGTCGAGGCCGCGCCCGAGACCACCGCAGAGGCGACCTCCTCGGAGCGCCCGCCGACGCCCGGGCCCGCTCAGTAGAGTCAGTAGTACCGAGGCCCGATTGCTGCGGTACTCCCCGCTTCGCGGGGCCCGCGCCCTCTTCTCGTCCCTCGGGGAGGCGCCTCTTGCCTCGCTGACAGGCACGCACCTTAAACCAGACGGTGTCCAGCGGGCCGGGCACTCCCCGGGTGAGCCTGAGCTTGTTCGCGCCGTACCGCTCAGCACACCCGATAGCACGTCGACGCCTCGTACGTGCCACATCATCCCGACCACGATACGGGCGCGGGCGACAACGCCCGAAGTTCACCCACGCCAGAACAGACCGCCTTGTACTTCGGCGAGTCAGCAATGCCCGGCTCGGCCGCCGGTTCCGCCTCGCTCCGGATGCACCGCAGACCTGGGCCCTGAGCACCGTTAACGCCTGCCCCGTCATACCCCGGTCGGCGGAGCGGCACGGGTGCAGGGGGCCGACCCGGCATACCGGGGGCAGGGTGGCACAGTCCAGTGGACCGTCGCCGGTGGCTTGCTACCAGTCGGCGACGGGGCGAAGGGCCAGGGCATCGGAGGTGCGCGCACACTCCCACCCGTACAGGCGGTACTCCTCACGGGGCTCATCGAGGGGGTGATGCGACCGCAGGGCGCACACAAGCAGTTCACTATCCGCCACCTGGCCCGGCCACCCGTCCGGGGCCTGCCGGGCATCCCCACGGAACGGATTTTTCACCACCAGGCCCGTGACCCACTCCAAGGGTCCTTCTCCGCCGTCCGGTAGACCCAGGTCACTGTGCGAGACGACGTACCCGGCGACCTCCAGCCGTACGCTCTCCTTGAAGTGGTGCCGGGCGACCGCCGGGCTGTTCAGCGGACGGAAGTAACTGAACGCAGCGCCGTCGAACTGCCCGAGCAGGTGTTGGAGCGGTTGGAGGTCCACCGGGACGCCGGGCAGCTGGAACGCGAGACGGCAGAAGTAGACCACTCGGGACCGATGGCTGGCGATGCCTGCGGTGAGCGTGTAGAAGCCGCCGCCCGGGCACGTGTCGAAGTAGGCGACCTGCTCACTGTGATGAGCATCTTTCAGAGTCTGCTCACGCTGGTGCCAGGCGCGCAGTGTCTCGACGAACTCGCGCGCGCCGCCGCCGTGCCAGTTCACGCCGGCTTGCTGGATGTTCCACTGCGGCTCGGCGCTGGTCCAGCCCATCGAGCCCAGCCCGTACAGCAGCTCGACGATGCCGTCCTCCGTGTACGGCTTGACCGGCACGTCGAGACAGACGCCGCTGCCGCTGCCGTAGGCCCAGTCGACGTCGGGCAGCTCCGGCACGAAGACGAACTCATCGAACCCGCCTTGGGACGTGACGTACGGCAGCGGCTGCAGGTGGGCGTCGAGCAGCCGCGCCTCGGCCCCCGGCAGGCCGGTGGATAGCAGGCGCCGGCGCCGGGGCTGCTGGGCAGTCGCGAGGTGCACGCGGCCGTGGGTGATCAGCTCCTCGCGTTTCGTTTGCAGGAGGCCGGCCAGTGACCTCGGTGTGCTCAGGGCCTGCGTCAGCTCTTCCTCGCCGAGCAGCAGGATCGGCCCCCGGTCCCGTCGGACCCGCAGGTCCTCCACCGCCGAGTCGGTGAAGCCGTTCACGCTGATGATGACGCCGATGACAGCCGGTGAGGCGGCCCGGTCCATCCGGGAGCGGACGGAATCGAAGACGTCGACGTCCGCCTCCCCGCTGTGCCATTTCGCTTCGATCAGGTACCAGGTGTCGCCGTAGCGGGCCACCAGGTCTGTCTGCCGTGGTTTCGCGACCGACGCGTTGCGGTCGACGCGGAAGTGTGCACGCCGGAACAGCTGTTCCAGCAGCTTCTCCAGCTGGTAGCCCCGCTGGTGCGCGGACGGCATCGCCCCGAGCCGTTTGAAGTCCGCCAGCAGCGACGATTCGTGCGCGCGGACGCGCATCCCTTCACCGGCAGCCATGTGCCTCCTCTCGTCCTGTTCCCCGATGACGGACTCTCCCAGGTCCACTGCAGGGCCGGCAGCGCTTTCGGCCCACGTTCACGCCTTCCAGGTGCTACCGGTTGCGGCGGTGGTCACGCCACCAGGCCAGCCGGTGCGCGGACTCCTGAGGGAAGACCGACTGCAGGGCGACGACCCCCAAGCCGAGCGCGAGGCACCCGAACGCGGTGGCGGCAAGCCACCACGGGGCGCAGCAGCCAACCGGGCGAGGCCGGTTCCTCCATCACGCCAGCGGCCGGATCGCTTCTCGTGCGCTCGACCAGCCAGTCCTCGAAGTACTCGAGGTCCACCCGCCGCCGGGCCCGCCAGACCGCCGTGCCACCCCGGCCCGTCCAGTCGTAGTTTGTGCTCCCGTGATGCCTGCGCTGGCGTCGTTCTTCCCTGTCGTCGGCTCGCAGGAAGTCCTGGTAGAGCCTGTCCCAGGGCTTGTCCTGCTCGCACAGAGCCTGCTCCCGTTCCTCGGCCCGGGCACCGGTCAGGTAGAGGCGGGCGAGGGCAGTTGCCGTGTCATAACGCGTCAACGCGTGCCATGACTTCTCCTGCTCCAGAACCTCCGCGACCCGCAGGACATGCTAATCCTCCGGACCGAAGGGAGCATCGGTCAGCTGGTGCTTCGCGCGGATGTCCCGCGCCTGCAGCGGCCAGGCCCGTTCCGGGCGTGCGTGCGTGCGGACCACTGCCCCCTACCGCAGTGTCTGACGTGAGAGCATCGCTTGACCGGCACTACACGGATCCCCCGAGGTGAGTTCGGCTGTCCGCTGCGGTGGTGGAACAGATGTGACGAAGCGCTGGGGGATGTGTATGGGCCTGTCCCACGATTGGGGCGATGATCCGGCTGGTTGGGAGGTCCTCGATGATGCGCATCCGCTGAGCCAGCCGCCGACCCGGACAGCACCTCCGCAGCCTACGACTGCTCCGCTGCGGCTGAACCTTGACCAACTGCCCTGGGAGTCGTTTGAACATCTTCTCGCCCACTTGGTACGTGAGGCCGAAGGGGCGGTAGAAGCTCTTGTTTACGGCAGAAGGGGCCAGGCCCAGGACGGGATCGATGTCGTCGGCTTCTTCGACCAAGCCCGACAGCGCGCACGCGTCTACCAGGCCAAGCGCTACCAGCGTTTCACAGTCGCTGACCTCACTGCCGCGGTAGACACCTACGCCCAGGGCCGACGGCCTTTTGATGCTGCACATTTGGTGATCGTGACTAGCGCGGATACTGCTGACGTCAAGATCGCCGATGAAATGGCCACGCTGAGTACTCGATACCCAGGTCTGAGAGTCGATCTGTGGGGGCGGCAACAGCTCTCTGACATGTTGTATGAGCATCCCCGGGTGGTAACCCGCTTCTTCGGGCACGAAACCGCAGCGATCTTCTGCCGACCTTCTGCCTCACCTCAGGTTTCGGGTTCATCGTCGGTGCCCATGGATGATCACCGGCCGCAGACGGACGCGCTGGGGCGGGTGATTTCCACACTCACCGAACGGGACGCGCTGGGCTTGGAGGTGCATCAGGCACTACAGTCCGGAGGTCCAGCGCGAGGCTCTGCTACGTTGCCGTCTTATCTTGCACGGTCAGCGGTAGACGACGCGCTGCGTGCAGCCGTCCGCCAGTCCGAGCAGCACAGCACCCTGGTCGTCCTGGTCGGAGACTCCTCGGTCGGCAAGACGCGCGCCTGCTGGGAAGCCGTCCGTGCCGAGTTGCCCCACTGGCGGTTGTGGCACCCCCGTGGGACGAACGTAACAACCGCCGTGCTGGAAGGCGTGCGCGGCAATGCTCTCCGGCCTCGCACCGTTATCTGGCTGAACGAACTGCAGAGGTACCTGCTAGCACGGCAGGACGCTGCAGACGTGGCTGTAGAACTGCTCGACCTGGTTATCGACAAGTCCCGGGGGCCGTTCCTAATCCTGGGGACGCTATGGCACACGTATTGGCAAGCCCTCGCCAGGGATCCAGACAGCGAAAACGCGGATGATCCTCACCGGGACGCACGCACTTTTTTGGACATGGCATTGGATATTGCCGTTCCCAACAAATTTACAAGCCAAGAACTGACTGCCGCTAGTGCCATCATTGGCGATGATCCTCGGCTGGCCGTCGCTGCGGACCAAGCGATTGACGGCCGTATTACTCAGTACCTTGCCGGTGTGCCCCTGCTTCTACGCCGCTACCGTCAGGCGGGCACCGCTGCTCGCGCTGTGCTACATGCTGGCTTGCAAGCCCGTCGTCTGGGCCACCAGCTACTGCTCACCGAAGACTTCCTACACTGTGCCGCTGAGGGATACCTCACCGCAGCTGACCGGCTCGATGTGGGCGAAAACTGGTTCAGGACCGCGCTTGATGAACTTACCGCCCGCCAACGCGGCCTGCCCGGACCCCTGGCACGACACCTCCCGTCACCAGGCGAGCCTCAGCCAGCAGCAACGCAATACCGCATTGCCGACGCCGTGGAAGACTATGACCTGCAGACAAGGCCGGCAGGTAAAGCGCCGTCCTCTCTCTGGGCTGCTGCCGCCCGACACAGCCCCAACGTAGAGACGATGTGCGCCCTGGCGGACTCGGCACGCCGCCAGAAAGCCTCTACAGCTGAAGAACTGTTCGTAACTGCAGCGCGCGAGGCAGGCCAGCATCAAGGCCTGCGCTGGCTAATTGATCATCACCAGGAGACCGGGGATTTGGAGGAGGCGGAACGTCTCGCCCAGGTGGCAGTTAAGCTCGGCAGTACCATCGAGTTGCGAAGCGTTGCATTGGCGCTATTCAACGCGCGCCAACACCGTCAGGCAGAAGCCTTGGGCCTTCAACTGGCTCGCGACGACGACACCTCGCTCCTACTAACACTCGGCTATGGAGCCGCTAAAGAGGGGCGCGGCGAAGAGGCCGCTCGCATGTACGAGGCTGCGGCCGAACATGGTGATGACTACGCACTCCGGGGACTGCTTAAGTGCTTGGAACGCAATGGGCAACCAGATACTGCTGAGAGGCTAGCCGTCTCGTACGCCCGATCAGGAAGCCTCATGCCTCTGTTCGAACTGGGTACCGCCCGTGAAAAAGCCGGCAATTATGGCTCGGCAGTACGGCTTTACACCTCCCTTGGCGCTGACATCTGCCGTACCTGGCTGCCCGACCGGGCAAAATACCGCCTCGATACCGGGGACATCACCGGCGCAGAACTCCTCTACGCCATTTCTGCGGAAGCAGGCAGTACACAGGCGCAGCAGCAGCTCAAGCAGCTTCAGCACCGCACTATGCCATGGGCTCAGTCCCATTCAGTACTGCATACGCTGACTGTGCCGCTGAACGGTTTCTCCGGAACGTAGAACACCGTAGCCGAGTGTGGTCCACGGGCTGGGCCGGTTTACTGGGCAAGAGTTTGGCAGACCCCCCGCGACTCGCCCCGGCTTGGAGCAGTTGCCTCGTGACGCGCAGTTCAGCGAGGCGCTGCACGACACTGTCGGGTGGATCTGCGGCTGGCTGCAGCGATTATGTGGTGTGTCAAGGCTCTATCAAGCGGAGCTGAGCCCGGTCCGGCGCTCGTCGCCTTCCAGGGAGCTGACGCCGTGGCGGGACGTGGCCGATCTCACCGTGGAGTCGGCGGTGGCAGTACCAGTCGATCCACTCGGCGGTGGCGAGCTCGACCTCTTTGCTGTCATGGATGCCGATCTGCTGCTGACGTTTTTGGCGATGGTGCGGGTCAGTTGGTTGCCGGTCGGGATAGAGGGAGGGGTGTTGCCGCTGGTCAGGGCCTGCGCCGGGCAGCGTCGGCCACTCCTGGTCGCAGCCTCGCCAGCTTGGCCTGAACCCCGCACGCCACCAGGACATCCAGGGTGCCCACCGGTTTGCCCCGTTCCCGCAGATACCCCTTGAACATCCTCCACTGCGCCCGCTCGACCGCAGCTTCTCGCCCGGGCAGGCAGGCAGGTCGCACTCCACTTCGGCTCCCCCTCCAACCGGCGGGCTCGCTTCGGCTCGGCCCGGAACAGCGGCCTGAACTCCTTGAGGACGTCCTTCGTCCCGAACGCCACCTTGGCCGTGACGGTGGTAGTGCCTGCGTCGTTCATACCGCCATCGTCCCGCCCCGGCTTGCAAACCAGCCCCAGCCCTGCCGTCCGGCGCCGCTGAGGATGAGGGTGGGGAGTTTACCCAGGAGGGCGGGGGCGGCCGCGCCGAGGCCGAGGGCCCACCAGGGGGATATGGGGGCGGTGCAGGCGGCCGCGCAGGCCAGGCCGGCGCCGATGGTGATGCGAAGGACGCTGGCGATGCCGTAGGCCAGCGGGCTGGGGTCGGTGTCTTTCTCTCGCTGCCACGGCAGGCGGCGGTGTTTCCGTACGGTGGTGATGTAGTCCAGCGCCTCGGTCGCGAGGCCGCCGAACGCGCCCCATAAAGTCGGTTTCAGCCACTCCATGCACTGACGGTAGCGGCCCGGTGCCGACTCCAGGGAGCTGTTAGACGTTTCCTGCTGCTCCTGCTATCGGTGAAGTGCCCGTCGTCGAGGGGCCGGTCCGCCGGCATTCAACCGTAGTAGACACCCCGGCACAGCTGGGGCCTGCTGCGATCCGGGAGGTCATCCGCCACCCTCGCCCAGGCCCGCCGCAGCGCCAGCCTCGACAAACGCCAGCGCACTCTGACCGCACTTGCCGCGCTCGAACACGACGGAGCCAGGATCACCTTCACGGCTGTCGCCCGCGCCGCGGGCGTCTCCACGTGGCTGACCTACACAGCAGGCGTACGCGAGCACATCGAGGCAGCCAGGCGACGCCAGTACACCTCAGCCGCACCCGCCCGGCACGACGATCCGCCCACCGCACCAGCAGCACTGCGCATCGAACTCGACCTGGCCCGCCAAGAAATCCAGCAGCTGCGGGCCGACCGAGACCGGCTCAGCACCGCGGTGCGCCACCAGCTCGGGCAACAACTCGACATTCTTGCCGCAGGTGATCTGACCGCCCGCATCGACGAGCTCACCCAGTCCAACCAGCAGCTCGCCAGCCAGCTTCGGCAAGCGACCGCCGAGAACACCACCTTGCAAGAACGCCTCACCGTTGCGGAAGCCGATCTCACTGCCACCCGCACCAGCCTGCGCCGGATGATCCGCACCGAGAACACCGCCCGGTAAGCGACGGACACAGTCGATGCAACACGCCACCGCACAGGCCATGCACGAGGACGACAGAGCGAAGCCGACGCCCGCCCGGAAAAACGGCAGGGCTCCTGACGGGCGACCCCGCCTGGGCTATCAGACCTCCCATACCGGGCCGCTCCTGCCCTGAGGTTCGGGCGTCCTGGGGACGGCCCTGGCGCCCGTGCGCTACGCGCCGGCGTCCCGCGGATCCCCTTCCCGTCGCAGCACTGATTCTTTTCTGGCGCGTCTCCGGTGCTGTGACCTGCGAAAACAGTGTGACATTCGGGGTGTGGCGGGGGCAGTTTGGAAAAAAACTTGGTCTCCGGCATCCGGATTCGGCCTCCGGCGGGCGTGTAAGGGGTGAGGGCCTTGCGTCCTCGTCAACGAGTTCGTCACTACTGGGAGGCCTTGTCGATGACTTGGTCGTACTGGGCAGGGGCGGGCGGGATTCCCGCCATGCTCCTGCTGTACTACGCGATGCGCCGTGGCCGGGGTGTCGTGGAGTTGCTTGTGAAGGCGCACGTCGAGACCAGGGTGGAGCGCGAGCAGCGCGCCACCATGGTCGCGATGGCGCAGTCCCTGCCCGACGGCGGCGCCGCCGCCCGCTTCGAGCAGGGGCGGCCGGCCTGGCTGTTCCGCAAGGATGCAGCCGACCCGGCAGGCCGCCGGGCCATCGCCACGCGGGAGGCTGCGTGAGCGAGGCCGCACCGGGAGCGGACTTCGAGTCCTTCGTCCTCGAGACCATCGAGGCATTCTCCCGACTGGCCCGGGCCAAGGCGGGCGACCTGCACAGCGCCCAGGACGCTGTGCAGGTCGCCTACCTGAACATGTACCGCCGGTGGGAAGAGATTTCTGCAGGCCAGGGGTCCCTCACCGCGTACGGCCGCAAGGTAGTCGAGCGGGCGGTCATCGACCAGTTCCGCCGGAACCAGCGGATGGTCATGGTACCGGTACCGGTTCATGAACTGCCCGAAATCGAATCAGGCATCGGTATTCCGGATGCCGCGTACGAAATGGTGAAGGAAGGAATCGACGAACTTGTCGCAAGCCTTCCCGAACGGCAGCGCGAGGTCGTCACCCTGTGTGTTCTGCAGGACCTCAGCACTGCAGAGGTTGCACAGCGCCTCCAGATCAAGGAGGAGTCGGTGAAGCGCTACATCAAAGCCGCCACCACCAACCTGAAGAAGTCCATCAACGAACACGGCGAGGAGGTAACCGTATGACGCACCTGTCCACTTGGACGCACCAGCCCGAGGAGCGAGGAACCATCCGGTTCCTCGCCCTGTGGCTGCTCATCGAAGGTTCTGAGCAGGCAGTTTCCAAGGGTCCTCGGATCGGCGAGGACCCTGTCCAGGCGGAGGGGGGCCAGCCTGCGGGCTGGCCCCCGGCCCCCGCCCCCTGCCCGGAAAGCGACGGAAACGGAAATCATCGAATCGGTGCAGTACATGAACTGCATTCTCTCCTGAAGAAGGAAGTCGATGATTCCGCAACACCGCAAGATACACGTCGCGTAGCTGAAATCCTTGAGTTCCTGGACAGGGATGACGAAGCGCGAAGCTGGTGGGAAAAGGCAGCTCTCAAGGGTGACGAAGATGCGCGAGACTATCTCAGTGTCCTCGACTCCGAGAGGGATGATCAGCTTCCGGAATGCAGCGGGCAAGAGAAAGAGCGCGAGGGTGAATCTCTTACATCGGTCCTAGGTTCATTCGCATGTCGATCCGCCAGTAATCGCCTACCTGTAGACAGAGTTGATTCGGCGTTGGGGAATGCCGGAGTTGAACTGTCTGAAGCAACGCAAGTCCTGGTGCGCGAGATCGAGGACTTCCTGACGCACCTGGACCACACCACTGGCGGGCCGCGATGCTGACCCACTGCTGCGTGCCGTGCCTACCGACAGGAGAGTCTGTATAGACCAGCCTCCGTGAGGCCTTCGCACGAGAAGGCCAGACGACTCGTTGAAGTGGCGGCCCATCCCCGCGGGGCGGCCGCGCTCGAGGCGGAGCTGCGGCACGGCCGGGTGTCCCTCGCGGAGGCGGGGGAGGGCGCGGCGCGCTTCTCGGCG
>NZ_JBEZXR010000123.1:0-15608 GCF_040638135.1 Streptomyces sp. NPDC026673 | reverse complement strand
GCTCGGTAGTGGGACGTCGAATGCGGCGCACCATCGCGCCCGCGGCTCGCCCTGCACCCTCGCCGCGATCACACCCGGGTGACAAGACGAAATCCGGGGGGAGTACGCGCAGTTGCACACATGCGAAGCCCAGGACCGGCGAGGGGCGCCGGAACCGCCCCATGTGGTCCCGCTTCCGGCGAAACGACGGCTTCACGCCGTCCTGGTGGGGCCCGTCCCGGCACGGCCTCCCCCGTCCGGCCGCGGCTCGGCACCGGATACGTCTCGCGGGAACGCCTCAGGTGGGCATGGGTCGTTGCGGCCGGAATCCGGGCCCGTCGACGCCGCGGGCGTCCGAGCGGGCCGCGCGTCAGCCCCCTGAAGGCCCGCTCGGCCGGGAGGGCGCCCTCGAAGAGGCGCAGCTTGACGATCTTGTCGCCCTCCACCCCCAGGCGCATGGCCCTTCACCGGGGGCAACGGTCAAAATCCACCGGACCGCCCCGGTGCGGGAGTCGCCGCAGGCCGCGCTTGACATGGCGCACGGGCCGACCTAGTTTCATATCGACCACTACATAACTCGCCCCACCCCCCCTTCACCCCCTCCACGGGCGGCGAGGGCGCCCCCCGCCCAGATATGTAACAAATATTGTTACGTTTCTTCCGGGGGTGCGGCGATCACTCATTGCGATTCGGAGAGACCCTCATGGGACAGCTTGACGGCAAGACCGCCATCGTCACCGGTGGCACCAGCGGAATCGGACTGGCCACCGCGCAGCGGTTCGCGGCCGAGGGCGCGCACGTGTTCGTCACCGGCCGCCGCAAGGACGCGCTCGACGCGGCCGTCGCGACGATCGGCCCCCGGGCCACCGGCGTCCGCAGCGACGTCTCCGACCTGGCCGACCTCGACCGGCTCTACGCCACCGTCGCCCAGCACGGGCGCCGCGTCGACGTCCTGTTCGCCAACGCGGGCGGCGGCGGCTTCGCCACCCTGGAGCAGGTCACCGAGCAGCACTTCGACGAGACCTTCGGCAACAACGTCAAGGGCATGCTCTTCACCGTGCAGAAGGCGCTCCCGCTCCTCAACGACGGCGCCTCGGTGATCCTCACGGGCTCCACCGCCGGCTCCGTCGGCAGCGAGGCCTTCGGCGTGTACGGCGCGTCCAAGGCCGCGGTGCGGTCCTTCGCCCGGACCTGGGCAAACGAGCTCAAGGGCCGCGCGATCCGGGTCAATTCCATCAGCCCCGGCCCGATCGACACCCCCGGGATCGACGGCCTCGCGGCCGACGCGGAGCAGCGGGCCCAGCTCAAGGGCTTCCTCACCGGCCAGGTGCCGCTCGGCCGGATGGGCCGCCCGGACGAGGTCGCCTCCGCGGCCGTCTTCCTCGCCTCGGACCAGAGCACCTTCATCACCGGCATCGAGCTCTACGTCGACGGCGGCATCAACCAGATCTGACCGCCCGCGACAGCGCCCCGCCGCCGTGCGGGGAGCGTCAGGGGGCCGGTACGGCGGGCGTCGGTCGCCGCCGCACCGGCCCCCTGCCCGGGCGAGGGCCGGTACTCCGCGTCCGGGTGGCTCAGCGCTGCCGGGCGAGCGTGTCGCGGAGTACGTCGGCGACGGTGGTGGAGGCGAGTTGCCGCTCGATCCCCTCGTGGAGCCCGTCGTACACCTCTCGCAGGGCGGGGCCGATGCCATGGCCGACCGGGCAGTCCGCGTTCGGGGAGGCGGGATGCAGACGGAAGAGCGTGCCGTCCTCGACCGCCCGGTAGACGTCGAGCAGGGTGATCGCCTCGGGCTCCCGGACGAGGTTCCAGCCGGCTCCCGCGCCTCGCCGGGACTCGACCAGTCCCGCCCTGCGCAGGTCGCCCAGGCAGCGCCGGATGACCACGGGGTTGGTGTTGACGCTCGCCGCTATCCGCTCCGACGTGGCCGCCGGGCCGTCGTCGCGCCGGTCCAGGGCCATCCACGTGAGCACATGGACGGCGATGGTCAGCCTGCTGTTGGCGCTCACGACCCCGGACCTCCTTGCGGGCACATCCGGCTCACCCGTACGACGACGTCACTCCCGCGCCCCATCGTAGGCGGCCGCGGCCGGCCGTCAGCCGGCCGCCGCCCGGCCGTCAGGCGCTCGACGGACCCGCCGGCCAGGCGCCCATCGCGAGATCGACGACCCGGTGCAGTTCCTCGCGGCCCGCGCCGCCCGCGGCCTGGACGGCGACGCCCTGGTAGACGGTGACGAAGTAGCGGGCGAGATCGGCGGGATCGGCGTCCTCGGGCAGTTCCCCGTCGGCCCGGGCCTTCTCCAGCCGCAGCCGCAGCGCGGCCTCGCCGGCCGCGCGGCGTGCGGTGAGTTCGTCGCGCACCGCCTCGGAGCCGGGGGACGAGGCGAGACCACCCTGCACGGTGAGGCAGCCGGGAGGGCAGTCGGGCCGGGTCGTGGCGTCCGCGGCGCCGTGCAGCAGTCGCTCGACGACGCGGCGCGCGTCGGGTTCGGCGAACGCCTCCCGGATGTACCGGGCGGGGCCGTCGGCGTAGTGGTCGAGGACCCGCTTGAACAGCTCCTCCTTGTTGCCGAAGGCGCCGTACAGGCTGGGCGGGTTGATCCCCATGGCGCGGGTGAGGTCCGAGATCCCGGTGCCCTCGTAGCCTTGGCGCCAGAACACCTCGAGCGCCCGGTCCAGCACCTCGTCGACGTCGAAGGCGCGCGGCCGTCCTCCCGCCATCACGGCCTCCTGCCTCACGGAAATCTGTAGCGCCCGCTATAATACCCCTCCGGTCAGGGGCGCGGAAGGCGGGCCAGCGCGGCCCGGCCGATCTCCAGCAGCCCCTCGGCGTCCATCCGGGTCTTCGCCAGGAACTCCATCCCGTGGAGCACGGCCAGGAGCAGCCGGCCCAGCACCTGCGGATCGGCCTCCGGATCCAGGTCGCCCTCCCGCTGCGCCTCCTTCACGCACGCCGCCAGGAGGTCCTCCATCTCCTGGTAGGTCACCCGGGAGCGGTCGACCACCTCCGGCTCCCGGCCGTGGAGTTCGGACGTGCTGTTGACCAGGAGGCAGCCGCGCCGGCGGAGGTCGGATCCGTACCCCCTCGGCAGTGCCTTCCAGCACCCGGGCCAGCCGCCGGATCGCCGGGCCGGGCCCGCCCAGCGCCTCCCTGGCGCCGTCGATCTACTCGACCCGGAGTCGTCCAGCACGCGGAGGAAGAGCTGCCGCTTGTCCCCGAACGCCCCGTAGAGGCTCCTTTGCCCAGGCCCGTGGCCCCTGTCAGGTCCTCCAGCGGCGTGGCGGCGTAGCCGCGGTCCCAGAACACCTCGCGGGCAGCCCGCAGGACCTGCCGCTCGTCGAAACCCCGGGGTCGCGCCATGGCCCCGATGCTACGGATTCTTGACCTAACGGTCCATTTACACCCCGCTCCCCGCGGACGGCCCGGCCGGCCCGCGCCGGTCCACCCGGGCCCGAACCGGCGCGGGCCGGAATGAGAGGCTGTCCCCCCGCAGTTCGCCACGGACGAGGAGCTTTCGGTGATCGACGACGACCGCGTGGGCCCGCCCCTGCTCGGCAGCGAGCGCGAGACGCTCCGGGCCTTCCTCGACTACCACCGCGCCACCCTGGCCATGAAGTGCCGGGGGCTCACGGACGAGGAGCTGCGGCAGCGCTCGATGCCCCCGTCCACGCTGTCGCTGCTCGGCCTCGTGCGACACATGGCGGAGGTGGAACGCGCCTGGTTCCGGCGGGTGTTCGAGGACAACGACGCGCCCATGGTCTGGTCCGACGTCGTCGACTTCCAGGCCGCCTACGACGCGAGCGCGTCCACCCGCGCCGAGGCCTTCGCCGCCTGGGAGGCCGAGGTGGAGACCTCACGGCGGATCGAGGAGGAGGCCGCGTCCCTGGACCTGGCCGGACACCAGCCGCGCTGGGGCGAGGACGTCTCCTTGCGGATGGTCATAGTCCATGTGCTCCTGGAGTACGGGCGCCACAACGGGCACGCGGACTTCCTGCGCGAGGGCGTCGACGGCACCGTGGGCGCCTGACCGCCCCGCCCCGCTCGCCACGCGCCACCCGGCAGGCCCCGCCCGGCAGGCCCCGCCTGGCACGGCACGGCACGACGCGGCACGGCACGACGCGGCACGCCCCGACACCGGGGGGCGTCGTGCGCGGGGCGGAACCCGCGCCGGGGTGGCCGTCGGCGCGAGGGCCGGAGAAGCTGGGCGTACGGCGGCGGCGAGCGACCCGAGGTGATCCCCGATGGCGGACGAGAGCGTGAACTACCCCGGCCTGATCGTCCCGGCCGGGCACGTCGAGCCCGTCCCGCGGCGCATCCGGGCCCTGGTCGGCGGCCGGACCGTCCTCGACACCCGCAGCGCCCTGTACGTGTGGGAGTGGCCCGGCTACCCGCAGTACAGCATCCCGGTCCGGGACCTGGTCGAGGGCGTGCTCACCGACGAGGGGCGGGCGGGCCGGCTGAGCCCCGGTCCCGCGCGACGCCATTCGCTGCGCGTCGGGACCGAGGTCCGCGAGGGTGCGGCATGGGTCTGGGACGAGGGCGCCCCCCGGCCGCTGCCGGGCACCGCGCGCTTCCGGTGGGAGGCGCTCGACGCCTGGTACGAGGAGGACGAACAGGTCTTCGTCCATCCGAGGAGCCCCTACACCAGGGTGGACGCCCTGCGCTCCGCCAGCAGTGTCCGCGTGGAGGTGGACGGCGCCGTGCTGGCGGACGCGCCGCATTCGGTGACGCTGTTCGAGACCGGCCTGCCCACCCGCTACTACGTCGAGCGCACGTACGTCGACTGGACCCGGCTGCGCCCCACGAAGACGGTGACGAGCTGCCCCTACAAGGGGACGACGAGCGGCTACTGGTCGTTCGACGGCGACGTCGCCACCCACGAGGACCTCGCCTGGGCCTACGACTTCCCGACGCCGCCGTGCGCCCCCATCGCGGGCATGGTCGCGTTCTACAACGAGCACGTCGACCTGTACGTCGACGGCTCCCCGCTGCCACGCCCCGCAGCGGTCACCCGGGCCGCGTGGGACCGGCACCACCGCGGGCGGCCCTGAGACATGGCCGCGCCGCGGATGCAAGGCGGCGAATTAGGCTGGCCGCATGTCTCAGCAGGTCGAGGTCGTGCAATTGCTGGTGTCCCCCGCGCACCGCTACACGGGGCGGCCGTCGGAGGGCCCCTCCGCGGCGCCGGACGGGGAGCTGGTGCGCAGCGCCGAGGTGCGCAGCGGACTCGGGCTCGTGGGCGACCGCTACTACGCGCGGCCGGCCCACCGCGACGCCTCCGTCACCCTCATGGCGGCGGAGAACCTGCCGCTGGACATCGATCCGCAGACCGATCTGCGGCAGACCCGCCGCAATGTGCTGCTCCGCGGCGTCGACATCGACGCGTACGTGGGCACCACCGTGTCCCTGGACACCGGGGCGGGGCCCGTCCTGTTCGCGGTGCGGCGCCCCGCCCGGCCCTGTGCCTGGATGGACGCCGTCATCGGCCCGGGAGCGCAGCGCGCGCTGCGCGGCAAGGGCGGGGTGCGGTGCACACCGTTGAGTGACGGTGTGCTCACGCTGGGGCCGGCGGAGTTCCGGGTCGTCGAGGACGAGCGGGAGGCGTCCTAGCCGGGTCGTGGCCGGGGATGCGGGCCCGGTCGCGGGCCACGCGGGAACCGGATCGCGCGGTCCGGCGTCGTTGCTGGGTGCGATCACTGACGCGGACGGCTCACGGGCAGGCGGATCACGGGCGGATGTTCCCGGCAGGAGACGGCCGCGGATGGCGCGGCCCGCGACGGTGGGACGGGAGCCCGTTGGCGCTCCTGCTGGCGCTGCTGCTCGTCTGCCACTCCGCGGTGCCCAACGGCCCCGGCCGGTGGGGGAGCCTGCTGGAGACGTTTCTTCCGTGGCTGGGGCTGGGCGTGCCGACCCTGCTGTGCGTCGCCCTGGTGCGGCGCTCGGGAGTCGCCCTGTGCGCGCTCATGGTGCCGCTGGCGGCGTGGCTCGCGCTCTTCGCGAATCCCTCGGGCCCGCGCGGCGATTCCGCGTACGACCTCGTCGCGGTGCAGCACAACGTCAGTGACGAGAACCCGGATCCGGCGGGTACGGCCGGACAACTGGCGGCTGCGAAGCCGGACTTGATCGCCCTCCAGGAGCTGACCCCGTCCCTCCTGCCGGACTTCGGTGCCGCCCTGGACGCGGCGTACCCCCATCACGTCTCCTTCGGCACGGTCGGGCTGTGGTCCAGATATCCCCTGGTGGACGGGCGCAGGATCGACATCCGGCCGGCGGACCTCGGCGAGGACTGGGACCGCGGACTGCGGGCGACCGCCCGGATGCCGCAGGGGGACGTGGCCGTGTACGTGGCGCACCTGCCCTCGCTGCGCCTCGGCCCGGCGGGGTTCGGTTCCGGCAGACGGGACGAGAGCGCGGCCCTCCTCGGTGCCGAGATCGCGGCCGAGCGACTGGACCGCGTGATCCTGCTCGGGGACCTCAACGGCACCGTCGACGACCGCGGCCTCGCCCCGCTCACCTCGCGGCTGAACACCCCGGAGTCGGGGTTGGCGTTCAGCTGGCCGGGACGGTTCCCGCTGGCCCGGATCGACCAGGTCCTGGCGCGGTCCGCGACCGTCTCGGACGTACGGACCCTGCCCGCGACCGGGAGCGACCATCTGCCGGTCGCCGCGCGCATCCGCTTCTGACCGCGCATCCTCCGGGCGGGGCAATACGGGTGGGACGCAGATGATCTGACGGTCCATCGGTCGCCGGCGGAAACCGGTGCGACGCCCATGTGGCGGCATGGCAAAGCCGACTGACGCGACGTCAGCCGGTTGCCCGGCCGGGCGGACGGGTCCGCCGGTGGCCGCTGAGGAAAGATTAACTGATGCAGCGTCACCCGGTTGGACATCTCTTCACATTTTTCTTATACGGCCCATAACACCACACCTGACCTGCGAAAACGTGATGCGTGGCGGCACGTCCCCACCCCATTCGGCCGCACACCTCCGCCCGTCTCGGGGTGCGGAGCGGCTGCGGATGATCGCCATATAGGTCTCGAGGACGCGCTGGCAGTCGTGCCGGGGGCCACATCCCGCCTGCCCCGTCCACAAGGAGGTTCAGCTCCATGCGTGGTGCTCGCATCCTGGCGATGGCGACGATGACCGCTGCGGCGGTCGTCCTTCCGAACTCGCAGGCCTTCGCCGTGGTCGACGTCAACGTCGCCCAGACCGGACGCTCCGTCACCGTCACCGCCAGTTCGGAGGTTTGCCAGGCGCCCGGCGCGATGGTGAACGCCAACGCCTTCCCGTCCGGCCTGCTGCGCAACGCCCTGGCCCTGAACGCGGCGAGCCCGGGCGGCCCGCTGACCGGTACGTTCACGATCCCCGAGGACGCGCCGGCGAACACGTACACCATCACCGTCAGCTGCATGATCGGCCCGAAGTCCGACCAGGGCAGCGTCGGCACCCTCACCGTCCCCGCCACCACCACCACGACCGGTGACCGCGACGGCGGAACCACCACGACCGACCCCGGCCCCGGGCCGGACGACAACGACGACGAGTACGGGGACGACTACGAGGACGACTACGGCAACTACGGCCGTGGCCACGGCCGCGACAAGTGCTCGTGGGGCGGGCACGGCCGGGGCGGCCAGGGCGGTCGCGGTGACGACCGCGGCGGCCACGGCGGTCGCGGTGACGACCGGGGCGACGACCGGGGCGACGACGACAACGGCCGCGGCGGCTACGGCGACCGGGGTGGCTACGGCAACCGCGGCGGTTACGGCGACCGCGGGCGCGACCACGACCGCAAGTGCTACAAGAAGCGCCACCACGGCTACGGCCGCGACAACGACCGTGACAACGACCGCGACAACGACAACGACTACGGCGCTCCCGACACCGGCTTCGGCGGCTCGACCGGCATGAACACCGCCGAGAGCCTGACCGGCGCCTCCCTCCTCGCCGCCGCGGCGGCCGGCGGCGTGTTCCTCCTGCGCCGGCGTCGCACGCAGGGCGGCGAGGCCTGACCGCCCCGCATCCCCCGCGCACGGCGTTCCGCCCCGGGCCCGCACACGGGCCCGGGGCGGTCCGCTGTCCGCCTCCGCCCGCGCTGGACGGACTGCGCAGCCACCGGGGCCGGGCCCGGGGGTATCAGATCGCCGGGGACTCCTTCGCGGCCGAGACTGCGCCGCTCGGCCGGACTGCCCCGCCGGTCGCTCCGCGGCCGAGGCCGGCCGCCGCCTGAACGACCTGGTCGACGCCCTGGACCGGGCCCCGCTGCGGCAGGGCATGGACATCGTCGTCGACGGCGACGTCCTGCTCGGCGCGGTCACCACGGCGCTCCTGGTCCCGGAGCGGGAGACGTTGCGCACCGCGCTCCGCGAGGTGCGGTCCGGCGAGAGCACCGCCGGTGCGGCAACGCACCGGGGCGCTCGAGGGCTCCGGGTCCAACGGTGACGCGTTCGTCGCGATCAGCTGCCTCAGCGGCACGCTCCGCCCGCGCGCCACCCCCGCGCAGGAGCGTGCGGCAGTGCGGCACTCCCCGGCTTCGTCCGCGAGTCGGCCCAGTCCGGCGAGTACTTCGCGCGACAGCCGTCGCTCCGCGCCCACTGGCCGGCGCCCGCGGACAGCCGGCCCGACCCGTCACCGCGCCGGGCGCCGCCCCGATCCTCGTCGTCGGCACGACGCGGGACCCGGCGACCCCCTGCTCCGAGGCCCGGGTACTGGCCCGGCAGCTCTCCTCCGGCCGCCTCCTCACCTGGGAGGGCGACGGGCACACCGCGTACCTCGGGGCCGGCGACCGCGTCGACGACGCCGTCGACCCCCATCTCACCCTGGGCCGGCTCCCGGCCGCGGGCATGGTCTGCGACGGGCGTCCCCGACCAGGGTTGGGGGGCGGCTCGGGGTCGACCCTGATGCCGAGGGGGTGGCGAACACGATGTGCTGGAGGCCCTCGCCACTACCCCCCGCACCGCAGGAGGAGCCCCATGTCCGTACCGAGGGCGATCGCATGAGCGGCAGCGTGCCGTCACTGGCGGCGGCCCTGCTGTCGGCGGTGTGCTACGCGACGGCGGCGGTCGCGCAGGAGCGGACGGCTGCGGCCGGGCGGACCCCGACGGGCGGGATGTGGACGCTGGCGGTGGCGCTCCAGGCGGTGGGCGCGGGCCTGCACGCGGTGGCGCTGCGGTACGGCTCGCTGACCGTGGTGCAGGCGCTGGGCGCGCTGACCCTCGTGCTGGCGCTGCCGCTGCACGCGGCCCTCGGCGGGCGCCGCGTCCGGCCGCAGGAGTGGCGCGGGGCGGGGCTGACCGTACTGGGTCTGCTGGCGATCCTGCTGTCCACGGCGCCCCCCGGTACGGAACGGGCGCTCGGCGGCACGGAGTTGGTGCTGCTGGCGACGGGCACGGCGGCGGGGGCGGTGGCACTGGTCCGGGTGCCGTGGGGAGCGGACCGGTCGGTGCTGCGCGGACTGCGCTTCGCGACGGCGGCGGGGGCGGCGTTCGGGATCGCCTCCTGCCTGACCCAGGGCCTGACGGTGCGTCTGGCCCACGACGGGCCGGGGGCGGCGGTCGCGGACCCGATGCTCGTCGTGGCGGCGGGGTGCACCGGCGTCCTGGCGATCGCGGGGATGCTGTGGTCGCAGGAGGCCTACCGCGGTGGACTCGGGATCGCCCTGGCCGGGGTCACCCTGGCGAACCCCGTGGTGGCGGGGTGCGTCGGTGTCCTGCTGCTCGGTGACGGGTTCCGGGGCGGCTCGGTGGGCCTGGCGGTGGCGCTCGCGGGGGCCGCGGCGGCCGGACGCGGCGTGATCGCGCTCTCCCGGCCGACGCCCGCCGCGGGCCGCCGGCACCGGGTGCCCCGCCCGCGGACGACGTCGCCGGCCGTGGCGGAGTAGCCCATACACCCGCGCGGCACCGCCCCGCGGGTGCAGCATGACGGCAGTCGGGTGGCGTGCGGGCCGCGTCTCGCGGTCCAGTGCCTCGTACGAGGGGGGTCCCATGATGCTCTGCGACTGTCCCGCCGTGCCCCCGGCCCGGCATCGCCCGTGCGCGCACACCCTCCCCCGGCTCGCCGCCGCGCTGCTGATGGCCGTCGCCGTACTCGCCTCGGTGTGGGTGGCGTTCGCCGTGCACCGGGCGGAGCGCGCGCAGGCCGTGGCCGAACGCGGGCACCGGCACCTCGTCGCCGGCACCGCCCTGACCTCGACGGGGACGTACTTCCAGGAACACGGCATCCGGTCCGTGCCCCCGGTACGCGCCGCGTGGGAGTACCCGCGCGGCCGGTCGCGCTCCGGCGAGGTGCCGGTCGCCCGTCCCGTCGAGAGGGGCGAGCGCATACGGATATGGGTGGACGACCGGGGCTCGCCGACGCCCGAGCCCCGCAGCACGGCCGGGGCGCGGGGCGCCGCCGTCGTCCTGGGGGTCGCGTGCCTGCTGCTCGGCTCCTCCGCGGCCTGGGGCGCGCACCACGCCGCGGCCGCCGTCCTGCTGCGGGGGCGGCTGCGGACGTGGGAGCGGGAGTGGGCTCGCGTCGAGCCGCTGTGGTCGGGCAGGGCCCGCTGAACGGCCGGCGGCTGTCACCGCGTGCGCGCAGGGGGCGCGCCCGCGTGACCGGGACATGCCCGGAAGGGCGAGGGACCCGCGTCGCAGGCGTCGGCAGCCGTGAACAGCCATCAACGCCATCAACAGCCCTGGACAGGCGTCCGGACAGGCGTCAAAGGAACAGGCGCAGGACCCTCAGGCCGCGCACATGCTCCTCTCCGGGGCCCGCCTTCAGCTCCTCCGGGGGCTTCCAGTCGGCGTGCAGGGCGGCCCAGAAGTCGGTCCACGCCTGGGTCTCCGTCGGCCCGCGGCCGACCGCGTCGGTCCCCGGGCAGGTCACCACATAGCCGTCGCCGTCCTGCCGGATCGTCACAGCTGGCTCGACCACAGTCCACCTCGCGTTCCGGTGCACCCGAATCACGTCAAGGGTCACCCGGTCGGCGCCGACGCGCAACAGGGCTCCGCCTGGCCCGTCCGGGGGACGGACCCCAGGGGCCGTCGCGACCCCGGCACCCTCAGAACTGGGAGAGCCAGGCCGTCACGGACGACATCCGGACCGCGGCCTCGTCCCATCCGCCGAACAGGACGAAAAGGGCCGCCGCGGGCGGCAGGACCATGCCGGCGGCCGCCCACGGGCTCCTGGACCCGGAGGGCGGCTCACCGGTCGTGTCGTCGGGTTCCACGAGCGCCGTCACCCGGCCACGGCCGCGCGGCGGAAGCCGCCGGCGAGGTAGCGCAGCCGCCTGATCAGGTAGGCGAAGACCGGGCGGAAGGCCGGGACGGCGCTCGCCGGCCGGCAGGTCGTGTCGCTCATCTCATGGCGACCCTTCTGGACGTGCACGGTGTGCTGGGGGATGGGCGTCAGTACGGCAGGGGCCTGCCCGACGGGGTCCGCAGATCGATGGGGGGGCGCGACGGCGCCGGCCTCTTCGGTCGCTGGACGCGGATGCGGCGCATGGTCATCACTCCTTCGGAAACGCGGCCCGTGCCGGCCGGACCCTTCCAGTCCTACGCCGTGGGCCCGGGGGCCCGCGTCAGGGAACGCCCCGGAAGCCACCCCTATGCCCGGTTCCTTCCTCCTCCCTTGGGGTGAGCGCCGCGCTACGGCGCGTCCTCGCTGCTCAGGCGGCCGGAAAGGGCGCGCAGGAGACTCCGCGGGACTCCGCGGGACTCCGCCGGACCCCGGCGCCACTCCCGCCCACCGCAATCCATAAGGCATTGCTTATATAAGCGGGCAGTGTCATAGTGGCGGGCGTGCACGCATTCGACGTACTCGGCGATCCGGTGCGGCGCCGCATATTGGAGCTCCTCGCCTCCGGGGAGCAGCCGTCCGGTGCGATCACCGAGGTCATCAGGAGGGAGTTCGGCATCTCGCAGCCCGCCGTCTCCCAGCACCTTCGGGTGCTGCGGGAGAACGGCTTCGCCGTCGTGCGGGCGGAGGGGACCCGGAGGCTCTACGCCGTCCAGGCCGCACCGCTGCGCGAGGTCGACGTGTGGCTGGAGCGCTTCCGCGGCTTCTGGGAGCAGCGCCTGGACGCGCTCGGCACGGAACTCGCCCGGGGGCGCCGGGAACGGCGCCTCGCACAGGAACAGCAGCGACCGGAGACGGGACAGGCCCGCGACTCCGGGAGGGAACGGGAAGACACGCCATGAACATCGTCGACGAGATCAACGCCATCCACCGCGAGGTCGGCAGCCGGGAGGTCTCCGGAGAGGAGGCCCACACGGTGCTCCTCCGCCGCACGTACGACGCCGCCGCGGAGGACGTGTGGGACGCCTGCACCACCCCGGAGCGGCTCGGGCGCTGGTTCCTCCCGGTCAGCGGCGACCTGCGGCTCGGCGGCCGCTACCAACTGCAGGGCAACGCCGGCGGCGAGATCCTGCGCTGCGAGCCGCCGAAGCTGCTCCGGGTCAGCTGGGTCATGGGCGAGGCGCCCGGGTTCAGCGAGGTGGAGGTGCGGCTGACCGCGCAGGACGAGGAGCGGACGGTCCTGGAACTGGAGCACGTGGCCGTGGTGCCGCCCGGCATGTGGGACCAGTTCGGCCCGGGGGCGGTCGGCGTCGGCTGGGACCTCACGCTGCTGGGTCTCGCCTTCTTCCTGGCCGGCCGCGAGATCGGCCCCGAGAAGGCCGAGGAGTGGCAGTTCACGGACGAGGCCAGGGAGTTCACGACCGGCAGCAGCCGGGCCTGGGGGACGGCGTACGCCGCCTCGGGCGCCTCGGAGGAGACCGCGGCCGCCGCGGTCGCCGCCACGACCGGCTTCTACGTCCCGCCGCGGCCGGAGTAGCCCCTTCCCGCCGGGCCGCACCGCGCCGGGCGCCGGCCGCGGGATCGGCCCGGCGCGGTGTTTGCCCCCTCCGCCCACTCGGTTTAATGTTGAAACCGGGTGAGGCAGATGCAGAAGAAGGACTTCAATGACGCGTCGTGCCCGGTCGCACGGACCCTGGGGGTCGTCGGCGACTGGTGGACGCTGCTGATCGTCAGGGACGCCCTCAACGGGGTGCGCCGCTTCAACGACTTCCACCGCAGCCTGGGCTGCGCCAAGAACATCCTGAGCGCCCGGCTGGCCAAGCTCGTGGAGCACGAGGTGCTGCGCACGGTCCCCGCCGCCGACGGAAGCCCCTACCGGGAGTACGAGCTCACCGAGGAGGGCAAGGGCCTGCGGCTCGTTCTGCTCGCCCTGCGCCAGTGGGGCGAGGCCAACCTCTTCGAGCCCGGGGAGGTCCGGCTCGGCATGGTCGACAAGGCCACCGGCCGTCCGGTGGCCCCGCTCGAGATCCGCGACGCCGACGGCCGGACCCTCGGGCTCGACGACATCCAGGTGCAGACGCTGCCCCAGCCCCAGCCCCAGCCCCGCTGAGCGTCCGGCCGGCGGGGTGCCGGACCACGACGGGGGAAACGTGGTCCGGCACCCGCACCGCACGCCTTGCCGCCGCGGCGCCGTTCATGCGCGTCAGGCGCGGGGAGGCAGCCGTCAGTGGGGTCGGGCCGCCGGCTCCAGGACGAAGACCGGGATCTCGCGGTCGGTCTTCTTCTGGTAGTCCGCGTAGTCGGGCCAGGCCTCGACGGCGCGGTCCCACCACTGGTCCTTCTCCTCGCCGAACACCTCACGGGCCGTCATGTCCCAGCGCTCGGGACCGTCCCGGAGCTCGACCCGGGGGTCGGCGACGACGTTGTGGTACCAGACCGGGTGCTTGGGGGCACCGCCCAGCGAGGCCACCACGGCGTAACGCCCGTCGTGCTCCACCCGCATCAGGGGCGTCTTGCGGATCTTGCCGCTCTTCACACCGCGGGTCGTCAGGATGATCACGGGCCGGTCCCGCAACGTGGTTCCCTCGGTGCCCCCGGAGCTCTCGTACCGCTCGACCTGCTCACGCACCCAGCTCTCCGGGCTCGGTTCGTACTCGCCCACCAATGGCACGGGGTCCTCCTCCGTCTCAGTCGTGCTGTCCTTCCCCATCCTCGCCTGCCCGCGCTCCCGTTGCGACTCACCCCCCTGGTCACGGCGCGCCCACCCCGGCACAATCCGGGGCGTGGAGATCACCGCACTCGAGCTCAACCGGGCCACGCTCGCCCGTCAGCTCCTCCTGCGCCGGGAGCCGCTGCCGGTCGGCGAGGCGATCCGCCGGGTCGTCGCGCTGCAGGCACAGACGCCCGCCTCGCCGTACCTCGCGCTGTGGAACCGGGTCGCCGGCTTCGACCCGGCGGAGCTGGACGCGGCCTTCACGGCCCGCGAGGTCGTCAAGGCGACGCTGATGCGCATCACGCTGCACGCCGTCCACGTCGGCGACCACGAGGTCTTCCGCGCGGCGATGCAGCAGACGCTGTACGCGTCCAGGCTCGGCAATCGCTTCGCGGCGGCCGGGCTCACGCCCGCCGACGCCGAGGAGCTGGTGCCGGAGCTGCTGGCGTTCGCCGGGCGGCAGCGGACGGCCGCCGAGCTGGAGGCCTGGCTGGAGCGGCGGCTCGGCGCCGGGAAGCAGGCCGGCGCGTGGTGGGGGCTGCGGTCGTACGCGCCGCTGCTGCACGTCCCGACGGGCGGGCCGTGGTCGTTCGGCACTCGCCCGTCGTTCGTCGCCGCCGGGACGGCGCCGCCGCGCTCGGGCCGGGAGCCGGTTCCCGAGGCGCTGCGGACCCTCGTGCTGCGCTATCTGGAGGGCTTCGGGCCGGCGTCGGTCGCGGACGTCGCGCAGTTCGCCATGGTGCAGCGGGCACCGGTCCGCGCGGCGCTGCGCGCGCTGGACGGCACGGTGGAACAGCTGAAGGGGCCGGACGGCACGGCCCTGTTCGACGTCCCCGGCGCCCCGCGACCGCCCGCCGACACCCCGGCCCCACCCCGGCTGATGGCCATGTGGGACAGCGTCCTGCTGGCGTACGCCGACCGCGGCCGGGTGATCCCCCCGGCCTTCCGCCCGCTGGTGATCCGCGTCAACGGGGACGTCCTGCCGACACTGCTGGTCGACGGCCGGGTCGCCGGCGTGTGGCGTCCGGCCGACGGCGGCATCGAGGCGACGGCCTTCCACGATCTGGCGCCCGGCGTGTGGGACGGGCTGGCCGACGAGGCCCGCTCCCTGACGGCGCTGCTGGCCGGCCGCGACCCGCGGGTCTACAGCCGCCACGAGCACTGGTGGGCCAGGCTGCCCCGGGGCCAGGTGCGGCTGCTCCCCGCATAGCGGTGCCGGGGGTTCGCGGCCGACGGCGTACCGGAGGCCGGCGTGGTGCGCACCGGAGTGCGGGGCGGGGGCCGGACGGCCTCGGACGCCATGACGAGGCGTCGGCCGGCGCGGGCGACCCCCACGGCCGATGGAGCACCCATGAGGGGTGACGCATGGTGAGGGCGAGTCGGGGCACACGCGGGGTCAGGAGGTTGACGACATGGTTCCCCTGCTGCTTGTCCTGCTGCTGGCCCTGGTCCTCTTCGGAGCGGGCTTCGCCCTCAAGGCCCTCTGGTGGATCGCGGTGATCGTGCTGGTCGTATGGCTGCTCGGCTTTGTGTTCCGGGCCGCCGAAGGCGGTGGACGCCGCCGCTGGTACCGATGGTGACCTGACGCCGCATCACAGGCCCCGGGGTGGGGTGGCGGCGCGGCGGGGGCGGCGGCGGG
>NZ_JBEZXR010000122.1:0-15907 GCF_040638135.1 Streptomyces sp. NPDC026673 | reverse complement strand
GCCACGCAGTACACGGCCCAGGCCCAGGACGCCTCGATCCGCGCCTTCCGCGACGACGCGGTCGCCGCCATCGGCAGCCTCAACCTCGTCGACGTGCGCTCGCCCGACGAGTTCTCCGGCAAGCTGCTCGCCCCGGCGCACCTGCCGCAGGAGCAGTCGCAGCGCCCCGGCCACATCCCGACCGCCCGCAACATCCCGTGGTCGAAGTCGGCCAACGACGACGGCACCTTCAAGTCGGACGACGAGCTCAAGGAGCTGTACGAGGGCGAGGGCGTGGACCTGTCCAAGGACACCATCGCCTACTGCCGCATCGGCGAGCGCTCCGCCCACACCTGGTTCGTGCTGCACGAGCTGCTCGGCCAGCCCAACGTCAAGAACTACGACGGTTCCTGGACCGAGTACGGCTCCCTCGTCGGCGTGCCGATCGAGCTCGGCGCCGCGAAGTAAGCCCCGAGACCCCGACCCGGAGGAAAGAACACCATGTGCGGAGCGAAGGCCGGCGGCCCTGACCTGGCCGGCGTCGACACGGCGACCGAGACGATCATCCAGGGTTCCGTGACCCGCGACGGCGAGCCCGTGGCCGGCTACGTCCGGCTGCTGGACGGCGGCGGCGAGTTCACCGCCGAGGTGCCGACCTCGGCGACCGGCCAGTTCCGCTTCTTCGCGGCCCCGGGCTCGTGGACGCTGCGCGCCCTGGTGCCGGGCGCGACCGTGGACCGTGCCGTCGTGGCCCGGCAGGGCAATCTCACGGAGGTCGCCATCGCCGTCTGATCCGACGGCGGCAAGGCAACGAGGAAGGGCCGTATCTCCCCCGGGCCACCGAGTGGGAGTGCGGCCCTTCGGGACGTACGGTGGAAGGGTGTCCACGAGGCGTCGTCGTCGCTGGTATTACGCCATGATGGGCAGTTGTGTGCTGCTCTTCGTCCTGGCGTGGAGTCTCGTACGCCTGTGGTCGGTGCCGGTGGCCGTCGGCATGTGCGTCGTCGCCATGGTCATCCCGCCGATCGCCGCGATCGTGGCCAACCGCAGGGGCCCGGACGACCGCTGGTGGGACGAGACCGGCGATCCGACCTCCGACGAGTGGTGGCGGGAACTGGACCGCCGCGACGACCACCGCGACCAGCACTGACGCCCCGGGCACGCCCCGGCGGGGGCGGGCACGGCCCGGTAGACCGGCCGGCCGGAGCGGACCGCCTCAGTAGACGAGCGCCTGCGCGCCGTCGGCCATCGCCTCGCTGACGAAGACCTGCGCACCGGCGATCCGGATCCCGTCCAGCACGTCCTTCTCCGTGATGTCCCGGCGCGCCGCGCACTGCGTGCACAGCGTGATGCGCCCGCCCGCCAGGATCCCCTCGATCAGCTCCGGCAGCGGCGCGGCGTGCGGCAGCTCGAACTCCGCGGCGCGTCCCGGCAGCGCGAACCACGAGGACTCACCGGTCAGCCAGAGCGACACCTCGACGCCGCTGGCGACCGCCACCGCCGCCACCGTGAACGCCTGCGAGCAGCGTTCGGGCGCGTCCGCACCTGCGGTCACCTTGATCACGAGTTTCTTGGCCATGGTCCATACCCTAAGGTGGCCCCTCTCACAGGAAAAACAGTGGGAGCGTTTTCCCACGCTCGACATAATGCGTTCGCCGCGTCGCGCGATCCGCGCGCCGACGCCGCATTTCTGCCCGGGGGGGCTTGTGCAAGCGCGTACCGATTCGCGTAATGGTGCCCTGATCGCCATGGTCGTCGGACTTGTTGTGCTCGCGACATTGACTGCGGGGGCCGTCGTGGCGTTCGGCTCGTCGTCCTCGTCATCGTCCGTGTCGGCGTCCGCGTCGCCGTCCTCCCCGGCGGCGCCGGGTGGTGCCGGCGCGACGGCCTCGCCCTCGCCGACCGCGTCCCCGAGCCGGAGCGCGACGGCGTCCCCCTCGCCCGCGAGCACCGTCAAGGGCTCCGTCCGCGACGGGAGGCACAGCGGCGACCTGCGCTACTTCCTGCTGAGCCCGCCCAAGGACGCGGAGATCTACGGGGACGAGGACGGCACCGACCTCTCCCGCTCCGAGGTCGCGGACTCCGCCGACGTGAAGCGGGCCCTGGCCACCTACGGCTTCAAGGCCGCGGCCTACCGCACCTACCTGACCGGCGACGGCGAGTACGAGGTCACCGTGCGCCTCGTCCGCTTCGCGAGCCCCGGCTCCGCCGCCGCCTACTACAACGCCTTCTACTACCAGGGCACCCGGATCGCGCTCCCGTCCTCGGGGCGTCCCGCCAAGGCCTACCGCCTGTCGTCCTCCTCCGCCGAGAGCACCGGCTCGGTGATCACGGTGTCCCACCAGGGCGACGTGCACATCAGCATCTCCGTCACCGGGGCGAAGACCCCGCGCACGGGCATGCTCACCCGGCTCCTCGACCAGCAGTACCGGCGCCTGAAGAGCGGTCGCTGAGCCGCGGACCGAACACCCGGGCCGGCCGCCGCGCCGCGGCCGCACACACCCACGACCATCTCAGTGGAGAAACCTTTGTCCCAGGACACCCCCGTCCCGGAACAGGATGCCCCTGTTCCGGACGGGCCTCCCGTCCGCCCGCCGCGACGACGCGGCCGGACCACCCTGCTGATCGCCTGCGCGGCGGTCCTCGGCGTCCTCGCGGGCGCCGGCACCGGTTACCAGATCCAGTACGACCGCCCCGAGACCCCGCTCCCCCCGCTCGTCCAGGCGAAGCTCCCGCAGCCCAAGGGCGCCGCCCCCGCGGCGAAGCCGCTCACGGCCGCCGAGGACTCGCTGGTCAAGTACGAGGGGGACCTGCGGAAGCTGCTGCTGAAGCGGCCGAAGGGCGCCAAGGAACTCGACGGCACGTACGGCCACGACCACTGGCTCTCGCTGTACGGGTACGCGGACAGCTTCGACAAGCCGGACCACATGTTCGGCGAGCTGAACGGCAACGACTTCCGGAGGGCCGCCTTCTCCATGTGGCGGACGGGCGGTTACGCCACGACCACCACCACCGAGGTCCGCCTGGTCCAGTTCCGCGACGAGACGGAGACCTACACCGACGACATGCTCGACGGGCAGCAGGGCTACATGGCCGGGAAGAAGTTCGCGGGCAACACCGGGTCGGCCATCCCCGGCTCGTTCGACGGAAGGGTGTGGGTCTACTCCAAGCCCTGGACGAAGGCGGGCTACCTGCCCCTGCACACGGCGCGCGCCCTGGCCCGGAGGGGCACCGTCATGATGGACATCTGGGTGTATTCCGAACGGCCGATCAAGAAGTCCACCATCATGTCCCTGGCCGAGCGGCAGTGGGAGCGGCTGTGAGCGACGAGAACACCCCTGTCCCCGCGGAGCCGCAGTCCGAGGCTCAGCCGGCACCGCTCGCCGGGCTCGAGCACCCGGACGGGGCCTCCGCGCCGGAGACCGTCCCCGCGGCCCGCCGCGGCCGCCGTGGCCTCGCGCTCGGCATCGCCGCCGCACTGATCGCCGTCGTCGCGGGCGGCGGCATCGGCTTCGCCGTGCTCCAGCACCAGAAGGACGACGGCAAGCAGGCGAGCGGGGAGACCTGGAAGGCTCCCGAGCCGAAGAAGAGCGGCGAGTACGGCGCCCAGTCCGGCGGCAGCCACTACGGCACGCTCGGCAAGCTGCTGCTGCCCGTGCCCGAGGAGTACCTGCCGGGCCCGGACGTGGGCGAGTACGGCAACGACGCGGAGTTCGCCGGCAAGGAGGCCGTGGCCGTCGTCGAGGGCGATCTCGCCGGGCTGCCGAAGAAGCAGCGGGACCGGCTGCACAAGGCCGTGGCGGGGCTGCACATCCAGGGCGTCGGCCTGCGGACGTACCGAGAGACGACGGGCGAGGCCGTCTTCGAGACGCAGATCGTCCAGATGAAGAACAAGCGCGCGGCGCGCGCCGGAACCGAATTCTTCACCGAGTTCACCAAGGCGCTCGGAGTCTTCAGGAACGGGCCGAAGATCGAGGGCCACGCCAAGGCGCGCTGCGTCCTGCCGCCCAAGAAGCCCGGCGCGAAGCTCGACACCATGATCTGCCAGGCGACCGAGGGCGACCTCACCATCCGCATGTCCGTCTCGGGCGCCTCGCCACTGAAGAAGGACGACGCCGCGGAACTGTTCAAGCAGCAGCTCGACCGCGTACAGGACCCGGGAGAGGCCGCATGACCGAGCAGACCCAGCGCGACGACGTGAAGATCCCGACGCAGGCCGCCGCCCCGGCGGAGGAGACCCTCGCGGGCGCCGCCGAGACCGTCGTCGCCGAGGCCGCGACGGAGCCCGCGCCTGCGGCGGATGCCGGGACCGCCTCCGGCGAGGCCGTTGCGGAAGCCGTGGTGGAGCCGGCGTCTGTGGACGCCGCCTCCGAGGTGGACGTTCCTGCGGAGCCCGCGCCTGCGGCGGACGCCGGGACCGCCTCTGACGAGGCCGTGGCGGAAGCCGTGGAGGGCCCCGTGCCTGCGGCGGATGCCGGGACCGCTTCCGGCGAGGTCGTGGCGGAAGCCGTGGTGGAGCCGGTGTCTGTGGACGCCGCCTCCGAGGTGGACGCTCCTGCGGAGCCCGCGCCTGCGGCGGACGCCGGGACCGCTTCCGACGAGGCCGCCGCAGCACGCCCGAAGAAGCGGCTGCGGGACCGCAGGGGGCTGCGTGCCGCCGTGCGATGGACCGCCGCCGTCGTGGCGTTCGCGGCCCTCGGCGGGGCCACGGCGTACGCCGTGACGCAGCCCGAGCGGACCGAGATCCCGGGTCTGCGGACCCCGGACGACGGCCGGTGGACCTACCCCGCCCTGAAGCTGCCCAAGCTGCCGGCCGGGGCGCCCCGGCCGCTGGACGGCGACCACAACCGGCCCCGCCGGCACTACGCGGACGTCCGCGGCCTGCTGCTGCCGGCTCCCGCCGGGGCCAAGGTCGACAAGACCTTCCCGGGCGCCACCGGGTGGCTGCCGACCCGCGACTTCCTCGAGGTCTACAAGGAGGACGACCGCAAGGAGCTGACCGGGACGCTCGAGCAGAACACCCTCCGGCACATCGCCGCCCGTGCCTGGACCATGGCCGACGGCACCCGCGCCGAGGTCTACCTGCTGCAGTTCGAGACCTGGGGCTATTCGAGCGACGTCAAGGACAAGCTCGTCGTCGACGGCAAGCTCGCGAAGGCCGAGGCGGCCGACTACGACACGGACTGGGATTCGACGTCGCTCCGCGACCCCGAGCTGCACCTCTCCATCTACGGCGAGGAGAAGCCGCGCGGTGCCGAGCACGTCCGCTTTGGTTACATCCAGGCCGGCGACGTCCTGGCCCTGGTCGTGTTCTCCAAGGCCGGCACCCAGCCGGCCGTCCCGTTCCACCAGGCCGTGCTGCTGCAGGCGCAACTGCTCGGCTGACCGGGGGAGCGCCGGGACGCGAGGGACGGGCGCGGCGCGTGGGGCGGACCTCACGCAGCCGCGCCCGCACCCGCCCACTAGACTCGTATCCGGCCCACCGGGCCGCCGACCGTCCGCGCCTGCCCGAGGAGCACGCTCGTGAGCGCCATTGAGTTCTTCTTCGACGCCCTGCTTGTCCTGGTCTGCCTTGGCGTCCTCGCGTTCTCCGTTCTGGCGGTGAAGAAGCTCTACCAGGGACAGCGCTGAACATGATTGAAATCCCCTCCGACCTGCATCCGGACCTCGTGCCGCTCGCCTTTCTCCTGGGCACTTGGGAGGGCGCGGGCGTCTTCGACTTCCCCGGCGCCGAGAAGTGCAACTTCGGCCAGGAAGTGGTCTTCAGCCACGACGGACGGCCATTCCTGGAGTTCACCTCCAAGACCTGGGTGCTGGACGCCGAGGGCAAGCCGGTGAAGCCGCTCGAGAGCGAGGCGGGCTTCTGGCGGATCGACAAGGACCGCAAGGTCGAGATCACCATGACCCGCGACGACGGCGTCATCGAGATCTGGTACGGCGAGCTCGCCGAGGGCAAGCCCCAGATCGACCTGGCCACCGACGCCGTGGCCCGGCTGGCCGACGCGCCCGCCTACAGCGGCGGCAAGCGGCTGTACGGCTACGTCAAGAGCGACCTGATGTGGGTGGGCGAGAAGTCCACGCCCGAGGTGTCGCTGCGCCCCTACATGTCGGCGCACCTGAAGAAGGTCGTCAACCCCAGCGAGTGGGCGAAGGACCTCAAGGACCTCCCGGACGACGGCATCGCCTTCTTCCGCTGAGCCGTCCGGGGCGTCCGGGCCGCCAGGGCCGCTCCGACCGCCGAGCCGGCCTCGACGGCTCCCGCGGCCCCGCGGCTCCGACAGACCCCGAGGGGGATCACGGCTCCGTGATCCCCCTCTCCTTGCCTAGACTGTCCTCGTGGTCACCACGGACTGGAAGAGCGACCTCAGGCAGCGCGGCTACCGGCTGACGCCGCAGCGCCAGCTTGTCCTGGAGGCTGTCGACGCCCTGGAGCACGCGACCCCGGACGACATCCTCACCGAGGTGCGCAGAACCGCCTCGGGCGTCAACATCTCCACCGTCTACCGGACGCTGGAGCTCCTCGAGGAGCTGGGCCTGGTCAGCCATGCCCACCTCGGGCACGGCGCCCCCACGTACCATCTCGCCGACCGGCACCACCACATGCACCTGGTGTGCCGGGACTGCGAGTCGGTGATCGAGGCCGACGTGTCCGTCGCCGAGCCCCTGACCGCGCGGCTGCGCGAGACCTACGGTTTCGAGACCGACATGAAGCACTTCGCGATCTTCGGCCGGTGCGCGGACTGCGCGGGCAAGCCCCGAACGCCTGAGGGTTCAAGTAACCGGACGTAGGCTGGTGGGCATGCAGCGACAAACAACGACCAGTCCCCTGCTGTCGCTCCCCGGCGCCGTTCCCGCGGAAGGCCCCGACGAGGGAGTCGCCGGGCACTACGGAGACCTCTTCCGCGAGCAACGCGCCCTGGCGGACGGCACCGGTTTCGTCGACCTGTCCCACCGGGGCGTCGTCGCCGTCACCGGCCAGGACCGCCTCGCCTGGCTCCACCTGCTGCTCACCCAGCACGTCAGCGACCTCCCGCCCGGCCGGGCCACCGAGGCGCTGATCCTCTCCGCCCACGGCCACATCGAGCACGCCCTCTACCTCGTCGACGACGGCACGACCACCTGGATGCACGTCGAACCCGGCACCCAGGGCGAGCTCATCGCGTACCTGGAGAGCATGAAGTTCTTCTACCAGGTCGACGCCTCGGACGTGACCGGAGACCGCGCCGTCGTGCACCTCCCGGCGGGCAGCATCGCCGCCGTCCCCGAGGACTGGCCGGTGCGCGAGGTCCCGTACGGCCGCGACGTGTTCGTGCCGCGGGGAGAGCTCGAGGACTTCGCCCGGCAGCTGGGCACCCCCGTCGGCGCGCTGGCCCTGGAGGCGCTGCGGATCGAGGCGCACCGCCCGCGGCTCGGCCTGGAGACCGACCACCGCACCATCCCGCACGAGCTCGGCTGGCTGGACACCGCCGTCCACCTCAACAAGGGCTGCTACCGCGGTCAGGAGACCGTCGCCCGGGTGCACAACCTCGGCCGTCCGCCGCGCCGCCTGGTCTTCCTCCACCTCGACGGCAGCGAGGTCACCCTGCCCGGCCACGGCGCGCCCGTACGGCTCGCCGCCGACGGACCGGACGGCCGTCCGGTCGGCACCGTCACCTCCTCCGCCCGGCACTGGGAACTGGGCCCGATCGCCCTCGCGGTGATCAAGCGCAACACGCCCGTGGACGCCGCCCTGCTGGCGGGCGGGACGGCGGCGAGCCAGGAGACCGTGGTCGAGCCGTAGGCGTCCTACATCTCCAGCACGACCGTGAACGGGCCGTCGTTCGTGAGCGAGACCTTCATCTCCGCTCCGAAGCGGCCCGTTTCCACGTGCGCGCCCAGCGACCGCAGTTGCGCGACCACCTCGTCCACCAGCGGCTCGGCGACGGGCCCGGGCGCCGCCGCGTTCCAGGTGGGGCGGCGCCCCTTGCGGGCGTCACCGTAGAGGGTGAACTGGGAGATCACGAGCAGCGGCGCGGCGATGTCCGAGCAGGACTTCTCGTCGGGCAGGATGCGCAGGCTCCACAGCTTCCGCGCCAACTGCGCCGCCTTCTCCTTGGTGTCGTCGTGCGTCACCCCCACCAGCACGCACAGGCCGGGACCGGCGATCCGCCCGACCGTCTCGCCGTCCACCACGACACTCGCTTCGCTCACCCGCTGGGCCACCGCACGCATGCCGCCATTGTCCCGGGCCCGCGGGGGCGCGCGGCACCCGGGCCGTACGCCCGCTTGGACTCACGCACAACTGTCCGGAGCCGCCGTTCGGGTGCAGGTGCCTGCGCGACGCAGCTACTCGGTGGCACGATCGAGATCTGCCCGACGTGGGGGACGAGGGGACGGACAGCGATGAAGCACAGCATCACGACCGGGACGGCGGAAGGCGATCGCATGCTCAAGGCACCGGGCCCGCGCTCCCCGCTCGCCGGCGGCACCCCCGAGCCCGACCTCGTCGGCCTCAGCCTCGAAGGGCTGCGCACCGCGCGCCGCGAGGCCCAGTTGGAGGAGGCCGACCTCTCCTACCTGCGGCGGCTCCTCCAGGGGCGGATCGACATCCTCCGCGCCGAACTCGCCCGGCGCACCGCCCCGGACGCCCCCGTGCTCGACCGGCTCTCGGAGATCCTCACCGACACCCCGTCGCGGCACCGTTCCTCCGCCCGCCATGTCACCCTGCGCACGCCGCACAGCGAGCGCTACCGGCAACTCGCCGAGGAGATGCTCGCCGAGGTCGAGCTCTCCGACCTGGAGGCCCGCACCGACCAGGAACTGCACGACGCTATGGGCCGGCTCGTCCGCCACGAGCAGCAGGTCTCGCGCCGCAGGCAGACCCTGCAGCGGACGGTCGACGGCTGCAGCACCGAGATCGCCCGCCGCTACCGGGAGGGCGAGGCGCGGGTGGACGACCTGCTGTCCGGGGACTGAACCGGGTCAGCGGGCGGGGCGCGGAGAACCCGCGAACGGGTCGCGTAAAAGAGGATGCGGTCACACCGGACCCCCGCATACCGTGCGGAACATGAGCCTTGAGGTCCGTACGATCGGCGAGTCCGACTTCCCCGGCTGGCTTCGCGCCGTCAACACCGGATTCCACCGGCCGCCCACGGTGACGGAGGAGGAGGTCGCCCTCCGCCGCTCGCAGACCGATCTGGACCGTACCCAGGGCGCGTTCGACGGCAGCCGCTGCGTCGCCACGTTCCGCAGCATGCCGCGGGAGCTGACCGTGCCGGGAGGCGCCGTCCTTCCCGCGTCCGCGATCACCAACGTCACGGTCACCGCGACCCACCGGCGCCGCGGACTCGCCTCCCGCATGATGGCCGCGGAACTCGACGCCTCCGTGGGCCGCGGCGAGCCCGTCGCGATCCTCGTCGCCGCCGAGTACCCGATCTACGGCCGCTACGGCTTCGGCCCCGCCGCCGGGTTCACCGAGTGGGAGGTCGACACCGCCCGCGCCGGGCGCCCCCAGGGAGCGCCGTCCGACAGCGGCCGCATCGACCTGGCGGACCAGGCCGAGGTCCTCAAGCTCGGCCCGCAGCTCCACGACCGGGTGCGGCTGCGCACACCGGGGGCGATCAACCGCACCGAACGCTTCTGGGAGTACTCCACCGGGAAGGTGACCATTCCCTCCCACCCGTGGAAGGAGCCGCTCTCGGTCTTCTACCGGGACGCCTCGGGACGCGTGGACGGCCTGGCCTCCTACATCGTCGAGGACGGCTGGCACGGCATGTTCCCGAAGGTCCCGCTAACCGTCCAGGAGTTGATCGCCGCCACCCCGGAGGCGGAACGCGCCCTGTGGCGCTACCTGCTGTCCGTCGACTGGGTCGCCACGATCCGCACCGGCTTCCGCGCCCAGGACGACGTCCTGCCGCTGCTGCTCGCCGACCCGCGCGCGGCCCACGTCCACTCCACCTCGGACTTCATGTGGCTGCGGCTGCTGGACGTGCCCCGAGCGCTGGCGGCCCGTACGTACGCCGCCCCGGGCGCCGTCGTCCTCGACGTCGCCGACCCGTACGGCCATGCCGCCGGCCGCTTCCGCCTTGAAGCCGCCGCCGACGGCACCGCCACCGCCGAGGCGGCCCCCTCCGCCGCCCCGGACGTCACCCTCTCCGCCGCCGCCCTCGCCTCCCTCTACCTCGGCGACGAGTCCGCGGCCCGCCTGACGGTCACCGGCGGTGCCACGGAATCCCGCCCGGGCGGTGCGGCCCGCCTCGACGCGCTGTTCCGTACGGCGCGCAAGCCGTGGGCGATCGACACGTTCTGACCGACCCCGGTCAGTGATGGCCGTAGGACACGAGGACCAGGAGCACCAGGACCCCGCCCACACACAGGGCGTAGCCCGACCGTGCCTTGGCCCCGACCCCCACCAGCAGTACGCCCAGCCCCATCAACGGGCCGTACTGCCAGGCCAGATACTGCTCCAGCAGTGCCGCCAACACATGGCTCCACAGCATGACCCACCCCTCTCCAAGGAGGCTGACCAAAGGGCGCGGGCCCGCTGCCGACCTGGCCCTACTGGGCCAGGAGCAGCGCGATCACCGCGAGTCCGACGCACGTGAACGTCGTGTTCCGGGCCTTGCGGCCCACCGTGAACATTCCGACGGCGAAGGCGCCGGCCGCGCCGTACCGCCACTGGACGAGCTGCTCGAACGCGAAGGCGCACAGAGCGAGAGCAGGCATAGCGATTCACTCCTTCGAGGCGCGCGGGATCGATCCCTCCGCGCGTAGAGCGCGGAGGGGGCAGATTTGACCCGTGGGTCGGCATGAGGCAGAAGCGGAAGCGTGGTGCAGATGCGTGCGTGCGTGCGTGCGATGCGACATGGCGCTGCACTGTCACCCGCGGCCATCCCCGGCGCGTCGTCGGGACGGAGAGGCCACGGCCCCCGATGGGGTCAACTGACCTAAGTTGACTGCTACCTAGGCCAGTTGACTGTGTTCATGTCTATGTTGTCCCCGTTGACTACAGATCCATAAACTCGACGCAGTCAACTCCACTTGCCTGACCTGAAGATGTAGGCTTCTTCTGTGACCAGTGGGCGATCAGCCGGCGGCGCCAGGCGCGAGTGGGAGCGCGTGGCCGATTCGCTGCGTGACCGGATCGAGGCCGGCGAGATCCCCGTCGACAGCCAACTCCCCACCCAGGCTGAGCTGGTGGAACAGTTCGACGTCGCCCGCGCCACGGTCCAGAGGGCGCTCAAGGAGCTCCAGGACGAGGGTTACGTAGCGTCAATCCAGGGCAAGGGCGTCTTCGCCCGAAACTGGCGCAACCCGACACGGGCACATGCCAACGGCGCGGCAGTGCATCCGGTTTCGGCCACGGTCAAGCTGGCAGACGCTGTCGCGGAGGCCTTCGAGGCCGAGCACATCACGATCGATGCCTACTGCCTCACCAGTGAGTCCCTCAACGCGGCGCTTGTGGAGCCGGTCGGCCGCGTCCTGCGCGCTGAACTACGCCCGTCCTCCATTACCGTCAGGCTGTTGCTACCCAGCTCCGACGTGCTGTTGGCCTTCCCGCGGAATACCGAGGACCCAAGCGACCCCCGGCCGCGTGACCGCCTTGCCCGGCTGATCGATCTTCAGACTCAGGTGCTGCGCAATCTTCTGTTCGACCTGTCGGTGCGACGCCTTGTCGAGTCCGTGGTGATCGAGATCAGAACGGTTCCCGTCACTCCCACGACGAAGGTCTATGCGCTGAACCGAGCCAAGGGCATGACCGGCTACTACAAGGTGGTCGATCAGCCGGTGGAGCTGGATGACGGCACGAGGGTGAGCATCTACGACGTGCTCGGCGTGGGGGCGAAGCTGTATGCCCAGAGTGCTGAACAATTCGCCGAATGTCAGGAATGGTTCGATTCGCTTTGGGAGACGATCGCGGAATCCGCCTGATGTCCGGAGTCGGCCGTAGCGTGCTGCTGGACTTCGACGGGCCGATCTGCCGCGTCTTCGCCCGCCACCCCGCGCCGGCCGTCGCGAAGGTTCTGAAGCGGTGCATGCGCGCTTACGCGCCGCTCCCTCCTGAGCTGGACGCTTGCATCGATCCCCACGCGCTCTTGTCGGCTGTGGCGAGCAACCCTGCGGCTTACGCGCCCGGCTTGGACAAGGAGTTGCACGACCTCCTCACCCAGGAGGAAGTGATCGCAGTGGCATCGGCTGTGATCACAGAGGGGCTGGAGGCGGCTGTTAAGTCCTGGCGGGAGCAGGGAATCCGACTGGGTGTGGTGACCAACAACGCCGAGGAGTGCGCCCGGGCCTTCCTCCGGCACGCGGATCTGCTGGATGCGTTCGACGGACCGATCGTCGGCCGCCCCGCCGACGCGCGCCTGATGAAGCCAAGTGGCCACATGCTCCGGTTGGCACTGGCCGAACTCGCGATGCGGCCGGAGCGTTGTCTCTTCGTCGGGGACTCCTGGCGCGATGCCCAGGCGGCACGGAGCGTCGGCATGCGGTTCGTCGGTTATGCGCGCAACGAGCAGAAGTGGGACGAACTGGCGGCGGCGGGTGCGACCACACTGATCTCTCACATGGCGGCCATGGAAGGCATGGTGTGGTGAGGGTCTCTGCTCGAATGTGGGCGCAGTCTGGCGCAAGGCGGGGCGCGGAATCACACTCACTGGGTGACCTCTGATGGCGAGCCACTGATGGGCAGTGGGATTCAGGCTCGTCACGATGCTTTGACCGGCGTCGTGGGCGTCCTCTTCGACTTCGATGGACCGTTGTGCCATCTCTTCGCCACGACCACTGCGAAGTACGTGGCCAATGAACTCCGGGCATTCATTAATCGTGAGGGACTCCCACCCGTCACTTCCGTTCCCCCGGAGAAGCGCGACAGTCCGCTGGACATTCTCAAGGGGGCGGTGACGGAGTGGGGCGACACGGAGGCCGTGAAGCAACTGGAACTCCATCTGACCGAGTGGGAACATTCGGCTGTCGTGGGGGCAAAGGAAACCGACGGCGCTGCGCAATTGGTGGAGGCGCTGTGGAGTGTGGGCATCCCCATGGCGATCACGACCAACAATTCCGTCACGGCGGTGCGACGTCACCTCGACAACTGCGGGATGATGTATGCGTTCGAGGGCAGCATTCACGGACGGCTCATGGGGAAGGGCGGCCCGCTGAGGCTCAAGCCCGACCCCGACTGCATAGAGCGGGCTCTGGAAGGAATCGGCCCCGTCGATCGGGACAGAATTCTGATGATAGGAGATTCGCCCGATGACGTGGCGGCGGCGGAAAGTGCCGCTGTAAGGTTCCTGGGGTTCCAGAACCCCGACGGCAACACTGGACTGCAGGATGCGTATCCGGGCCTGCCCCTGATCCACCGCCTGGGTGACCTCGTCAGGGGGCTCGCGTGAGGGAGGGCGACGGGACGTTCCGGTTCCGGTTCGGGGGAGCGACCGATGGGCTGTTCGTCAGGCGAGACGTGACAGATTACCTCTCTTGGGTCAAATGGGAGCGAACCACTTTCCGACGATGTGTCGGCATAAATATGCGGAGTCGCGTACGCCTTCACGTGCGAAATGAATAAACATTGCGGCGAGAGTCTGCTTTGGGCTCGGGGCCGACCGAGTGTTTCCCTTGCTGCCGGCATAAGCCGATAGCATCAAAGGCCCTTGCGCCGAGTTCGAAGCCACTAGCATCAGTGCCTTCGAACCTAGGTCAGGGAAGCCGGTGTCTTCGACAGGCCATCACAAGGCTGCACGGTGGGGGGATCTCGTGGTGGGCCCCTTTGAGGGGCATCACCGCGTGTCATATGCCGTGCGCACGTCGCACGATTCCGGATGCGGGAGCCAGGGCTCCTGGGTCAAGGTGTGTGTCCCGCAGCCAGGGGTTTTCCGGTATGACCGGCGATGTTTCGCCTCCGAGGAAGGATTGCTGAAATTCCTGGCAGGTCGTGTCCCTAGGATTCCTTCCGTGATCGACCCCGATCCGGAGGGTCCTGTTCACAGTTTTATCCAAGGGCGCACCCTGGGTCGGGTATCGGGGGAGCGAGGCCGGGTCGACATCCGATTTGTTGATCAAATCATGGATGTCTTCGAGTCTCTCACTCGCATCGACGCCCGCGAAATTTCCGTCGAGCGGGCCTGTGGTCATGGGCGTCGAACGCATCGATGGGGGGATTCCCAGTCCTTCTACCGTGGACTTCTGGAGTTCATTCGCACGTCCGGATACGAAACCGAAGTCACTCCGTTCCGTGCTCTGCTCGCCGACTTCGGTGTTTCGATGAAACTGCTCAAGGATCTCGAGAGACGTTCCCGTGGGCTGACCGATCGACCCTTCAGTCTTCTTCACGGTGACCTGCACCGCGAGAATATGATCGTCGATGCCGACAATAATCTCTGGACCATCGACTGGGAGCTCGCCCGAATCGGCGACCCGCTTTACGAGCTGGCCACCCATCTGTATCTCATGCGCTATCCAGAGGATCAGGAACGGGTGGTGGTGGATCATTGGAAGATCCGTGTGGCGGCTGCCCACGCGGGGGCGGCCGACGGTGCGGACGCCGATCTTCCGCACTACCTCGCCTTCAAGCGCGTGCAGTCGGCCCACACGGATCTGATGCGCGCCGGTCGCCGGCTCGCCCTCCTGGCGGACGACAGCCCGGAGTTGATTCGGACGGCGTCAGTTGCTGCCGACGTGATCGTCGGCGTGTTGAAGGCGGTAGAGGGGGAAGGCCTGCCTCTGGAGAAGTCGGCGCCGTCCGTGGGTGAGGCCCAGGACGCGCTGCTGTCGTGGCGCAGGGACTTCGGGGCCGGAGTCGTGTCCCGGCACGACGCCATGGCGGGCGCCTCTTGTCATGAACGAACAGCGGCGCGGTGCCAAGGCGTGCAGGAAACAGACCTCGTCGGTGAGTCGGTTGCCGTCGGCGGCGAGGCGGCGCCCCAAACTGCACCGGCGAGTTAGGCGCAGCTCGTACTCTTCGACGCTGGTCACCCTCGAGCCATCGCGTGGAACGTCGCGAGGGCTCGCCCGGCCGCTGTGGGAATGGGGCCAGGGCTTGGCGGGCTGCCACTTGGCCATCGGCAACCATTGGGCTTGATTCGCTTCGACGGACATCTGAGATCAGGGGTTGAGTCCCCGGAAGGATGTCCACCATGGAGAGCATGGGGAAGAAGAAGCCACGTCCTCGCCGCTCGTTCACGCCGGAGTTCAAGGCCGAGATCGTCGAGCTGTGCCGACGCGGGGACCGCTCGGTCGGACAGGTCGCCAAGGACTTCGATCTGACCGAGACCGCGGTGCGGGACTGGGTCAAGCAGGCCGAGGTCGACGCGGGTGAACGGGACGGCCTGACCAGCAGTGAACGTGAGGAACTGACCGCGCTGCGCCGGGAGAATCGGCGGCTGCGCGAAGACGTGGAGGTCCTCAAGCGGGCCACGGCTTTCTTCGCCAAGGAGACCCGGTGACGGTGCACCCGTTCATCGAGGCGGAGAAACAGGCAGGTCACAGCGTCAAGCGAGCGTGTGAGCTGCTGCAGGTCTCCCGAGCCGCCTTCTATGCCAGACGCGCCGGCATTCCGGGCCCACGGGCGGTGCGGGACGCGGAGCTGATCGAGCAGATCACCCAGGTCCACACGCGATCACGCGGAACCTACGGAGCCCCGCGCGTGCATGCCGTGCTCCAACGGCAAGGCTCCGGCTGCGGCCGTCGCCGCGTCGCCCGGCTCATGCGGGCCGCCGGACTGCAGGGCCGTCACCGCAGAAGGCGACACCTGACCACGATCCCCGATCCCCAGGCCGCCTGCCGGCCCGATCTCATTGTTCGGGACTTCCAGCCCGACCCCACCGGACTCGACACGCGCTGGTGCGGCGACATCACCTAATGGGCAGCGGTGGGAGCCGGAGAAGTCTTGACATCACCCAAGCCGTGAGCTCTTAAAGGTAGAGCGGCTCGATGGTTCCTACTCCGCTGG
>NZ_JBEZXR010000121.1:0-16180 GCF_040638135.1 Streptomyces sp. NPDC026673 | reverse complement strand
CCGAGAGCCGCCTGGTTCCACTGCATCAGGACAGTGTTGGCAGCGTCCTGGGACGAAGCGGGATTGAGGACTGAGTGCCGGGTCTTCCTCGGGGAGGGCATCGCGGGGCCCGTCCTGCCGCGGCCCGGGGAGACCCGGAGAGACCCGGATATCCCGCGGAGACCCCTCCCCGGATACATAAGGCAGTGATATAAATTCCTTATGCATCTTCCCGACGACGACCCGGACCACGGCCACGCCGTCGATGTGGCGAGGGCCCTGGAACGGCTCTACCGCATGCTGCGCAGGCTCAGCCAGCCGAGCGAGCTGTCGCTGACCACCGTGGCGACGCTGTCCACGCTGGAGCAGTCCGGACCGCTGCGGCTGACCGAACTGGCGACCCTCGAAGGGGTCACACAACCCGCGATGACGCAGGTCGTCTCACGGCTGGCGGAGGCGGGACTGGCCGCGCGCGCGGCGGACCCGGCGGACGGGCGCGTGGTGCTCGTCCACATCACCGACGAAGGGCGGGCGGCGATCGCCCGGCGCCGCGCGGTGCGGGCCGAACGGCTCGGGGAGCTGCTGGAACAGCTGAGCCCGGACGAGCGGGCGGCCCTCGTGGCCGCGCTGCCGGCCGTGGAGGCACTGACCCGGCTGGGGCCGCCCCCCGCCGGATCGCGCCTCGCCCAGCGGAGCAATTGATCAGGCATCGGTTCTACATCGGAGCTGCTTCATGACCGCGCACGCGCCATCGTCCCGTTCCGTGAATCCGTTCAAACAGCCGAAGGCCGTGTTCGCGGTCGCCTTCGCCTGTGTGGTCTCGTTCATGGGGATCGGGCTGGTCGACCCGATCCTGCCCGCGATATCGGACCAACTCGACGCCACTCCCAGCCAGGTGACCCTGCTGTTCACCAGTTACCTGGTGGTCACCGCGCTCGCCATGCTGATCACCAACTGGGTCTCCAGCCGGATCGGCGCCAAGCGGACGCTGATCGCGGGCCTCGCCCTGATCGTGGTCTTCGCCGCGCTGGCCGGGGCCTCGGGGAGCATCGGCGGCATCGTCGGCTTCCGCGCGGGCTGGGGCATCGGGAACGCGCTGTTCATCGCCACCTCCCTGGCCGTGATCGTGGCGTCGGCGAGCGGCGGCTTCGCGGGCGCGATCATCCTCTACGAGACCGCGCTGGGCGTCGGCATCGCCGTGGGCCCGCTGCTCGGCGGCGTGCTGGGAGAAGTGAGCTGGCGGGGCCCGTTCTTCGGCGTCGCCGCCCTGATGGCGATCGCCCTGATCGCCACCGTCGTCCTCGTGGAGCCGTTGCCGCTGCCGGCCCGGAGGACCGGGCTCACCGAACCGCTGCGCGCCCTGCGCCACCGCGGCCTGCTGACGATGTCGCTCACGGCGCTCTGCTACAACTGGGCGTTCTTCACCGTGCTCGGCTACGCGCCCTTCCCGATGGGGCTCGGCGCGATCCAGCTCGGTCTGGTCTTCACCGGCTGGGGCGCGCTCGTGGCGGTCTTCGCGGTCTTCGGCGCGCCGCGGCTGCAGGCCAGGCTGGGCATCGCGCGGACGCTCTACGCAAACTTCGCGCTGTTCGCGCTCACCGTGCTGACCATCGCGATCTGGACGAACCACCGGACGGTACTGATCGTCAGCGTGATCGTCGCCGGCGTCTTCATCGGCGTAACCAACACGGTGACCACCCAGGCGGTCATGACCATCGCGCCCGTGGACCGCGCCGTCGCCTCCGCCGCGTACGGCTTCGTCCGCTTCATCGGCGGCGGTCTGGCGCCGTTCGCAGCGGGCAAGCTGGTCGAGGCCTTCGGTATCCACGTGCCGTTCTACATCGGCGCCGGCGCGCTCGTGCTGGGCATCGCGATCCTGTCCACCGCCCACGGCCTGCTGAACGATGCGGAGAGGGTCCAGGCCGAGCAGGTCGCCACCGGCTCGGAGCCCACCGCCTCCGGCTCGGGCCCCGGCCCCGCCCCGTCCCTGGTGCCGGTCGAGCACGACGCCGTCGTGCCCGGCGACGCCGCCGACGGCGCGATCGTCGCCGCGGTGGACGGCTCCCCGGACGCCGAGCGGGTCACCGAGGCGGCGGCGCGCCTCGCGGCGATCAACGGCCGTACCGTGCACGTCGTCCACGTCGAGGAGTCCGCCGTCGCCGGTGACGCGGCGGCCGTCACGGAGGATCCGGAGGCCGCCCGCACCGCCGTCCGCAAGCATCTGGACCGGCTCGCCGCCCTCGGCGTCCCGGCGGCCGGGCACGTGCTGCGGAACGCCACCGGCCACGGGGAGGCGGGCCGGATGGTCGCCGAGCACGCGGAGCGCACCCGGGCGCGCGCCATCGTCGTCGGGGCGCCGATCCACGGCGGGCTCTCCGCGCTGATGGACGCCGGCGCCGGCCGGGCGCTGATGCGGTACGCGACCTGCGATGTCGTACTGATCAACCCGCGCTCCGCGGACCTGGGGGCCGCGGCCTGAGCCCACGGCGGAAGATCACGGTGACCGCGCCATCGAAATCCGCACAAACCCGACGTATGGTGGCCAGACGGTGCCATGTGCCGGGGGACCGCGGTCACCGTGACTCCCCACGATCGTGACGGCGCGCCGGAGGCGGCCATGGCCGATCCCAAGGGCTTTCTCACCACCCCCCGCCGCACCCCCGCGCGCCGCCCGGTCTGCGAACGTGTCGAGGACTGGCACGAGGTCTACACCGGCCAGAGCCTGCTGCCCATCATCTCCGCGCAGGCCGGCCGGTGCATGGACTGCGGCATCCCGTTCTGCCACGACGCCTGCCCGCTGGGGAACATGATCCCCGACTGGAACGACCTGGTGTACCGCGAGGACTGGGCCGCCGCCTCGGAGCGGCTGCACGCCACCAACAACTTCCCCGAGTTCACCGGCCGGCTGTGTCCGGCGCCCTGCGAGAGCGCCTGCGTCCTGACCATCAACGCGGACCCCGTCACGATCAAGAACGTGGAGGTCGCCATCGCGGACCGCGCGTGGGCGGAGGGCTTCGTCGTCCCCCGCCCCCCGGAACGGCTCTCCGGCCGCACGGTCGCGGTGATCGGCTCGGGCCCCGCCGGGCTCGCCGCCGCACAGCAGCTCACCCGGGTCGGGCACACCGTGACGGTGTACGAGCGGGCGGACCGGCTCGGCGGGCTCCTGCGCTACGGCATACCGGAGTTCAAGATGGAGAAGCGCCATTTGGACCGCCGGCTGGCCCAGATGCGCGCGGAGGGCACGCTCTTCCGCACCGGCACGGAGGTGGGCGCCGACCTCGACGCGGACCTGGTGGTCGCCGAGCACGACGCGGTGCTGCTGGCGGTGGGCGCCACGGCCTGGCGCGAGCTGCCGGTGCCGGGGCGGGAACTGGCGGGCATCCACCAGGCGATGGAGTATCTGCCGCTGGCGAACCGGGTGCGCGAGGGAGACCTGGCCGAATCGCCGGTCAGCGCCCAGGGCAAGGACGTCGTGATCGTCGGCGGCGGTGACACCGGCGCCGACTGCCTGGGCACCGTCCTGCGGCAGCACGCGGCCTCCGTCGTGCAGCTCGACATCAACCCCCTGCCCGGCGAGTGCCGCCCCGAGCACGAGCCGTGGCCGGTGTACCCGCGGGTCTTCCGGGTCTCCCCCGCCCACGAGGAGGCGCGTGAGCTGGCCCGGCGCGGTGTCTGGGACCCGGCGGAGCACGGAGGGGTGCCGCTGCCCGGCCCGGAGGGGGACATACGGGTGTTCTCCGCGTCCACGTTCCGCTTCGAGGGCGACGACGAGGGGCACGTACGCTCGCTGCACCTCGTCGGCGTGGAGCCGCAGCGCCGCCGTCCGCAGCAGGGCACCGAGCGGGTGATCCCGGCGCAGTTGGTGCTGCTCGCCCTGGGGTTCTCGGGCGTGGAGCGCGACTCGGGACTCGTGGCCCAGCTCGGTGTCGCGCTGGACGCGCGCGGCCACGTCGTCCGCGACGCCGACTTCGCCACGGGGGTGGAGAAGGTCTTCGTCGCGGGCGACGCCGGCCGCGGTCAGTCGCTGATCGTCTGGGCGATCGCCGAGGGCCGCTCGGCGGCCGCCGCCGTGGACCGGTGGCTCACCGGCGACACGTGCCTGCCCGCGCCGATCACGCCGACGGCCCGGCCGCTGGTGGTGTGACGGCGGCGGAGCGGGGGCGCTGCTCGAAGCCGGCGGAGCGGTAGCTCGCGTCGATCAGGCGCATCGTCTCGACGGCGTCGTCGGCGTCCGTGGGAAGCGGGGCGCCGTCGCGCACGCTCGCCGCGAAGGCCTCCAGCTGGTAGTGGTACGACGAGCGCTTGCCGAGCTCCTCGACCCGCTCGCCGTCCGGCGTGCTGACCACGACCCGGTCGTCCAGGTGCGGCAGCACGAAGGACGGCGCGGTGGCCTCGCCCCGGCTGCCGACGATGCGGCAGCTCATCTCCATGACGTCGGCGTCCATGTGGCAGCGGGCGGAGGCGGTGGCGCCGCCCGGGTAGACGAGGTCGGCGTCCAGCCACTCGTCGACGCCCGGCTTGCCGGCGCGCTCCCCGCCGCGCGCCGCCACCAGGCTGGGGGCGCCGCCGCCCCAGGCCGCGAGGGCGCGCACCGCGTGCAGGGAGTAGCAGCCCAGGTCCATGACGGCGCCACCGGCCAGCGGCAGCGACCAGCGCGGGTCGTCGTCCGCGGGGGCGGGGATGTTCACCACGGTCTCCACGTGCCGCAGCTCACCGAGTTCACCGGACTCCAGCAGCTCGTGCAGGCGCCGGGTGACCGGGTGGTAGAGGTAGTGGAACGCCTCCATGACGACGACGCCCGCCTTGGCGGCCGCGTCGCGGACCTCGATCGCCTCCTCGAGGTTGCTCGCGAAGGGCTTCTCGCTCAGCACGTGCTTGCCCGCCGCGATGGCGGCGAGGTTCCAGGGGCCGTGCAGACCGTTGGCGAGCGGGTTGTAGACCGCCTCGACCTCGGGGTCGGACAGGACGTCGGCGTACGAGTCCCGTACGCGCTCGACGCCGTGCTCCGCCGCGAAGTCGGCGGCACGCGAGCGGTCGCGGGCGGCGACGGCGACCAGCCGGTGACCGGTCGAGTGGGCGGGCGCGGCGATGGCGGCGCCGGCGATGCGTGCCGCGCCCAGCACGCCGATGCGCAGCGGTTCCGTGGTCATGCGGTGCGTACCTCTTCCATGCGTACGGGTCGGTGGTCCCGGAGGGACAACGTGCAGGCCTCGGCGATCCATCCGGCCTCGACCGCGTCTGCGACGGTACACGGCGAAGGCGAACGGCCCGCCACGACCTCGGTGAAGGCGGCCAGCTCAGCGCGGTAGGCGGCGCGGAAGCGGTCGAGGAAGAAGTGGTGCGGCGGGCCCGCGGGGAAGGCGGTGTCCGGTTCGACGGAGCGCAGTGGGAGCCGGTCCTCCAGGCCGACGGCGATGCTGTCCTTCGTGCCGTGCAGCTCCATGCGGACGTCGTAACCGCGCGGGTTGTGGCGGCTGTTGGAGATCAGCACGAGCGTGCCGTCGTCGAGGGTGAGCACCGCGGCCGTGGTGTCGGCGTCCCCGGCGGCGGCGATGTAGTCGGCGCCGCGGTTGCCGCCGGCGGCGTAGACCTCGGCGACCTCGCGCCCGGTCACCCAGCGGACGATGTCGAAGTCGTGGACGGAGCAGTCGCGGAAGATGCCGCCGGAGACCGCGACGTAGGCGGGCGGTGGGGGTTCGGGGTCGAGGGTGGTGGAGCGCACGGTGTGCAGCAGGCCCAGCTCGCCGGACCGCACGGCGGCCCGCGCGGCGGCGAAGCCCTCGTCGAAGCGGCGGTTGTAGCCGATCTGCACGGGGACGCCGCTGTCCTGGACCGCGCGCAGCACCTCGACGCTCTCCTCGATGGTGCGGGCGACCGGCTTCTCGCAGAACACCGGCAACCCCGCCTTGACGGCTTCCAGGATCAGCCGCGGATGGGCGTCGGTCGCGGCGGCGATCACGACGCCGTCGACCCCGGCGGCGAACAGCGCCTCCGGCGAGGGGGCGATCTCCGCCCCGTGGCGGGCGGCGACGGCCGCGGCCGCGGCGGGGACGGGGTCGGTGACGACGAGGGACTCGACGGCCGGTGCCGCGGCCAGGGTCTCGGCGTGGAGGGAGCCGATCCGGCCGAGGCCCAGCAGGCCGATGCGCATGGGGGTGCTCCTTCGGGGTGGGTGGTGGGCGGGGCGGGGCGGGGCGGGGTCAGTCGAGTCCGCCGAGGACGTTCTGGTCCCAGTCGACGACCGAACCGGTGACGACCCCGCTGCGGTCGGAGAGCAGCAGGACGACGAAGTCGGCGATCTCGTCGGCCTGCCCGAGCCGGCCCATCGGCAGCCGTCGCCCGGCCTCCTCGCGCCAGCCGTCGTCGGCGGCGTGGAAGGCGCGCTGTGTGGCGTCCTCGCCCTCGGTGTCGGTCCAGCCGATGTTCAGCCCGTTGATCCGGATCCGGTCCCAGCGGTGGGCGTGGGCGGCGTTGCGGGTGAGGCCCGCGAGACCGGCCTTGGCGGCGACATAGGGGGCGAGGAAGGGCTGCCCGCCGTGCTCGGAGGAGGAGATGACGTTGACGATCGTGCCGGGTGCCCCGCGGGAGACCATGTCGGCGACGGCGGCCTGCATCGCGAAGAAGGGACCGCGCAGATTGATCGCGATGTGCGCGTCGAACAGCTCCGGCGTCGTGTCGAGCAGGGTGCCGCGGGCGGTGAGTCCCGCGGAGTTGACCAGGCAGTCGATCCGCCCATGGGCGGCGACCACGGCCGCCACGGCGCCGCGCGCCTGCGCGGGGTCGGCGACGTCGCAGCGCACGTACGCCGCCTTGGCGCCGGTCGCGGTCAGCTCGGCCGCCAGCGCCTCGCCCGGCTCGGGGCGGCGTCCGGTCACGGTCACCACGGCGCCCTCGCGGGCGGCGGCGCGGGCGACGGCGGCGCCGATGCCCTGGCTGCCGCCGTTCACCAGGACGATCCTGTCCTCCAGCAGTCCCATGCGGCTCTCCTCGGTCGGCTCGATCGTCTTGATCGGCTCGGTGGGCTTGATCGGCTCGGTGGGCTTGATCGGCTGAAGCGGCTTGATCCGCTCCATGGGCCCGGTCGGCGGCCGGCCCTCACCGGCTCCGGCGGCGCGCGGCACCCGCCCGCAGGGCCTCGCGCAGGGCCCGCGGGTCCCACTCCTCCCGCAGCGCACGGCGCACCGTCTCGGCCTGCGAGGGCGGGGCGAGGCCGTCCACGGGCGGGTCGAGGTCCAGGTCGGTGGGGAAGGGATACCCCTCGGCGCAGGCCGCGACGACGGTGTGCAGCGTGGTCTCCCCGGCGCCCGCCGCCTTCAGCCCCAGCAGCTCCGGATAGACGGCGTTCACCATGGCCTCGCGGTCGACCGTCTCCATGGCACGGCCGAAGGCGGAGGAGATCTGCAGCAGGTTGGCCATGCGGCGGATGTCCGCGGAGCGGTTGTGACCGGCGGCGTGGAAGAGCGCGGGGTTGAAGAAGACCGCATCGCCCTTGGCGAGGGGCAGTTGGATGTGGTGCTCCTCGAAGTAGGCGCGGAACTCCGGCAGTCGCCACGCCAGGTAGCCGGGCTCGTACTTCTGGGAGTGCGGCAGGTACAGCGTCGGCCCGCTCTCCACGGGCATGTCGCAGTGGGCGACGGCACCCTGCAGGGTGAGCGCCGGGGAGAGCCGGTGGACGTGGGCGGGGTAACGGGCGGCGACCTCGTTGGAGAGGAAGCCGAGGTGGTAGTCGCGGTGCACGGTCTGCGCGGCACCGCCGGGGTTGACCACGTTGATCTGCGAGGTGACCTGGTAGTCCGGTCCGAGCCAGGCGCCGGCGGCCAGGGCCAGCACGTCGTTGGCGTAGTACTCGGCGAAGACCGCCGGGGCGCGGAGCGCGAGCTTCTCCACGGCGTTCCAGACCCGGTCGTTGGCCCCGGGCTTGGCGAAGTGGTCCCCGGCGGCGGTGCCGGCGGCCCGCTGCTCGCGGATGAGGGCGTCGAAGGCGGCGGTGGCCCGGTCCACGACTCCGGGGTCGGGGAAGGCCCGCCGGAGGACGACGATGCCGGGTCCGTCCATGAGGGCGCGGGCCAGTTCGGACCGTACGGCGCGCAGACCCTCGCCGGTGGCGGCGACGGCGCGCAGCCGCTCGCTGTCGTAGAGCGGGACGTTCCGCTCCACGGTCTCGGCGTGGGGGTGCTCGGCGGGGTCGGTGGTCCGCTCGGTCAGGGCCCTCAGGTCGTCGAGGCGGCAGTCGTCCTCGGTCAGCCACATCCGCGGTCCCGCGTCGGTGAGGGACATGGCAGGTCCTTTCGGAAGGCGGGGATTTCCGATAAGTCTAGGAAGCGCGATCCCTCAATCAACCGCAGGAAACCATCAAAAACCCCTCAGGAATCCCCTCCGGATCCCCTTCAGGAAGCCGCAGATGAGCCACCCCTTCCCGATCCGCGAGATCGCCCGTCAGGCGGGGCTGAGCGAGGCCACCGTCGACCGGGTCCTCAACCGGCGCGGCGGGGTCCGCGAGAGCACCGAGCGCGAGGTCCACCAGGCCATCGCCGACCTGCAGCGGCAGCGCTCGCAGATCAGGCTGGGGGGCCGCACCTTCATGATCGACATCGTGATGCAGACCCCGGAGCGCTTCTCCACCGCCGTACGGGGCGCGCTGGAGGCGGAGCTGCCCGCGCTGCGTCCCGCCGTGATGCGCTCGCGCTTCCACTTCCGCGAGTCCGGTCCCGTCGCGGACCTGGTCGCGGCGCTGGACCGGATCGCGGCCCGCGGCTCGCAGGGCGTCATCCTCAAGGCCCCGGACGTTCCCGAGGTCACCGCCGCGGTGAACCGGCTGATCGCCGCCGGGATCCCGGTGGTGACCCTGGTGACCGATCTCCCCGCGAGCGGGCGCCTCGCGTACATCGGCATCGACAACCGGGCGGCGGGCGCCACGGCGGCGTACCTGACCGGGCAGTGGCTCGGCGACCGGCCCGGCAATGTGCTGGTCACCATCAGCCGGGGCTCCTTCCGGGGCGAGGAGGAGCGCGAGATGGGCTTCCGGGCCACCCTGCGCGCCACCGCCCCGCACCGCGAACTGGTGGTGATCACCGACAGCGACGGGCTCGACGACACGCTGCGCGAGCTGGTGGCCGCGGCGCTGCGCCGGGATCCGGGGATACGGGCCGTGTACTCCATCGGCGGCGGCAATCTGGCCACCGTCGAGGCCTTCGACGCGCTCGGCCGGGAGTGCCTGGCATTCGTGGCGCACGACCTGGACCACGACAACACCCGGCTGCTGCGCGCGGGCCGGTTGTCCGCGGTGCTCCACCACGACCTGCGGCAGGACATGCGGCAGGCCTGTCAGGTCGTCATGCAGGCGCACCGGGCGCTGCCCGGCCCGGTGCGCTCCTGGCCGTCCCCGATCCAGGTGATCACGCCGTACAACACCCCGGTGGCGTTCCCCCGCCCCCAGGAGTGAGCCTGGTGAGGTGGGCCGAGCGCCCCGTACCGTGCCCGCGTCCAGCCGACGAGGTGTCCGCCATGAGTCCGAGCATCCGCGACCGGTCCCCGGCCACCGTCGTGGCCGCCCTCGTCAATGCCCCCGAGGTCGCACTCGCGACCGCGTGACGCGTGGCCCGGCCCGTGCGCGCGGCGCTCATCGACATCGACGGGGTGCTCACCGTCTCGTGGCAGCCGCTCCCGGGCGCCGTCGCGGCGATGGAGCGGCTGCGCGCGGCCGGTCTCCCCTTCGCGCTGCTGACCAACACGACCTCCCGTACCCGTGCGGCCATCGCGTCCGCCCTCGCCGGGGCCGGCTTCCCGGTGCGGCCCGAGGACATCCTGACCGCGCCCGCCGTCACCGGCCGGTACCTCGCCGCGCACCATCCGGGGGCCCGGTGCCTGCTGCTCAACAGCGGGGACATCGCGGCGGACCTCGGCGAGGTCGCTCTCGTCGACCCGGACGACGAGGATGCGGACGTGGACGTGGTCGTCGTCGGCGGCGCGGGGCCGGAGTTCACGTACGAGAGGCTCGACGCGGTCTTCCGGCGGCTGCGGCGCGGCGCCCCGCTGGTCGCCATGCACCGCAACCTGTACTGGAGGACCCGGGACGGCCTCCGGCTGGACACCGGCGCCTTCCTGCTCGGCCTGGAGCGCGCGGCGGGCGTGGAGGCGGAGGTCGTGGGCAAGCCGTCGGCGGCCTTCTTCGCCGCGGCGCTGGAACGGCTCGGCGCCTCCGCCCGGGACACGGTGATGGTCGGCGACGACATCGAGGCCGACGTCCTCGCCGCGCAGCGCAACGGCGTCACGGGCGTCCTGGTGCGTACGGGCAAGTATCTGCCCGAGACCCACCGGGCCGCCGACCCCCAGCCCGACCACGTACTGGACTCCTTCGCGGACCTGCCGCGGCTGCTCGGCCTCGACGGCTGAACACCGTTTGGCCAGATCCCTGATCCGGGATACATTCCCGAATGTGAGAGACATCGACCCGGCCTCCGTCGACGCCCGGCTCGCCGTGCGCCTCGCCGAGCTGCGGGACGAACGCGGCTGGTCCCTCGACGAACTCGCCGCGCGGACCGGCATCAGCCGCTCGACGCTCTCCCGGCTGGAGCGCGCCGAGATCAGTCCCACCGCGGCCCTCCTCGGGCGGCTGTGCGCCGCTTACGAGCGCACCATGTCCCGGCTGCTGGCCGAGGTGGAGAGCGGGCGCGAACCCGCGCAACTCGTACGATCCGCCGAGCAGCGCGTCTGGACCGACGCCCCGTCCGGCTTCGAACGGCGCTCGGTCTCGCCCCCGCACCCGGCGCTGCGCGCGGAGATCGTCGAGGGGGTGCTGCGACCGGGCGCGGACATCACGTACGAGGGACCTCCGGTCGCGGGTCTCGAGCACCACGTGTGGGTGCGCGAGGGCGCCCTCCGCGTCACCGTCCAGGGCCACGCCCACGACCTCGCCCCCGGCGACTGCCTCCGCTACCGCCTGTGGGGCACCTCCCGCTTCCACTGCCCCGGCCCCGGCCCCGCCCGGTACGCCGTCGTGCTCGTCCTGCCGTGAAGAACCCCGAGACCGAGAACCCCGAGACCGTCGAGGACGCCGCCGTGCACACGATCGCCCCGCTGTCCGCCGAGGCCCTGCCGACCTGCGCCGACGATCTCGCCGCCCTTCTCGTGGACGCCGTGGAGGGCGGCGCCTCCCTCGGTTTCGTGGCGCCCTTCCACCACGCCGAGGCGGCCGCCTGGTGGCGGACCCGCGCCGGCGCCGTCGCGGATGGCCGGCTCACCGTCTGGGCCGCCCGCGACGCGGCGGGCCTGACCGGCACCGTCAGCCTCGCCCTGGAGGCCAAGCCCAACGGCCGCCACCGCGCGGAGGTCCTCAAGCTCATGGTCCACCGCCGCGCCCGCGGTCACGGCCTCGGCCGCGCCCTCCTCGGGGTCGCCGAGCGGGCCGCGGCGGAGGCGGGGGCGAGCCTGCTGCTGCTCGACACCGAGACGGACAGCCCCGCCGAGCACCTCTACCGCACGGCCGGCTGGACCTCCTACGGCGTCGTCCCCGGCCACGCGGCCAACCCGGAGGGCGAACTGCGGGCGACGACCTTCTACTTCAAGGCGCTCACACCGGACTGAGCGGGTCGCCGTCGGGCAGCGTGAGGAGGCGGTACTCGGAGACCGCGACAAAGCCGAAACGCCGGTACAACGGCTCACCCGCCGGGCTCGCCATGAGCGCGGCCGAACCCATCCCGCGCTCTCGCCCGACCCGCAGCGCGGCCGACGTCAGCGCACCTCCGACACCGCGCCCGCGGTGGGTGGCCGCGACGTGGACCAGGAAGATCCCCGCCACCCCGTGCGCCGCGATCACCACCGTCGTACCGACCACCCGGCCGTCCAGCACCGCGGCGAGGCGGACGATCTCCGCGTTGTCCGCGCGCCGCGCCTCGACCCGGACGAGGTCGGCCTCCAGGCCGGGGGCGACGCCCATCGACGCGCTGTAGGTACGGACCAGGTCGGCGAGCCGGTCCGGGGTCCCGACCTCCTCGATCCGCAGCCCGGGCGGCGGCTCCTCCGGCTCCAGGGCACCGCCGATCGGCCGGACCATCAGCGGCAGGGTGCCCAGCTGCACCGCGCCGAGCCCGGTGAGCGCGGCCGAGGTGCCTTCGGGACTGTCCGGTCCGACCCACCACCACCAGGGGACGTCCGCGAGCCCTGCGCGCGCGGTCGCCACGGCCCGCTCCACCGCCTCCAGGGACCCCACCCGGACCACGCCGTTGAACTGCGGCTGGGCGAGCCCGCTGCGGTAGTGGTCGAGGCCGCCCTCGCCGCGTTCCGCCGAACCCCAGCCCAACAGGTACTGCCGGAAGTTGGCCGTGACCCGTGCCAGGTCCGCGGCGTGCCGCGGGCCGGCCGCGGCGTGGGCGGTCCGGACGGTCGCGCGGGCGACCGTTGCGGGAGCGGCCGCGCCGCCCGATGCGCTCACTCCGGACAACGGGTCTCCTTCGTCTGCGGTCCCGGGGGTGGCCCGCGCGTCTCGCGCCGAACCGCCCCCTGCGAAACAGCTCGTGGGGAAAGGTCGGGGGACGCCGGGGACGTCAGGAACCCTACCGTGTGAACGGTGGCATCCCACTATGCCGGCGGGCACGAGTGCGGGGCTGCCGGAACGACGCCAGGGCCCGGTGGGTGACGGGGCGGCCCCCGGAGCGATGATCGTGGTCGAGGACCTGGTGCGCACCCTCGGCGCCGGGGAGACCGCGGTGCACGCGCTGGGCGGGGTCTCCTTCTCCGTGGCCCGCGGCGAGCTCGTCGCTCTCAAGGGCCGCTCGGGCTCCGGCAGGACCACCCTGCTCAACATCATCGGCGGCCTCGACCGCGCCGACGCCGGACAGGTCACCGCCGACGGCACCGCGCTGAACGGCCTGGCCGAACGCGAACCGCCCGCGCTGCGCCGCGACCGCACGGGCTTCGTCTTCCAGCCCTTCGGCCTGCTGCCCATCGTCACCGCCGCCGGGAACGTCGCCGTCCCCCTCCGCCTGCGCAACACCGCGCGCCGCGAACACGAGGAACGCGTCGTCATCGCCCGCGCCCTGGCCAACCGACCGACCTTCGGGGACATCGCCGTCACACGGGCGTAAATTGGACGGTGAACGGTGCCGCACGGTCCACCAACCTGTGTCATCCTCCGCCCACGCGGAACCACATGCAGGCGACCGTGGCGACGGTACGATCCCACCATGTGCGTCCGTGTCGACGCGGGAACGCGGGGACACGGGAATGCGACAGGACGGCTTGGAGGTGAGGGGAACGCATGGCCTCTGTGACCCGGTCGGCGCAGAACGTCGAGATCACCGCGGAGAGCCTCCAGCGGGAGTTGATCCGCCTCGAGACCCAGAAGCAGGCCCTGGAGAGGGAGCTCGCCGCGGTCGCGGCGCACCTCGGCTCGGTGCAGCGGGCTCTCGGAACCCTTGAAGGCGTCCTCCACGGCGCCGGTTCGCCCGCCGACGCTCCCGGCGCCGCGGCTCCGGGCGCCCCGGCAGCCGCACCCCCGCGGTCGGACTCCGGAACCACACGGCGGGCCGCGCGGCACACCGAATCCGACACCTCGGCCGGCACGACCTACGGCAGGCTCACCGAGCAGATCCTGGACTTCCTCGGTACCGCCGGCGGTGCCGAGGTACGGGCGCGCGACGTCGCCGCGGCCCTCGGACGGGACCGCGACAGCGGCAGCATCAACGCCGTCCGGAGCACCCTCGACCGCCTGGTGGGGGCGGGGCGCATCCAGCGCGCGGGACGGGGCCTCTACCGGGCGCATCCCTCCTAGGCCGTCCTGGGGCCCGCCCTCACGGCGGCGGACGAGGTTCGCCGTTCGGGCGCGCCATGTTGTGCCGCGAGGAGCCGAACGCGGGGTCTCCCGGTGTCATCCCGGTCTCGCTCACCTCGGGCGAGGCGGACGGTGTCGGCGACGTCACCGTGGCGGGACGGGCGCGCGGCAGAGCCGCGCGCACCCGCCGTACTAGTCTGTCTGCCCGAACGTTGGCCTGTACGAAGGAGTCCGGCAGAGGGGCCGGGAATGAGAGGACACATGGTCTCAGCAGTGCACACGACCGAGGATCTCCAGGTCACGGCCGCGGCCCTGCAGGGAGAATTGCAGCGCCTGGAGTTGCAGCGACAGGCTCTCGAAAGGGAGTTGGCAGCGGTTGTCGCGCACCTCGGATCGGTTCGCAGGACTCTCGGCGTGATCGGCCACCTGAAGGGCGCCGCTCTCCCCGCCCCGCCTGACGGCGGTCGCGTCGAGGAAGGGCGGCTCCCCGCCACGGCCGTCGAAGCCGTCGCGGCCATCGAAGCCGGAGCCGTCTCCGCCGCCGGCGCGGCCGGGGAGGCCGGGGCGAGCGAGCAGACCGAAGCCGCGACCGACGACGCCACCGCGGCGGACCGGAACGGTGCGGCCGTGGCAGCCGGCAACTACGGCAGGCTCACCGAGCAGATCCTGGAGTACCTGGCGACCACGGGCGGCGCCGAGGTACGGGCGCGCGAGGTCGCGGCCGCTCTCGGCCGGGACGAGAGCGCCGGCAGCATCAACGCGGTGCGCAGCACGCTCGACCGCCTGGTCGGCGCCTCCCGGGTACGGCGAGCGGGGCGCGGCCTGTACGGAGCCGCCGTCTGACCACGCGGCCCGCACGGCCGCCGCGAACCCGCCTCGGGAAGCGCGTTCCGCTCGTCCCGGCGGTGCTGTCACGATCCGGACGGCTGCCCTGTCGAGAGTGTGCTTGATCGCTCCGCACCGCGGAGGGCGGCCGGAGGAAGGGGGACACCCTGTCCCCCTTCCTCCGGGCCGCCTCCGTCTCGACCGGCTGAACCGTCTGGAAGGGCACCCATGCTCCGGAACACCGACGACGCCCGCGACCTGCAGGTGACCGTCATGTCGCTGGCCGTCGAAGCCGCCTCCCTGGAGGCGCACATCCGTCGCCTCCGCGAGGAGATCGCCACGGTGGACACGCGACTGGACGCGCTGCACGAGTCCCTCCGCAGTCTGCCGGCCCCGGGCACCCCGCCCGTCGAGCCGGGCGACGGCATGAAGAGCGTGACGACCTCGGCAGTGGGCTGACACTGTGACACAGCATGCGGAAAGTGTGAATACCGCCCCCGAAACGACCGCTTGGCCCCGCGTCGCCGACAGCGACGGCCCGCCGCTCGCGCCGGGCACCCACACGATCGCCGTCCCCCACAAGGGGACCCATGTCTCCCAGCGCTACCACGTCGCCGGTACGACGGGCCCGGTGTGCATCGCCCTCTCGGGCGGGCCCGGCATCGGCTGGGAGTACCTTCGCATGCCCCTCCTGGAGCGCGAACTGACGATGGTGTACGTCGAGCCGGTCGGCACCGGCCGCTCCGGGCGACTGCCCGACGCGCGCGACTACAACCTCGCGACCTACACCCACTTCGTCCACGGTGTGGTCGAGCACCTCGCGCAGCCTGGGGTCACCCTGCTCGGTCATTCCCACGGGGGCTTCGTCGCCCAGCAGTACGCGCTCGACCACCCGGAGCGCGTCGCCTCCCTCGTCCTCTACGACTCGTCGCCGGTGACCGGGGAGAGGTTCTGGGCCCGCGCCGTCGCCAACATGGAGCGGTTCGCACGGCGCCATGCGGCGGAGCACCCGGAGGTGGCCGGCTACGTCGAGGCGCTCACCGCGCCGCTCGGCCGACTCGACGACGACACCGCGACCGAGTACCTGCGGATGATCCTGCCGGCGTACCTGTTCGACTACTGGGGGCGCGAGGACGAGTTCGGGCCGGCCCGCGGGTTCCTGCGGATGTACGCGGAACCGTCGCGCGGCGAAGGACCGGCCTACGACGTCCGCGACCGGTTGCCCGCGGTCGCCGCGCCGACGCTGGTCCTGGCCGGGGCGCAGGACTTCATCTGCGGACCGGAATGGGCGCGGATGATCCACGAGCGGATCCCCGGAGCCCGGCTGTCCGTCCTCGAGGAGACCGGCCACTTGGCTCACCTCGAGCGCCCCGAGGACTTCGCCGCCCTGGTCACCGACTTCGTCGCCGGGCGGAATCCCGGTACGGACAAGGAAAGCTGACGCTCCCTCCGCCCTGCGGGCAGGACCGCCGGCGTCGACCCCCCCCCGGGGCGCGGCGGCACGTCGGAACGGGCCGCCCTATGTGGCAGCTGGTGATCCAGAACGGGCAATCCCGGTGCTTGAGCAGACCTTGGCCGATCGCGAACGCGTCCTGGGGCCTGACCACC
>NZ_JBEZXR010000120.1:0-16439 GCF_040638135.1 Streptomyces sp. NPDC026673 | reverse complement strand
GGCCCCACCGCCCGCGGCGAATTTTGATGGCCCGCAGGGGGGGGGGGGGCCGGCGCCGCCGCGACGCGCTGGGACACGGACACCCCGACCAGGGGGAGGGGGGTGGTCCACCGACCGGAACCCCGCCCCCTTCGCCGTGTTCTCCTCACCCGGGCCGCGCCACGCCCGGCGGCCGCCGTGCACCGTCCACCGGCCATGGGCCCGTGCGCCGCGCACGGGCCCCGGATCGCGCCCTCGGGGCGCCCCTCGGCTCCGGGCGTCAGGCGGACCGGCCCCGGCCTGCCCGGGAGCCCCGCCTAGGACGAACCGCGCTGCCGCAGCGGGCGCATCAGGCCGTCCACGACCCCGCGCAGCCGCTCCGAGGACCGGGCCGTGGCCGCCGACCAGCGTTCGGTGAGCCGCCAGACGACCCGGACCGTGGAACGCGGCAGCAGCAGGGCACGGATCCGCGTCACGGCATCGGCGTTCCCGCGCAGGCCGTCGCGTACCAGCCGCACGTCCTTCGCCGTGCCGGTGGCCATCGGCGGCCGCGGCGAGAACAGGGCCTGCTCGACCGAGGTCGCCAGGCGCCGCGCCGCCTCCGCCGCGGGCCCCTCCAGCCCGCCGTCGCGGATGAGGCGTGCCGCGACCCGGCGCGGGGTCTCGGACTCGTCGGGCCGCAGACCGTAGTCCCAGGCGGTGTCGATCAGCTCCAGCCACGCCGCCAGGGTGCGCGCGCCGTCCCGGGCGCCCATGTCGTCGGGCTCGGTGCCCTTCGGGGTCTGCCGGGCCTCGCCGTGCCGCCCGTCCCCCTCCGCCCCGGCCGGGTTCGGGGCACGGCCGGTGAGCTGCAGCCACGCCGCCAGGGCCGCCGGGTCCTGGCCGCCGCCCAGCCGCTGGACGCGTTGCCTGCGGCGCCAGAGCAGCGGCAGCAGCAGGACCAGGACGATCAGCGGCACCACGGCCCAGGCGAGGATGCGCAGCGTCCACTCGCCGACGCGCGGCCAGAGCCCCTTGTCGTCGGTTTCGCCTCCCGAGGCCTGCGCCAGCGGGTCGCAGTTGCCGAGCTGGGCGTCCTTGCCCACGCAGGACGGAGAGACGGTCGGGCCGGTGCTCGCGCCGGCGCCGGCGGTCTCCTCCGGCGTGTCGGGCGCCGCGGGGCCGCTGTCGGAGGCGGCCGCCTCCTGTGTGTAGCCCGGCGCGTTGCCGCGCGTCGGCGTGGGCTCGAACCGCGTCCAGCCGACGCCCTCGAAGTACAGCTCGGGCCAGGCGTGCGCGTCCTTCAGCCCCACCGCGTAGGCGCCGTCCGGCTCCAGGGAGCCGGGCGTGAACCCGACCGCCACCCGCGCCGGGATTCCCAGGGTCCGCGCCATCGCCGCCATCGTGAAGGCGAAGTGGATGCAGAACCCTTCCTTGTTGCGCAGGAAGCGGGTGATGGCCTGCACGCCGGTGCCCGAACGCACCGAGGTGTCGTAGGTGAACGCGCCGGAGGTGAACCAGCGCTGCAGCGCGACGGCCCGCTCGTAGTCGTTGGAGGCGTCCTTGGTGACCTGCAGGGCCGTCGTGGCCACCACCTCGGGCAGCGTGCCGGGCACCTGCGTGTACTCCTCCCGCAGTTTGGCGTCCGCCGGCGGAGCGGCGGCGAGCTGCTGCGGGGTCGGCTCCAGTTGCAGGCTGTTCACCTGGTACTGGGTGCCGGAGGTGGTCTGGCCGCGGTCGCCGATGATCGTGCGGCCCGTGGGCTCGAAGCGCCAGCGGCCGCCGACCTGCACCCGTGTGGCCGGATACGGCAGCGGCAGCCACATCTGGACGTAGCTCTTGTCCGCCGCGACCGAGGTGACGGCCTCCGTGGACTTCACGGTGGAGCCGAGCCCCTGCGGGCCGGGCAGCGCCTTGGGCACGGCGGTGAGGGCGCGCTGCGCGGGCTCCCACTTGTCGCCGGTGAACCGGTCGAGCGCCACGATCCGCAGGTACATCTCCGAGTTGGAGGCGGCGTTCGTCCGGTAGCGGAGCACGATCCGGTCGTCGGGCTGGTTGAGGTTGTCCTGGAGCGCGACGACCGGGTTGACCGCGGAGATGGTGCCGCCGCCGCGCCCGTTGCCACCGCCCGAGCCGCCCGTGGGCAGCAGCCCGACGCCCATGGAGGGCAGCGCGGCCGGCGCGACCAGGGCGATGCCCAGCGCCATCGCGCCGATGCGGCGGCCGGTCCGCACCGGGGCCACCGCCGGTCCCGACGGTCCGCCCAGGGGCCCGCCGTACCCGGCGCGCGTCGCCCCGGCACCGCCGAAGACCCGGCCCCAGCGCGAGATCCGGTCCCGTCCCTCGGCGAGCAGGAGCAGCAGATAGCCGGCGGAGGCCAGCAGGAAGTACGGCCAGCGGGTGCCGTCGCCCCCGGCCAGGCCCGCCGCGATCGAGTACAGGGCCAGCAGCGGCAGGCCGGCCGGGGCCGCGCTGCCGTAGGTCACCGCCAGGGCGTCCACGGCCAGCCCGATCAGCAGCACGCCGCCGAGCAGCAGCAGCCGGATGCCCGGAGTGACCGGCGCCGGGATGGCGAACTGGGTCACGTCCTGCATGGCCGCGGTGAGCAGGTTCCCGAACTCGGTGTACGCGGCGGGCCCCGGAAGGAACCCGAGGAGCGCCTGCTCGCGCGCGAACATCAGGGTCAGCACGAGCAGGGTGAACACCGCCTGCGCCAGCACGGTCAGCGGCCGGGCCAGCGGCACCCGCCGGGTCAGCGCGCCCACCCCGGTCTGCAGCAGCACCAGGACGGCGGCCTGCAGGATCCAGGAGTTCGGCGTCGCCAGCGGCAGCAGCGAGCAGGCGGTCATCAGTGTCGCCGCCGCCGCGCAGGCCGCGAGCCGTCCGCGTCCGCTCATCATCGCGTCCCCGCCTCCTCGCGCGACCGGTACCGGTCGGCGCGCTGCCACAGCTCGGCCAGCGCGTCCCCGGCGGCGACCGGAAGCACCGTCCAGCCCGCCTCGTGCAGCATCCGTACGGCCCGCGCGGAGCCGTCCTCCGTTCCGTCGGCGTCGCCGCCGCCGGCCGGCGGCACGGCGGGCCGGCCCGCACCGTCCTCGTCCAGCGCTCCCCAGGCCGCACTGTCCAGGACGAAGGCGACGGCGGCTCCGGCCCGCTGCCGCATCCGGGCCGCCATGGCGGCCTGCTCCTCGTCCAGGTCGCCGAAGAAGGCCACCAGCAGCCCCTCGCTGCCCGCGCGCAGCACGTCGAGCGCACGGGAGAGCCCCGCGCCGTCGGAGTGGTCGACCACCGCCAGGGTGTCCAGCATGGCGCCGGCCGTGTCCGAGGTGTCGGTCCCGCCGAAGCCCTCGGGCCCGGGCACCGTGCTCCCGGTGTCGGTGAGCAGCCGTACGGAGTAGCCGCGCTCGAGCATGTGCGCCGCCACGGAGGCCGCGCCGGACACGGCCCACTCGAAGGCCGAGTCGGGTCCGGCGCCGAAGTACGCCAGGGCCCGGGTGTCCAGCAGCACCGTGCACCGGGCACGGTGCGGCTGCTCCTCGCGGCGCACCATGAGCTCGCCGTACTTGGCGGTCGAACGCCAGTGCACCCGGCGCAGGTCGTCGCCGTGCCGGTAACCGCGCGGGATGACGTCGTCGTCCCCGGCCAGGGCCAGCGCACGGGTGCGGCTCTCCCCGTACCCCGAGGAGTCGCCCTTGAGCTTGACCGGCGGCAGCGGCTCCACGCGGGGCACCACGGTCAGGGTGTCGTACGCGCTGAAGGAGCGGGTCAGCTCGCACATGCCGAAGGGGTCGGTCAGCCGCAGCTGCAGCGGCCCCAGCGGGTAGCGTCCGCGCAGGTCGGAGCGGACCCGGTAGGACACCTCGCGGTGCCCGCCGGGCTCCACCCGGTCCAGGATGAAGCGGGGCCGCGGCCCCAGTACGTACGGCACCCGGTCCTGGAGCATCAGCAGCCCCGTGGGCAGCCGCGACACGTTGTCCACCCGCAGGTGCACCCGCGCCTCGGACATCGCCGACACACGCGAGGGCGACAGCCGGCGGCTGCCGGCGACGCGGTAGCGGGTGCGGTACAGGACCGTCACGCAGACCAGCGGCAGCACGGCCAGCAGCAGGCCGACCCGCAGCAGATCCGGCTGCCCCAGGACGTAGGCGCAGACGGCCGCCGCGATCCCCGCGGCGAGGAACGAGCGGCCACGGGTGGTGAGGCCGCCCAGGGCGGCCCGGAGGCCGCTCTCACGCTCGGTCACGCGCACCTCCAGCGCCCACGCCCGACGTCCGGGTCACCGGCTGCCGTACGGGTCGGGGACCGGGGTGCGCTGCACGATCTCCGCGACGACCTGCTCAGGCGTGCGCCGGTTCAACTGGGCCTGCGCGGTGGGCAGCAGACGGTGCGCCAGCACCGCCGAGGCCAGCGACTGCACGTCGTCGGGGAGCACGTAGTCCCGGCCGTCCAGGGCCGCCGCGGCGCGGGCCGCCCGCACCAGGTGCAGGGTGGCGCGGGGGGAGGCGCCGAGTCTGAGGTCCGGGTGGTCCCGGGTGGCCGAGACGAGGGTCACCGCGTAGTGCCGTACGGCCGCGGAGACGTGCACCGTCCGTACCGCGTCGACCAGTTTGACGATCTCGTGCGCGTGGGCGACCGGCCGCAGGTCGTCCAGCGGGCTGACCCCGGCGTGCACGTCGAGCATCTCCAGCTCGGCCTCCAGGCTGGGGTAGCCGATGGAGACCCGGGCCATGAAGCGGTCCCGCTGCGCCTCGGGCAGCGGATACGTTCCTTCCATCTCCACCGGGTTCTGGGTGGCGATGACCATGAAGGGGCTGGGCAGCGGGTACGTACTGCCGTCGATGGTGACCTGCCGCTCCTCCATCGACTCCAGCAGCGCCGACTGCGTCTTGGGGGAGGCGCGGTTGATCTCGTCGCCCACGACGATCTGCGCGAAGATCGCCCCCGGCTTGAACTCGAAGTCGCGGCGCTGCTGGTCGAAGACGCTGACCCCGGTGATGTCCGACGGCAGAAGGTCCGGCGTGAACTGGATGCGCCGCACCGAGCAGTCGATCGACCGGGCCAGCGCCTTCGAAAGCATCGTCTTGCCGACGCCGGGGACATCCTCGATCAGTAGATGTCCCTCGGCGAGCAGCACCGTCAGCGCAGTCCGTACGACCTCGGGCTTGCCCTCGATCACGTTCTCCACCGACCGGCGTACGCGGTCCGCCGTGGCGGTCAGATCGCTGAGGCCAGCTCGCGCGTCATAGGTCGTCACCCGGTTCTCCTCGGCCCGTTCCTAGGGACACGGCCATCCCTGGACCGGCCCTCCCCGTTACACGAAGCATTCTCCACTTCAACTATGCTCCGCGTCACTCCGCTTCCGTTACTCGTTTGTGATTTCCCGCAGCAGGCCGGTGTGCACGTCGAAGACAAAGCCCCGCACATCGTCCGTGTGGGCCAGGAACGGCGACGTGCGGACCCGCTGCATCGACTGCCGGACGTCCTGGTCGACGTCACGGAAGGACTCCACCGCCCAGGTCGGGCGCTGGCCGACCTCCTCCTCCAGCTCCGTGCGGAACTCCTCGGTCAGCGACTCCAGGCCGCAGCCGGTGTGGTGGATCAGCACGACCGAGCGGGTGCCGAGGGCGCGCTGGCTGATGGTCAGGGAACGGATGGTGTCGTCGGTGACCACGCCGCCGGCGTTGCGGATGGTGTGGCAGTCGCCGAGCTGGAGGCCGAGGGCGGCGTGCAGGTCGATCCGGGCGTCCATGCAGGCGACCACGGCCACCTGGAGCACGGGCCGGGCGTCCATGCCGGGGTCGCGGAACTCCTCCGCGTAGTGCCGGTTCGCCTCGATGAGGCGGTCGGTGACGGACGCCGTGGCGGCCGTGCCGCGGGCCGCGGACTGATGCGCGTTTGTCGACATGACACGACCGTAGAGGGCACGGTCTTCTCTCACCTGCTGTGAGGCCGGCAAATCTCGGTCAAACCGGTGCACTGTGAGGTAACCCACAGGCGTCGCGGGCGATCGCCCGTGCGGGTGATTCGGGCGCCGCCGCCCACCAGGGCGCCTGTGCCAGGGCAGGCTTTTCGTTGACCGTGGGGGCCGGTGGAGTAAAGTGGCGCGAAGTGGGTCGCCAACCAAGCGCGGGAGGTGCGGATGTTCCTCGGGACGTACGCGCCACGGCTGGACGACAAGAGCCGGCTGGTCCTCCCCGCGAAGTTCCGCGAGCAGTTCGCGGACGGCCTGGTCATCACCAAGGGCCAGGAGCGCTGCCTGTACGTATGGCCGGTCGAGGGCTTCCGCGCCGTCACCGAGGAGCTCCGCCGCGCCCCCCTCACCTCCAAGGCGGCGCGCGACTACATGCGCGTGCTCTTCGCCGGCGCCCATGACGAGGTCCCCGACAGGCAGGGCCGGGTCACCCTTCCGCAACCCCTGCGCGACTACGCCGGACTGCGCCGCGACTGCGCGGTGATCGGCGCGAACACCCGGGTCGAGGTGTGGGACGCGGCGGCCTGGGAGGACTATCTGGCGGGTCAGGAAGACGCCTTTTCGGCGTTGTCCCAGGAGGTGCCTCCCGGCTTACTGTGACCTCGCCCGTAGCCTGATGACTCACGTACGAGTACGTGACGCTCGGCCTCCTCCCGCTCCCCGGTCCGCTGGCACTCCTTCCCCGGTGCCAGAGGACCGCCCACGAGCGGGCGGGGACCCAGTGGTACGTCCCGCGAGCATGAGAAGAAGGGCTACATGAGCACCACCCCCTCCGAGCCACGCCACGTCCCGGTGATGCTGGACCGCTGCCTGGACATGCTGGCGCCCGCGATCGACGCACCGGGCGCCGTGGTCGTGGACGCCACCCTCGGCCTCGGCGGGCACAGCGAGGCGCTGCTGCGGCGGATCCCCGAGGTCCGGCTGATCGCCGTCGACCGCGACCCCGCCGCGCTCAAGCTCGCCGGCGAGCGGCTCGCGCCGTACGGGGACCGGGCCACCCTCGTGCACGCCGTCTACGACGAGATCCCCGAGGTGCTGGAGCGCCTCGGGGTCCCCAAGGTGCAGGGCGTCCTCTTCGACCTCGGCGTCTCCTCCATGCAGCTGGACGAGGCCGACCGCGGCTTCGCCTACGCCCAGGACGCGCCGCTCGACATGCGCATGGACCAGGGCACCGGCATCAGCGCCGCCGAGGTCCTCAACACCTATCCGCCCGGCGAACTGGTGCGGGTGCTGCGCGACTACGGCGAGGAGAAGTTCGCGCGCAAGATCGTGGAGGCGATCGTGCGCGAGCGGGCCCGCGAACCCTTCACCAACAGCGCCCGGCTCGTCGAGCTCATCCGCGAGGCGCTGCCGCAGGCCGCCAAGCGGACCGGCGGCAACCCCGCCAAGCGCACCTTCCAGGCGCTGCGCATCGAGGTCAACGGGGAGCTGACGGTGCTCGAGCGGGCCGTCCCGGCGGCCGTCGCCGCGCTCGCCGTCGGCGGCCGGATCGCGGTGCTGTCGTACCACTCCCTGGAGGACCGCCTCGTCAAGGGCGTCTTCGCGGCGGGCGCGGCGACCACCGCGCCGCCCGGGCTGCCGGTGGTCCCCGAGCAGTACCAGCCCCGGCTCAAGCTGCTCACCCGCGGCGCGGAGCTGCCCACGGAGGACGAGATCGCCGCCAACCGCCGGGCCGCCCCGGCGCGCCTGCGCGGCGCCCAGCGGATCCGCGAGGCCCTGACGTGAGGCGGCGCACCTCGGCGGCGCGCTCGCCCTTCGTCCTGCTCATCGTGCTGCTGCTGGGCGGCGGCCTGATCTCGCTGCTGCTGCTCAACTCGGCGGTGAACCGGGACTCCTTCAAGCTCAGCGAGCTGCAGAAGAAGACCACGCAGTACACCGACGAGGAGCAGGCGCTGCAGCAGGAGGTCGACGAGTACTCGGCCCCGGACGCGCTGGACGAGCAGGCCCGCGAGCTGGGCATGGTCCCCGGCGGCAACCCGGCCTTCCTGGCCCCGGACGGCACCGTCCTCGGCAGCCCCGGCGCGGCGCCGTACGTGCCGCCGCCCACCCCGACGACCGCGCCCGCCACGGTCGCCCCCAGCGGCTCCGCGGCCGCCTCACTGGGCCCGACGCGGTCCGCCAAACCCAGCACGACCCCCCAGGAGACCCCGTGACCGTCGCTCCGGGGCCCCGTGCCCTCCGCTCGCCCCGAACCGCCCGCCCGGCAGGCCGGGGAGGTGCCGGGGCGTGGTGACCCGGGACGGGGAGCCGCCGCGCGACCGCGGCGACCGCGGCGGTGACCGGGACGACGGTGCCGGCGGACCGGACCGCGGTGCCCAGGGCCGTGGCCGCGGCGGCGGGAACCCGGCCGCCGGCCGTGCCGGCCGCGGGGGAGCCCCCGGCGGCCGTGGCGAGGGCCGGGGGGCCGCTCCCCGGCGCGGCCAGCTGCCCCGCGGCCGCGACGGCGGCTCCGGGACCCCGGCACGCGGCGAGGCCGGGGAGCCCCGCCGCAGGCCCGCGCCCGGGCAGCAGGCGGGAGCGCGCCAGCCCGGCGCACGCGGCGCCCGGTCGCGCGAGGACGCGGCGCGGGCCGCCCGCGAGCCGGGCCGCGACCCGCACGCCCGCAGGCAGCCCCCGCGCGGCGAGGGGTTCGGTACGTCCGCGGTGGCGCACGGGCGCACCCCGGGGGCGCGCAGGCCGTCCGGAGGGCGCGAGCGCGACGCCGGCGCCCGGAACCGGGCCGGCCGCCCGTCCGTGCCGCCGCGGCGCAGGCCCCCGAATCCGGTGACGCCCGCCGGTGCCCCGCTGCTGAGGCTGGGCCGGCCGCGCCCCCGGCTGCGGCTCGTCAGCTTCGCGCTGACGCTGGTGATGCTGACCTTCGTGATCCGGCTCTTCCAGGTGCAGGCCGTGGACGCCGCGACGTACGCCGCCAAGGCGGAGGTCAACCGGAACGTCAAGGTGACCCTCGCCGCCGAACGCGGGACGATCACCGACCGGAACGGCATCGACCTGGCCACCACCGTCGACGCGTACGACATCACGGCGGACCCGATGCTCTTCACCCCCAAGTACGCCAAGGCCGAGGACGCCCCCGCGCGCGCCGCGGAACTGCTCGCGCCGATCGTCGACGGCGACGAGAAGAAGATCGCCGAGCAGCTCGCCAACTACCCGGGGTCCCGCAACGAGATCATCGCCAGGCAGCAGTCCCCGCAGGTCTGGAACCAGATCAAGGACCTGCAGAGCGCGCTCGCCGACCGGGCAGACAAGGGCGACGGCGTCAACTACCTCGCCGGGGTCTTCCGGCTTCGGCACGCCAAGCGCGTCTACCCCGCGGGCGACCTGGCCGCGGGAGTGGTCGGCTGGGTGAACGCCTCCGGTGCGGGCGGCGGCGGCCTGGAGAGCCGGCTCGACAAGGCGTTGGCCGGCAAGGACGGCACCGTCACCTACGCCCAGTCCGGCGGCCGGCGGGTGCCCACGGCCAACGCGCAGGAGCGCGCGGCGGAGCCCGGCACGGACGTGGAGCTGACCCTCGACCGGGACATCCAGTGGGCCGCCCAGCGGGCGATCACCCAGCAGGTGAGGGCGTCCGACGCCGACCGCGGCTATGTGATCGTGCAGGACACCCGCACCGGTCAGGTGCTGGCCATGGCCAACGCCCCCGGCTTCGACCCCAACGACCTCACCCGGGCGGATCCCACCGCCCTGGGCAACGCCGCGCTGCAGGACGCGTACGAGCCCGGCAGTGTCAGCAAGCTGATGTCCATGGCCGCGGTCCTCGACGAGGGCGTGGCCGCCCCGGACACCCACGTCACGGTGCCCGGCACCCTGCCCCGCGCCGACCGGGTCTTCCACGACGACGTGGACCACGGCACCTGGCACCTGACCCTCAACGGCGTGCTCGCCAAGTCCAGCAACATCGGCACCATCCTGGCCGCCGAGCACCTCGGCAAGAACCAGAAGCAGGCGAACCGCGTCCTCTACTCGTACCTGAGGAAATTCGGCATCGGGCGGCCCACCGGGGTCGGCTTCCCCGGCGAGACGCCCGGCATCCTGGCGAGGCCGGACGAGTGGAACGCGTCCCAGCAGTACACCATCCCCTTCGGCCAGGGTCTGTCGCTGAACGCGCTGCAGGCCACCTCGGTGTACTCGACGATCGCCAACGGCGGTGTACGCGTCGAGCCCAGCCTGGTGCGCGGCACGACCGGCCCGGACGGCCGCTTCGTCCCGGCCCCGGACCCGGCGAAGACCCGGGTGGTCAGCACGAAGACCGCCAGGACGCTCTCGACCATGCTGGAGTCCGTCGTGGGCGACGAGCAGGGCACCGGCACCAAGGCCCGGATCTCCGGGTACCGCGTCGCGGGCAAGACCGGCACGGCCAACCGGGTGGATCCGGAAACGGGCACCTACAGTGGCTACACGGCCTCCTTCATGGGCTTCGCCCCCGCCGACGACCCCCGGCTGACGGTGTCCTGCGTGATCCAGAACCCGACCCGCGGAAGCTACTTCGGTGGCCAGATCTGCGGTCCGGTGTTCAAGCGGGTCATGGAATTCGCCCTGAAGTCCCTGCAGGTGCCGCCCAGCGGCGCCAAGACCCCGAACCTGCCGGTCGAGTGGGATCCCTCGAAGCCGTGACCGGCGCGCACGGGAGGAAGGAACGGCGGCCGTGAACGGACACGACCCCACGGCGGCGGGCACGGGCGGTAGCCCCCCGCACGCGGAACGTACCGGAGAAAGCAGCAGGCCGGAAGGCGGGCGGGCGGCTTTTGGCCCGGAGCCCGGCCCGGCGGGTACTCTCACGGCCGTGTCACTCCCTGATCAGTCCCCCGAGCGCAAACAGACCCAGCCGGGCGCGCCCCGCCCCTCCCAGGTCCGGCCCGTGCCGCCCGCGGAACTGGCCGCGCGGCTGGGCGCGGAACCGCCCGCGCCCGGCGCCGCCCCGGTCACCGGCATCACCCACGACTCGCGGGCCGTCCGCCCCGGAGACCTCTACGCCGCGCTGCCCGGCGCCCGCTTCCACGGCGCCGACTTCGCCGCGCAGGCCGCCGAGCTGGGCGCCGTGGCCGTCCTCACCGACCCGGCGGGCGCCGAGCGCGCCGCCGCGACCGGCCTGCCGGTGCTGACGGTGGGGGACCCCCGGTCGGTCATGGGCGATCTGGCCGCCGAGATCTACGGCCGGCCGGGGGAGGACCTGCTGCAGATCGGGATCACCGGGACCTCCGGCAAGACCACCACCGCCTACCTCATCGAGGGCGGCCTGCGGGCCGTGCACGAGCGCAGGACCGGTCTGATCGGCACCGTCGAGTCGCGGATCGGCGACGAGCGGATCAAGAGCGAGCGGACCACCCCCGAGGCGACCGACCTGCAGGCGCTCTTCGCGGTCATGCGCGAGCGCGGCATCGAGGCCCTGGTCATGGAGGTCTCCAGCCACGCCCTGGTGCTCGGCCGGGTGGACGGCGCGGTCTTCGACGTCGCCGTCTTCAACAACCTCAGCCCCGAGCACATGGAGTTCCACTCGGGCATGGAGGACTACTTCCAGGCCAAGGCGCAGCTGTTCACCCCGCGGCGCAGCAAGGTCGGCGTGGTCAACATCGACGACGAGTACGGCCGCCGGCTGGTCCGCGAGTCGCAGGTCCCGGTCACCACCTTCTCCGCCGAGGGCCACCCGGACGCCGACTGGCGCGCCGAGCACGTCGAGACCGGGCCGCTGCGCTCCACCTTCACCGTCGTGGGCCCGGACGGCGTGCGGATCGAGGCCTCCTCACCGCTCCCCGGCCCCTTCAACGTCGCGAACGCGCTCGCCGCGATCACCGCCCTGGCGGTGGCCGGGATCGACCCGCAGACGGCCGCCCAGGGCGTCGCCGCCGTGCCGGGCGTGCCGGGCCGGCTGGAGCGGGTCGACGCGGGCCAGCCCTACCTCGCGGTCGTGGACTACGCGCACAAGACCGACGCCGTCGAGTCGGTGCTGCGGGCGCTGCGCAAGGTCACCAAGGGCAGCCTGCACATCGTCCTCGGCTGCGGCGGGGACCGCGACGAGACCAAGCGCGGCCCCATGGGCGCCGCCGCGGCACGGCTGGCCGACACGGCCGTGCTCACCTCCGACAACCCCCGCTCCGAGGACCCGCTCGCGATCCTCACCGCGATGCTGGCGGGAGCGGCCGGGGTGCCCGCGCACGAGCGGGGCCATGTCGTCGTCGAGCCCGACCGGGCGGCGGCCATCGCGACCGCCGTCGCCCTGGCCCGGCCGGACGACACCGTACTGGTGGCCGGCAAGGGCCATGAGCAGGGGCAGGACATCGCCGGAGTGGTACGCCCCTTCGACGACCGAGAAGTGCTGCGCGCGGCCATCGAACGGGCCGCCGGCACACCAGCGCAGGAGAAGGACCAGGACCAGCTGTGATCCCACTCACCCTCGCCGAGGTCGCACACGCGGTCGGCGGGAGCACGCACGACATACCGGACCCGACGGTGCCCGTCACCGGGTCCGTGGAGATCGACTCCCGCAAGGTGGCACCGGGCGGCCTCTTCGTCGCCTTCCGGGGCGAGCACGTGGACGGCCACGACTACGCGGAGCGGGCCGTCGCGGCCGGCGCGGTGGCCGTACTGGCCGCCCGGCCGGTCGGTGTGCCCGCGATCGTCGTGGACGACGTCCAGCTCGCCCTCGGCGCACTCGCCCGGCACGTCATCGAACGGCTCGGCGCGACCCTCGTGGCGCTGACCGGCTCGGCCGGCAAGACCAGCACCAAGGACCTCATCGCCCAGGTGCTGCAGCGGCTCGCCCCGACCGTCTGGACGCCCGGCTCGCTCAACAACGAGATCGGGCTGCCGCTGACCGCGCTGCGTGCCGACGCCTCCACCCGGCACCTGGTGCTGGAGATGGGCGCCCGCGGCATCGGCCACATCCACTACCTCACCGAGCTGACCCCGCCGAGGGTCGGCGTGGTCCTCAACGTCGGCACCGCCCACATCGGCGAGTTCGGCGGCCGCGAGCAGATCGCCCAGGCCAAGGGCGAGCTGGTCGAGGCGCTGCCGGAGGCCGCCGACGGCGGCGTCGCGGTGCTCAATGCGGACGATCCCCTCGTACGCGCCATGTCCTCCCGCACCAAGGCGCGCGTCGTGCTGTTCGGCGAGTCCGCCGACGCCGACGTCCGTGCCGAGAACGTCCGCCTCAACGACCGAGGTCAGGCTGTCTTCACACTCACAACACCTACCGGGTGCAGCGAAGTGACCTTGCGCCTGTACGGTGAGCACCACGTGTCGAACGCGCTCGCCGCGGCCGCCGTCGCCCGTGAACTCGGCATGCCCGTCGAGGAGATCGCCACCGCGCTCTCCGAGGCGGGGACGCTGTCCCGCTGGCGTATGGAGGTCGTCGAACGGCCGGATGGCGTGACGGTCGTGAACGACGCCTACAACGCGAACCCCGAGTCCATGCGAGCCGCCCTGCGCGCGCTCGCGGCCATGGGCCGTGCCGCCGAGGCACGCGGGGGACGTACGTGGGCGGTGCTGGGTGAGATGGCTGAGCTCGGCGGGGAGAGCCTCGCGGAGCACGACGCTGTCGGACGGCTCGCCGTCCGGCTCAACGTCAGCAAGCTCGTGGCAGTCGGCGGCCAAGCGGCCGCATGGGTGCAAATGGGCGCCTACAACGAGGGTTCGTGGGGTGAGGAGTCGGTGCACGTGTCCGACGCTGAGGCGGCGATCGACCTGTTGCGCAGTGAACTGCGTCCGGGGGACGTCGTGCTGGTGAAGGCATCGAGGGCGGTCGGCCTGGAGCGGGTCGCACTCGCGCTGCTCGACGGCGTCGAGGGCGGGGGCGCCGCGTCATGAACCAGATCCTGGTCTCGGGCGTTCTCGGCCTGTTCCTGTCCCTCATCGGCACGCCGATGCTGATCAAGCTGCTGGCCCGCAAGGGCTACGGCCAGTTCATCCGCGACGACGGCCCCAAGGAACACCACAGCAAGCGCGGCACCCCCACGATGGGCGGCATCGCCTTCATCCTGGCCACGCTCGTCGCGTACGCGCTCACCAAGGTCATCACCTCCGAGCGCCCCACGATCTCCGGCGTGCTGGTGCTCTTCCTCTTCACCGGTCTTGGCGTCGTCGGCTTCCTCGACGACTACATCAAGATCGTCAAGCAGCGCAGCCTCGGTCTGCGGGCCAAGGCGAAGATGGCCGGCCAGCTGATCGTCGGCATCACCTTCGCGGTCCTGTCGCTGCAGTTCGCCGACTCCCGCGGTGTCACCCCGGCCTCGACCCGGCTTTCCTTCACGCAGGACTTCGGCTGGTCGCTCGGCCCGGTGATCTTCGTGATCTGGGCGCTGTTCATGATCCTCGCGATGTCGAACGGCGTGAACCTCACCGACGGCCTCGACGGCCTGGCCACCGGTGCCTCGGTGATGGTCTTCGCCTCCTACACCGTCATCGGCGTGTGGCAGTACGGCCAGTCCTGCTCCAACGTCATCACCGCCGGACCCGGTTGTTACGACGTACCGCATCCACTCGACCTCGCGGTCGTGGCCGCGGCGTTGATGGGCGCCTGCTTCGGCTTCCTGTGGTGGAACACCTCACCGGCCAAGATCTTCATGGGCGACACCGGTTCGCTCGCGCTCGGCGGCGCCCTGGCCGGTCTGGCCATCTGCTCGCGCACCGAGCTGCTGCTGGCGATCCTGGGCGGCCTCTTCGTCCTGATCACCCTCTCCGTGGTCATCCAGGTCGGTTCCTTCCGTCTGACCGGCAAGCGCGTCTTCCGGATGGCGCCACTGCAGCACCACTTCGAGCTCAAGGGCTGGAGCGAGGTCCTGGTCGTGGTCCGGTTCTGGATCATCCAGGGCATGTGCATGGCCGTCGGCCTCGGTCTCTTCTACGCGGGCTGGGTGGCCGCGCAGTGACCTCGGCCCCCGGGCAGGAACCCGGCCCCCGTCAGGACGGACTTCCGCAGGCCGCCGTCGAGGCGGCCGGGCGGCTCGGACTGCCGGGCCGCCGGGTCACCGTCGCCGGCCTGGGCGTCTCGGGCGTACCCGCCGCCAAGGTGCTGCACGCCCTCGGCGCCCGCGTGACGGTCGTCAACGACGGCGACGACGAACCGGCCCGGGCCCAGGCCGCCGAACTGGAGGCGCTGGGCGTCACGGTACGGCTCGGGGACGGCCGGACCCTGCCCGAGGGCACCGAACTGATCGTCACCTCGCCCGGCTGGAAGCCGACCAGCCCGCTCTTCACCGCCGCCGAGGCCGCGGGCGTGCCCGTGTGGGGCGACGTGGAGCTGGCCTGGCGGCTGCGCGGCCCCGGGGCGGCGCCCTGGCTCGCGGTCACCGGCACCAACGGCAAGACCACGACCGTGCAGATGCTCGCCTCGATCCTGGCCGCGGCGGGCCTGCGCACCGCGGCGGTCGGCAACATCGGCACGCCGATCCTGGACGTCGTCCTGTCCGGACAGGAGTACGACGTCCTCGCCGTCGAGCTGTCCAGCTACCAGCTGCACTGGGCGCCCTCGGTCCGCCCGCACTCGGCCGCGGTCCTCAACCTCGCCCCGGACCACCTCGACTGGCACGGCTCCATGGCCGCCTACGCGGCCGACAAGGGACGCATCTACGAGGGCAACGAGGTCGCCTGCGTCTACAACCTCGCCGACCCCGCCACCGAGGCACTGGTGCGCGAGGCCGACGTCGAGGAGGGCTGCCGCGCCATCGGCTTCGGCCTCGGCAGCCCGCGCCCCTCGGAACTCGGCGTCGTCGACGGCATCCTGGTCGACCGGGCCTTCGCTCCCGAGCGGCACAAGAACGCACAGGAGCTGGCCGAGATCTCCGACGTGCAGCCGCCGGCCCCGCACAACATCGCCAACGCCCTGGCGGCGGCCGCCCTCGCCCGCGCCTTCGGCGTCGCCCCGACCGCCGTCCGCGACGGCCTGCGCGCGTTCCGGCCGGACGCCCACCGCATCGCGCACGTGGACCGGATCGACGACGTCGACTACGTCGACGACTCCAAGGCCACCAACACCCACGCCGCCGAGGCGTCCCTGGCCGCGTACGAGCACATCGTCTGGATCGGCGGCGGCCTCGCCAAGGGCGCGACCTTCGACGAACTGGTCGGGAACGCAGCCAAGCGCCTGCGCGGGGCCGTGCTGATGGGCGCCGACCGGGCCCTGATCCGCGAAGCGCTCGCGCGACACGCCCCCGAGGTCCCGGTCGTCGACCTCGACCGCACCGACACTGGGGCGATGGCGGCGGCCGTCCGGGCCGCGCGCGATCTCGCCCACCCGGGTGACACGGTGCTCCTGGCACCGGCCTGCGCGTCGATGGACATGTTCGCGAACTACAAGGCTCGCGGAAACGCCTTCGCGGAGGCCGTACGGGATCTGCGGGCGCCCGGCGCCGGGCAGTAGCCGGAGCCGCTCCGGCCCGCACCGCGACCTAGGAGGGGACATGACGGCAGCCGACCACGGTGACGCCTCCGGTTCTCGTTCCCGCAACGCGCTGACGGCGCCCGCCCGCCCCCGGCGGGCGGCGCCGCCCCCGCCCGGGGGCGGCGCCACCGGGGCGCG
>NZ_JBEZXR010000119.1:0-16560 GCF_040638135.1 Streptomyces sp. NPDC026673 | reverse complement strand
GGGCACCCGCCGGCCGCCCCCGGCCGCGGGAGGGGCGGGGGGGGGGTCCCCGGCCCGGCCGGTCACCGCACCCCGTACGACGGAACGGGCGCCGTCAGCCCACCGGGCCGTTCCCGCCCTCCTCGGGGGAACGGGGCGAGCCCGGTTGGGCGGCGGACGGCGCGGGGGCCGCGGGCGGCCGGACGGCGGGTGCCGCGGACGGCGCAGGCCGCGCAGGCGGCGCGGACGGCCGGGCGGCCGGAGCCGCGGGTGCGGCGGGTGCGGCGGGTGCGGCGGGTGCGGCGGGCGGCCACACCACGGACGGCTCCTTCACCCCTGCCCAGTCCGGGGCGGGCCAGCCGCGCCACGGCGAGTAGGCGGGGTTGGCCACGCACCGGGCCGCGAGTTCGGCCTTGGTGGTCTTGTCGACCGGGCAGGCCTTCACGATGAACTGCCGGGCGATGCCGCCGGGGAACACCACACCGGTGCGGGCCGACCGCAGTTCGCGGGTGCCGAGGGTCTCGTCGAGCTCGATGCCGCCCGGCGCGTCCACGTAGTAGTGGTACGCCACGGTCCGCTGCCCGAGGGCTTCGCGGTCGTAGGTGGTCGCGACGAACGGCGAGGGCTGCTCCCGGCGGGCGTAGGCCTGCAGGTCGTACTCGCCGTCGGACACGTCCTCGGGGCGGAGACCGTCCTTGAAGACGGTCTCGGGCGGACGGTCGTCGCCGCGGAAGAGGGCGTTGCAGTTGGTGCGCCAGGTCGGCTCGTCCGGCCTGATCCGGTCGAGATCGACTCCGGTGTCCGCGGCGGCGTAGAGCCGGTCCGGGACGACGGGGCACCATTCTGGAACGGCCGGGACACGTGGAAGGCCCGGGGCGACGGCCGCGGCGGCCGTGCAGACGGGGAGTGCGAGCACCCCCAGCGGAAGGGCGGCGGCGCAGAGCCGGCGCAGTGTGCGCAGTGCGATCATATGCCCACGATCACCCCGGTATCGCCCGATCGCCGGAATGGTCACCCTTGTCGGCGTGTCCCGCCGCAAGACGAAAGAGGCCCCTGCGCATCGTTGTGCGACGCTGCTGGGGCCTCTCGATTCGTCGTGGAGCCAGGGGGTGTGATCCACGACGCCATGGGACGACCGAGCCCGGGTCAATGGGGGTCGTTGCTCCATAACTATACGAGACATCGCGACTGAAACCTCACGATGTGGGAGTGAGGTGGGACACTGACCTTGTAAACGCAGGTTAGCTGTTCATTTACGGTTCAGCGGTCCATGACCCGCATTTCGAACCACGTCGTCTTGCCGCGCGGCAGCAGATCCACACCCCAGCGGTCGGCGAGCTTGTCGACCAGGAACAGGCCCCGCCCGCTCACGTCCAGCTCGCGCACCGGCATCAGGCACGGCAGCGCCCGTGACGGATCGCGCACCTCCACGCGGATCCAGCCGCGGCGGCGCAGCATGCGCAGACCGAAGGTGCGGGCCCCGGTGTGGCGCACGGCATTGCCCACGAGCTCGGACACGAGTAACTCGACCACGTCGTTGAACTGGGGCAGACCCCAGAGCCGGAGCACCGACCGGCTGAGCCGGCGGGCCGTGGCGGCGGACTCCGGGCGCGAGGTGAGCCGCACCTCGTCCACGGAGGGATTCCCCACAAGATCGAGGGACGTCGCCACCGGATCCTCGGCCGCCGCGGGCGGCCACCCCACAGCCGGGATCGTCACCCGCTGCGGCTGCTCAGATGCTCCCTGCTGCCCCGCCATGCTCTCATGATGGCCGCAGGCAACGGCGGTTCGGGGCGGATCGGGGGAATTGGCCGGGCGGAACGAGTCATTCCGAGTTGCCGTACTGGCATATGTCAAGGGCAATGATGGATCTCACACGGCCCTCCCCACCTGCGCAAACGGGACGCAGGGGACAACTCGCCGGCGAATCCGGCGCAGGTCGCCTTAAGGTCCTCTTAAGGTCTGCTTAAGGCGACCCGGCCGGTCCCGGATGTCACTCAACCGGGTAGGTCCTAACGGAACTTCGCCTTGCCCGGACCCTCCTCGACGAAGCTGCGCATGCCCGTCGTACGGTCCTCGGTCGCGAACAGCCCGGCGAACAGAGTGCGTTCGATGGCGAGGCCGGTCTCCAGATCGGTCTCCAGTCCGCCGTCCACCGCCTCCTTGGCGGCGCGCAGCGCCAGGGCCGGCCCGCGCGCCAGCCGCTCGGCCCAGGCGCGCGCCTCGGCGTACACCTGCTCGGCGGGGACCACCTTGTCCACCAGGCCGATGGTGAGCGCCTCGTCGGCCTTGACCATCCGGCCGGTGAAGATGAGGTCCTTCGCCTTGGACGGACCCACCAGCCGCGACAGCCGCTGCGTGCCCCCGGCGCCCGGGATGAGGCCGAGCAGGATCTCGGGCTGGCCCAGCTTGGCGTCCTCCGCGGCGATCCTGATGTCGGCGCAGAGGGCGAGCTCGCAGCCGCCGCCGAGGGCGTAACCGGTCACGGCGGCCACCACCGGCTTGGGGATCCGGGCGACCGCCGTGAAGGAGTCCTGCAGTGCGCGGCCTCGCACGGCCATGGCCTCGTAGTCCATGGCCTGCATCTCCTTGATGTCCGCGCCCGCCGCGAACACCTTCTCGCCGCCCCAGATCACGACGGCCCGTACGTCGTCGCGCCGGGACGCCTCCTCCGCCACCTCGCGGAGCCGGTCCTGGGTCGCGATGTCCAGGGCGTTCATCGGGGGACGGTCCAGGCGGATGGTGCCGACACCCTCGTCGACCTCGAGATTAACTGTCATGGCCGACGAGGGTATCCGTGAACGTCCGTTTACGCTGCGACGTGCCTCACGGGGCGCGTCAGGAGGCGGGCGTCCACTGACTCCACGGCAGGTTCCAGCCGTTGAGCCCGTTCCACCACTGCACGGTCTTGTCGTGGGAGTTCCTGACCTCCACGACGTCGCCGACCATCGAGCTGTTGTAGAACCACGACGACGGGGTGTCGGCGTTGCCGCCGCGCACGTCCCGCAGACCCACGCATCCGTGGCTGACGTTGGCGTTGCCGAAGGTGCCCGGCGAGGCCCAGTAGTTGCCGTGGATGAAGGTGCCCGAGGTGGTCAGCCGCTGGGCGTTCGGCACGTCCTTGATGTCGTACTCGCCGCCGAAGCCGACGGTGTCGCCGTTCATGCGGGTCACCTTGTACCGCTCGGTGATGACCATCTTGCCGTTGTAGGTGGTCGTGCCCGGCCCGCCCGAGGTGATCGGGATCGTCTTGAGCAGCTTGCCGTCGCGGTACACCTTCATCGTGTGCTTGGCGGCGTCCACGATGCTGACCTGGCTGCGGCCGATGGTGTAGTGCACGTCCTTGGACTGGGTGCCGTAGACGCCCTTCGCGCCCTCGACACCGTTGAGCCGCAGCCCGAGGGTGATCTTGGTGCCCTTGGCCCAGTACTTCTCGGGACGGAAGTCGATGCGCTGGTCGCCGTACCAGTGGCCGACGACGGGGACCGAGGGGCTGGCGGTCACCTTGACCGCGTCCTGCACCGCCTTCTTGTCGGTGATCGCCCGGTTGAACTTGACCGAGACCGACATGCCGACGCCGACCGTCTGCCCGTCCTCCGGGGTGAAGAAGCCGATGAACGTGTCCTTCGGGGTGACCGTGGTGAAGCTCGCGTGCTTGGCCGACTCGCGGCCCTCGCTGTCCTTGGCTATCGCGTCCACCGAGTACTTGGTGGAGGTGCCGAGCGTCTCGGTCGGCTCCCAGTTGGCGCCGTCGGCGGATATCTTGCCCTCGACCGCGTCGCCCTTGCTGCTCTTCACCACGACGGAGGTCAGCTTGCCCTTGCCGGCGGTGACCTTCAGGTCCCCCGTGGTGGCGACCTCGTCCGCGCCGTCCTCGGGCGCGATGGTGACGACGGCCTGCGACTCGGTCGTGTCGCCCTTGCCTCCGCCCTGCGAGGCCGAGGCTCCCGGCCTGGCCTTGTCCCCGTCCTTGCTGTCCCCGCTGGCGCTGCCCCCGCACGCGCTGACGAGGAGCAGCATCGCCCCGACCGCCAGGGCCAAGGTGGTCCGCCTTGCGCCCGGCGCGCCCTGTATCGCCTTCAACTCTTGTCTCCCCAGAACCGGCCCGTGGCCTCTGGCCCGTGTGAGTCCCCCTCACCTTGCGTTTAGAGAACCACACGAAACCGGTGTTGGGGATCCCGGTTTTGTCACCGTTCCGTCCCAGTCGGCGGCCCCGCCTCAGCCCCCGGCCACCCACTGGTCCCAGGCCATGTTCCAGCCGCCCAGACCGTTGTCCGGGGAGACGGTGCGGTCGTGGGAGTTGACGACGGTGATGATGTCGCCGACGAGCGAGTGCGCGAAGAACCAGCCCGCCGGGGTGGCCGTCCCGCCGCCCTTCACGTCGAGCAGGCCGACGCAGCCGTGGCTGGTGTTGGCGGCGCCGAAGGTGCCGGGCGCGGCCCAGTAACTGCCGTGCACGAAGGTCCCGGAGCGGGTGAGCCGCATGGCGTGCGGAACATCGGGAATGTCGTACTCGCCGCCGAAGCCCACCGTGTCCCCGTTCATCCGGGTCAGCCGGAGCTTTTCCGAGATGACCATCGACCCGTTGTACGTCGGGTTGGACGGGGCTCCCGCCGAGATCGGCAGGACCCGCGTCACCTGCCCGCCGCGGCGCACCGTCATGGTGTGGGAGGCGGCGTCGACGGTGCTGGTCTGGTCCCGGCCGATGTCGAAGTCGACGTCCTTGTACTGCACCCCGTACACCCCGGGCGCCGTCTCGACGTCGCGCAGCCGCAGCGAGAGCGTCACCTTCGTGCCGGGGCGCCACCGTTCGCGCGGGCGGAAGTCCAGCCGCCGGTCGCCGAACCAGTGCGGGGCGATCTCCACGGCGGGCGACGAGCTGACGCGGACGGCGCGCTCGACGGCGGCGCGGTCGGCGACCGGCCGGTTGAAGTCCAGGGAGACGATCATGCCGGTGCCGACGGTCTGGCCGTCCTCCGGTGTGAAGTAGCCGATGAGCGTGTTCTTGGGGACGAGGGTGGTGAACACCGCGTGCTTGGCGGCACGCCGTCCCCCGCCGTCCTCGGCGAGCGCGTCCACCGTGTACTTCTCCGACAGCGACAGCCTGGACCGGGCCTGCCAGCGGGAGCGGTCCGCGGTGAACACGCCCTCGACCGCGTCACCGTCGCCGTCCTCGACGCGTACGGAGGTGAGCCGGCCGTGCTCCGCCTCGACCGTCAGCGGATCGTCGGCCTCGACGTCGTGGGCGCCGTCCGCCGGCGTGATCCTGATCCTCGCCTCGGACACCTTCGGGGTGTCGTCGGTCACCGCTCCGCTGTCCTGCGGCCCGAACCCGAGTCCGCACGCCGTCAGCGTCCCGGCCAGCCACATGGCGGTGGCAAGCCCCGCCCCCGCGCGCAGAGCGCGCCGCACCGCAATCCTCACGCCGGGTCAACGACCGGAGGGCCCCGGGGAAACGTCTCCGAGGCGTCCGATCGATCACGCGTGTGACGCCACAGGGTGAACGGGAAGGTAAAGCGGGAGGGCGCGTCGCGCGCGGGAGGGACACCGCGCCGCGAACGGGCACGGCCGGCGCAGGCCGCGTCCGGCGTCCCCCGAGCCGCAGGAGGCGAGCACGTGTCCGAGACGCGCGAGGACGAATCGGTCGACCGGGCCGGAAAGCTGCGCCCGAACGGCCACCGGACCGCCCCCGTGGCCGTGCCGCTGCCACGCCCGGAGACCGCGCCGGCCGTGCCCGGGCCCGCCGGGGCCGGGGGCGCCGTGGTCTGGCCGGGCAGCCCGCAACCGCTGGGGGCGCGCTTCCACACCGGTCCGGACGGCCGCCCCGGCACCAACTTCGCCCTGTGGGCGGGCGGCGCCGAGTCGGTGGAGCTGTGCCTCTTCGACGAGGAGGGCGCCGAGACCCGGATCCCGCTGACCGAGCTGACCCATGAGATCTGGCACGGATTCGTGCCCGGGGTGCTGCCCGGTCACCGCTACGGCTACCGGGTCGGCGGCCGCTGGGACCCGTGGACCGGCGCCCGGTGGAATCCGGCCAAGCTGCTGCTGGACCCGTACGCGCGGGCGGTGGACGGCGACTTCACGCTGCCGCCCGAGGTGTACGCGCACGTCCGCGACTGGCCGGAGCACGAGATCGCCGACACCGTCCGGGACAACCGCGACTCGGCACCGTACGTGCCCAAGGGCGTCGTGGTGGACGACGACGACCCCTGGACGGACGACCGGCGCCCCAAGACGCCCTGGGCCGACTCCGTCATCTACGAGCTGCACGTGCGCGGCTTCACCATGCGGCACCCCGGTGTCCCGCCCGAGCTGCGCGGCACCTACGCCGGGCTGGCCCATCCGGCGGCCGTCGAGTACCTCACCGGCCTGGGGGTGACGGCCGTCGAGCTGCTGCCGGTGCACCAGTTCGCCCACGAGGACCATCTGCTCCGCCGGGGCATGCGCAACTACTGGGGCTACAACTCGATCGGCTACTTCGCCCCGCATGCCGCGTACGCCGCCACCGGCACCCGCGGACAGCAGGTGGGCGAGTTCAAGCGGATGGTGCGCGCCCTGCACGACGCCGGTCTTGAGGTGATCCTCGACGTCGTCTACAACCACACCGCCGAGGGCAGCGAGTTCGGTCCCACCCTCTCCCTGCGCGGCATCGACAACCGCGGCTACTACCGGTTGCAGGGCGACGCCCGCCGCTACGCCGACTACACCGGCTGCGGCAACACCCTCCACGTCGTCCAGCCCCAGGTGCTGCGGCTGATCACCGACTCCCTGCGCTACTGGGTGACCGAGATGGGGGTCGACGGCTTCCGCTTCGACCTCGCCGCCGCGCTGGCCCGGTCGATGCACGACGTCGACATGCTCTCCCCGTTCCTGGCGGTCATCGCGCAGGACCCGGTACTGCGCCGGGTCAAGCTCATCGCCGAGCCCTGGGACGTCGGCTCCGGCGGCTACCAGGTCGGGGCCTTCCCACCGCTGTGGACGGAGTGGAACGACCGCTACCGCGACACGGTCCGCGACTTCTGGCGCGGCACGCACCACGACGTGCGCGACCTGGGGTACCGGCTGTCCGGCTCCAGCGACCTGTACGCGTGGGGCGGGCGCCGCCCGTACGCCTCGGTCAACTTCATCACCGCGCACGACGGCTTCACCCTGCGCGACCTGGTGAGCTACGAGCGGAAGCACAACGAGGCCAACGGCGAGGACAACCGCGACGGCACCAACGACAACCGTGCCTGGAACTGCGGGGCCGAGGGCGAGACCGACGACGCGGCCGTCGTCGAGCTGCGCCGCCGTCAGCTGCGCAACATGCTCTCGACCCTGCTGCTGTCCACCGGGGTGCCGATGCTGGTGGCCGGCGACGAGACGGGCCGCACACAGGGCGGCAACAACAACGCGTACTGCCAGGACAACGAGATCAGCTGGCTGGACTGGTCGCTGCTGGAGGACCCGGCCTGGGCGTCGCTGCGCGAGCTGACCGCCCGGCTCGTCGCGCTGCGCCGCGCCCACCCCGTGCTGCGCCGCAGGGCCTTCTTCTCCGGCCGCCCGCAGTCCGCCGGGGGGCTGCGGGACCTGGCCTGGTTCACGGCGCAGGGCCGGGAGATGACCGACGCCGACTGGCACGGCCCCACGGCCACGCTCGGGATGTACCTGTCGGGCGCCGACATCCCGCACCGCGACGCGCGCGGACGGCCGGTCGCCGACGACAGCTTCCTGGCGGTGTTCCACGCCTCGCACCGCCCGGTGCGCTTCACCCTGCCGGGCGGGCCGTGGGCCCGGGAGTACGAGCTGCTGCTCGACACCTCGCGCGAGGACCAGGCGGAACCGCCGGGCAGCCGGCACCGCGGCGGACAGGCGCTGACGGTGCCGGGGCGGACGGTGCTGCTGCTGCGCGCCGTCTGAGGGGCGAGACGTGGCTGCAAAGGTGTGGACTCGACCAATTGGTCCAGTCCACACTGGTCGTCCGTGACCTCCGCACCTCAGCCCTCCCCGCCGTGCGCCTCCGACCGCACCGTGCCAGCAGCCCCCCGGGACCGCCTGTGGTCACGGGGGTTCGCCCTGTACTTCACTGCCCGCAGCGTCGCCATGCTCGGCGACTCGATGCTGCCCGTCGCCCTGTCGGCCGGGCTGCTCCAGCACGGCTACGGCGCCGGGGACATCGGCTACGCCATGGCCTCCTTCACCGCCTGCTTCGCGGGGCTGGTCGTGTTCGGCGGGGTGTTCGCCGACCGGTTCAGTGCCCGCGGCCTGATGATCGGCGCCGATCTGGTGCGGGTCGGCACGCAGACGCTGGCGGCCGGGCTGTTCTTCTCGGGGCATGTCGTGCTCTGGCAGATCTGCCTGATCGGCGCGGTCAACGGCGCGGCGGGCGCCATGTTCCAGCCGGGGGTGGCCAGTACGGTCCCCCAGGTGGCCCGGGACGTCCAGGAGGCCAACGGCGTGGTGCGCACCGCCGAGTCGCTGATGGCCCTGGCCGGCCCGGCGCTCGCCGGCGTGCTGGTGGCCTTCACCTCCGCCGGCGGGGTGTTCGCCGTGCACGCCGGCACCTACGCGGTGAGCGCGGCCTGCCTGCTGCTGCTCCGGCTGCCCGCCCGCTCCGTGCGCGCCGGGCGCGAGGCGGAGGGCACGGCCCCGCGCAGCAGTTTCCGGGCCGACCTGGCGGAGGGGTGGCGGGAGTTCCGGGCCCGCACCTGGATGTGGTCGGTGATCGTCATCTGGATGGGCTTCATGATCCTCGTCATGGGCCCGGTGACCCCGCTGGCGGCCGGGGAGATCCTGCCCGCCCACGGCCCGCAGGCGTACGGCCTGGTCAGCTCCGCGCTGGGGGCGGGCACCGCGCTCGGCGGGCTGCTGGCGATACGGGTACGGCCGGCCCGGCCGCTGCGGGGCGGGGCCGTGGCGCTGTTCGGGTTCGCGCTCTACCCGGCGGCCGTCGGCGCGGGGCTGCCGGTGCCGGTGATCGCGGCGGCGGTGCTGGTCGCCGGGACGGCCTGGGCGTTCTGGAGTGTGATGTGGGCGACAAGCGTCCAGACGCAGGTGCCCGGCGAGATCCTCAACCGGATCCACGCGTACGAGGTCGCGGGCTCGGTCGCCATGCTGCCCGTCGGCCAGGCCCTGGCGGGGCCCGCCGCCGATTTCTTCGGCGCACGCCCGGTGCTGCTCGCCGGTGGCGCGGTGACGCTGCTGGTGTGCGTCGCCCTGCTGGCGGTGCCCGCCGTGCGGGACCTCGGCCGAAAATCCGGATGAGCGCTGTCGGTGGTCGCCCGTAGTCTCTGAAACGATGCCTGAGTCGACCAACCATCCCGCGCCCGAACGTCCCCGATCCGCTGTGCGCTCCCTGCGGCGCCTGTGGCCGTACGTGAAGCCGATCAGCCACCGGTTGTTCGGCTCCGCGGGCGTGGCCGTGGTGGCGTCCTGTCTCGCGCTGCTGATCCCCCTGGTCCTGAAGTGGATCGTGGACGGCCCGGTCGCCGACCGTGACCCGTCCGGGGTGTGGCTGGGCGGCGGTCTGGTGCTGCTGCTCGGTCTCCTGGAGGCCGGGCTCTTCGGCGTGCGGCGCTGGCTGGTGGCCCGCCCGATGGCCGCGCTCGAGGCTCGGATGCGGGCCGATCTCTACCACAGGCTGCAACGCCTGCCGGTCTCCTTCCACGACCGCTGGGGCTCGGGGCAGCTGCTCTCGCGCGCCACGAACGACCTGCAGATCCTGCGGATGTTCCTGACCTTCCCCATGGTCTTCCTCGCGGTCAACACCGCGACCATCGTCGCCGGCTTCGGCATCCTGTTCGTGCAGCGCTGGTCGCTGGGGCTGATCCTGCTGGGCCCGGTCGTGCCGCTGGTCATCCTCTGCTCGTACTTCGAGGCGCGGTATCAGCTGGCCTCCCGTACCGCGCAGGACCAGGTCGGCGACCTGACCACGCTGGTCGAGGAGTCGGTGCTCGGCATCCGCATCATCAAGGCCTTCGGCCGGCACCGCAGCCAGGCCGAGGCCTTCCGCCGGCAGTCGCGCGAGCTGCGCGGCACCGAGCTGCGCAAGGCCCGGCTGCTGGCGGACCTGTGGATGGTCATCGTCGGGCTGCCGGACGTCGCGCTCGGCGCCGCCCTGGTCCTCGGCTCGGTGCAGGTCGCCGACGGCGACCTGTCGGCGGGCACGCTCGTCGCCTTCCTGTCCACGGCGCTCGCGCTGCGCTGGCCGGTGGAGTCGCTGGGCTGGCTGCTGTCCTTCAGCAACGAGGCGGCCACCGCCGCCGACCGCGTCTTCGAGGTGCTGGACACCGAGGTGCCGCCGGAGACCGGAACGGAGACGGGGGCCGCACCCGGCGGGACCGCGGACGAGGGCACGCGCCCCGCCGACGGCATCCGCTTCAGCGGCGTGCGCTTCCGCTACCCCGACGCACCCGAGGGCAGCCCCGACCTGCTCACGGGGATCGACCTGCACATCCGCAGCGGCGAGACCGTGGCGCTGGTCGGCTCGACCGGCAGCGGGAAGACGACGCTGACCTCGCTCATCCCCCGGTTGTACGAGCCGACCGGCGGCCGCGTCAGCCTGGACGGCACCGACGCGGCGCTACTCACCCGGTCCGCGCTGCGCTCGCTGGTCGCGACGGCCTTCGAGGAACCCACCCTGTTCTCCGCGAGCGTGCGGGAGAACGTGCTGATGGGCGCTCCCGACGGCGACGAGGCGGATCTGCTGCGGGCGCTGGAGATCGCGCAGTGCGACTTCGTCCACAAACTGCCGTACGGCGCGGACACCCAGGTCGGCGAGCAGGGCCTGAGCCTGTCCGGCGGCCAGCGGCAGCGGCTCGCGCTCGCCCGCGCGGTCGTCGGCCGCCCGCGCTTCCTCGTGCTGGACGACCCCCTGTCCGCCCTCGACGTCCACACCGAGGCCCTGGTCGAGGCGGCCCTGCGCCAGGTGCTGGCCACCACGACGGCGCTGGTGGTGGCCCACCGTCCCTCCACGGTGATGCTCGCCGACCGGGTCGCGCTGCTCTCCGAGGGCCGGATCGCCGCGGTCGGCACCCACCAGGAACTCCTGTCCTCCTCCCCCGCCTACCGCCGCCTGATGTCCGGCGAGGACGAGGCCGGCCCCGCCGCGCCGGACCGCCCGCAATTCGAAGGGAGCAGCACCCGATGACCTCCGTCGCGGAGTCGCAGCCAGCCGAGCAGTCGGCCGACCCGTCGGCCGACGAGGCCCCGGCCGGGCACCGGGGCGGCCAAGAGGACGATCTCTTCGACCGGGACCGGCTGCCGGCGCCCGAAGGGGCGTCACGGGCCCTGCTGCGGGAGCTGGTGGGGCCGCACCGGCGGCGCGTGTGGCTGGCGGCCGTGCTCCTGCTGCTGCAGCAGGCGGCCGTGCAGGCGGGCCCGCTGATCGTGGCGGTGGCGATCGACCGGGCCATCCCGGCGCTGCGCCGCGACGACCACGGCCCCCTGATCGCGGTGGCGGTCGGCTACATCGGCTGTGCCGTCGCCGGCGGCCTGCTGCAGCGGTCCTTCATCCGGCAGGCCGGCCGGATCTGCCAGGACGTACTGGTCGAGCTGCGCGGCCGGATCTTCCGGCACGCCCAGGCGCTCGGCCTGGACTTCCACGAGCGCTACACCTCGGGCCGGATCATCGCCCGGGCCACCTCCGACGTGGAGTCGATCCGCGAGCTGCTGACCGAGGGCCTCCAGGAGCTGCTGAACGTCGGGCTGTCGGTGCTCTACATCTCGGCGGTCCTGCTGTGGCTGGACTGGAAGCTCGGCCTCTTCGCGCTCGCGACCGCCGTGCCGCTGGTGATCACCATCCGGCTCTTCCGGCGCCGGTCGGCCAAGGTGTACACGCGCCGCTCCGCGGCGATCGCCTCCGTCATCGTGCGCTTCACCGAGACGATGAACGGCATCCGGCCCGTGCAGGCCTTCCGCCGTGAGAAGGCGAACGACGAGGCCTTCGACGAGCTCAACGCCGCCCACCGGCAGGCCAACGGCGACGCGATCCTGGAGATGGGCCGCTTCACCGTCGGTTCCTGGCTGATCGCCAACACCTCGGTGGCCCTGGTGGTGCTGTGGGGTGCCTACCGGGTGGCCTCGGGCTCGCTCGCGCTCGGCGTGCTCGCCGCCTTCGTGCTCTACCTGCGGCGGCTGTACGCACCGATCGACCCGCTCGGCATGTTCCTCAACTCCTACCAGTCGGCGGCCGCCTCGCTGGAGAAGATCGCCGGGCTGCTGGCCCAGCGGCCGTCGGTGCCGGAGCCGGAACGGCCGCGGACGCTGCCGGCCACGAAGGCGGACATCCCCGGCCGCGAGGTCGTCTTCGACCAGGTCCGCTTCGCGTACCGCACGGGCGGCGAGGTGCTGCCGCGCTTCGACCTGCGGCTGCCCGCCGGGCAGACGGTCGCCGTGGTCGGGGCCACCGGCGCGGGCAAGTCGACGCTGGCCAAGCTGCTGGCCCGGTTCTACGACCCGACCGACGGCCGGGTCACGCTGGACGGCGTGGACCTGCGCGACCTCGCCCTGCCCGAGCTGCGCCGCGGGGTGGTCATGGTGACCCAGGAGGCGTTCCTCTTCTCCGGCACGGTCGCCGAGAACATCGCCATCGGCCGCCCGGAGGCGACCCGCGAGGAGATCGAGCGGGCCGCCAGGGCCATCGGCGCCCACGACTTCATCGCGGCCCTGCCCGAGGGCTACGACACCGACGTCCGCAAGCGCGGCGGCCGCATCTCGGCGGGGCAGCGCCAGTTGGTGGCGTTCGCGCGAGCCCTGCTCGCCGACCCCGCGGTCCTCATCCTGGACGAGGCGACCTCGTCGCTGGACGTACCCGGCGAGCGGGCGGTGCAGCAGGCGATGCGCGAGGTGCTGCGCGGCCGTACCGCCGTGATCATCGCGCACCGGCTGTCGACCGTGGAGATCGCGGACCGGGTGCTGGTCATGGAGACGGGCCGTGTCGTCGAGGACGGTTCCCCGGCCGAACTCGTCTCGGGTGCGGGCCGCTTCGCCGATCTTCACCAGGCCTGGCGCGACAGCCTCGTCTAGGGTCTCGGCCGGCGCGCGCGGCGCGTTGGCGTCGGCAGGACGGTGGTGTCGGCGGGGCGGTGGTTGGGGCGGTGGTACCGGTGGGTGGGCCGGCTGTCTCGCCGTCTCGCTCCCTTCGGTCGCACAGCGGCGGGCTGCGGACGGGGAGGGTGGGGCGGGGCCTTCGTGGCAGTGTGCGGGCCGGTGGTCGGCGGGGGTTCAGGCTCCGGAGCGGGGCCGGTTGTTCACGGGTGCCGGTCTCGTCGCCGTCCGCGCGTAGAGATGGCCGGTGGCCACGCCCACTCTTCGTGGGTGGCGCGCCCGCCGTAACCGGCGTCTGCGGGTGCTTCCCCTGTCGGCTGCGGGTTCGGCAGCTGGGTTTCCGAGATCGGGCTCTGTTTCGCCGACATAGTCGGTGAAAGCGGGCCCGTTCTCGTCCGCCTCAAAGATCGGGCTCTGTTCCGCCGAACATGTCGGTGAAAGCGGGCCCGATGTCCCGCCCACCCCCACCAGCACCCCGAATCAGCCGCAGACGCAGGTAACGGCAGGCGCGCCCACCACCCACCGATGGCGTGGAAGCGGCCATCTCTACCCGCGGACGGCGACGAGACCTGCACCCCACGAACAACCGGCCCCGCTCAGGAGCCTGAACCCCCGCCACGCACCGACCCGCACAGCGCCGGAGAGCCCGGCCCCCACCCTCCCCTCCGCAGCCCGCGTCTTTGCGCCTGGAGGGCGCGAGACGGCGGGAAGCCGAACCACCGGCACCAGCACCGCACCGCCCCACCCCCACCCCTGCCGGAACCGTTCGCCCCGGACTGTCCGATATGCGAACCGCGGGTCCCCCTCAAAGGACGAATTCGGCCAACTTCTCGCCACGTACATGACACCAAGCCATGAACAGTGGCACTCTTCCCCCGGTCGGCTGTCAGTACGCCCACACCGCACCGCTTGTACCGACACGCCCGGCCGCAACTCCGCACGTCCCACCCGCACGGCTAGTTCCGCCCGGGCAGCACACCCCGTCTGCCCGGCTGTCCCCGGCCGCCAACCGCGGCCGACGCAGTAGGAGTCCGAGTGAGACGATCCCCCCGCAAGGCAGTCGCGGCCGCCAGTGTGGTCGCCACCGCCGCGTTCATCGCCGTCGGCATACCGGCCACCTCCGCCACGGCGAACGCCGCCCCCCACACGAGCCAGCTCCGCGCCGGAGCCCTCGAGGCGAAGCTCACCCCCGCCCAGCGCACGGCGCTCATCAAGAGCGCGAGCGACCGCACGGCCGTCACGGCGCAGTCGCTGGGTCTGGGCAGCAAGGAGAAGCTGGTCGTCAAGGACGTCGTCAAGGACGCCGACGGCACGCTGCACACCCGCTACGAGCGCACCTACGCCGGACTCCCCGTGCTCGGCGGCGACCTCGTGGTGCACACCCCCGCCAAGGGCACCGGCACGGTCGGCACGACGTTCAACACCAACCAGAGGATCACGGTCGCCTCGACGACGCCGAAGGTCGCCGAGTCCACCGCGACCACCGCCGCGCTGAAGGCCGCCAAGGCGCTGGACGCGAAGGCGCCCGCCGCGGACGACGCCCGCAAGGTGATCTGGGCCGGCCAGGGCACGCCGAAGCTCGCCTGGGAGAGCGTCGTCAGCGGCCTCCAGGAGGACGGCACGCCGAGCCGGCTGCACGTCGTCACCGACGCCGTGACCGGCAAGGAGCTGTACCGGTACCAGGACATCAAGACCGGTACCGGCAACACCCAGTACAGCGGCCAGGTGTCGCTGACCACGACGCTCTCCGGCTCGACGTACCAGCTGAACGACACGACCCGCGGCGGCCACAAGACGTACAACCTCAACCGCGGCACCTCCGGCACCGGGACGCTCTTCACCGACGCCGACGACGTCTGGGGCGACGGCACCGGGTCCAACACCCAGACCGCCGGCGCCGACGCGGCCTACGGCGCCCAGACGACCTGGGACTTCTACAAGAACACCTTCGGCCGCAGCGGCATCCGCAACGACGGTGTCGCCGCGTACTCGCGGGTCCACTACAGCAGCAACTACGTCAACGCCTTCTGGGACGACAGCTGCTTCTGCATGACCTACGGCGACGGCTCGGGCAACACCCACGCCCTGACCTCGCTGGACGTCGCCGGCCACGAGATGAGCCACGGCGTCACCTCCGCCACCGCGAACCTCACCTACTCGGGCGAGTCCGGCGGCCTCAACGAGGCGACCTCCGACATCTTCGGCACGGGCGTCGAGTTCTCCGCCAACAACCCCAACGACATCGGTGACTACCTCATCGGTGAAGAGATCAACATCAACGGCGACGGCACCCCGCTGCGCTACCAGGACAAGCCGTCCCGCGACGGCACGTCGCCCGACAACTGGTACTCCGGCATCGGCAACCTGGACGTCCACTACTCCTCGGGCCCGGCGAACCACATGTTCTACCTGCTCTCCGAGGGCAGCGGCGCCAAGGTGATCAACGGGGTCAGCTACAACAGCCCGACCGCCGACGGCATCGCCGTCGCCGGCATCGGCCGCGCCGCCGCGCTGCAGATCTGGTACAAGGCGCTGACCTCGTACATGACGAGCAGCACCAACTACGCGGCCGCCCGCACCGCCTCCCTGAACGCCGCCCAGGCCCTCTACGGCGCCGGCTCCGCCCAGTACGCGGGCGTGCAGAACGCCTTCGCGGGCATCGGCGTCGGCAGCCACGCGCCCGTCTCGGGCGTCACGGTCACCAACCCGGGCAACCAGAGCAGCACCGTCGGCACCGCCGCCAGCCTGCAGATCCAGGCCAGCAGCACCAACAGCGGCGCGCTGAGCTACGCGGCGAGCGGCCTGCCGTCCGGTCTGTCGATCAACGCCTCCACCGGCCTGATCTCCGGCACCCCGTCCGCCGCGGGCACGTACAACACCACGGTCACGGTCACCGACTCCGCGGCCAAGACCGGCACCGCCTCCTTCACCTGGACCGTCACCACCCCCGGCAGCTGCGCCTCCAGTCAGCTGCTCGGCAACCCCGGCTTCGAGTCCGGCAGCGCCTCCTGGACGGCCACCAGCGGTGTGATCACCAACTCCAGCAGCCAGGCCGCCCACGGCGGTTCGTACAAGGCGTGGCTGGACGGCTACGGATCGACGCACACCGACACGCTCACCCAGTCGGTGACGATCCCGGCCGGCTGCAAGGCGACCTTCACCTTCTGGCTGCACATCGACTCCGCCGAGACGACCACCAGCACTCAGTACGACAAGCTGACCGTCACGGCCGGCTCGACCACCCTGGCCACCTACTCCAACCTCAACAAGGCCTCGGGCTACACCCAGAAGTCCTTCAGCCTGAACTCCTTCGCCGGCTCCACCGTCACCCTGAAGTTCACCGGCACCGAGGACTCCTCGCTGCAGACGAGCTTCGTGGTCGACGACACCGCGGTGAACACCAGCAGCTGATCCCCGTCGGCTGACCGCACACGCCGGGCCCCGGCCGTCGTCAACGACGGTGGGACCGCACCGACACCACTGCCACCCCGCCCACCGATACATCGGATGAATCGACGGCCACCGACGACACCACACCCCGCACACGCCCCCACG
>NZ_JBEZXR010000118.1:0-17186 GCF_040638135.1 Streptomyces sp. NPDC026673 | reverse complement strand
CAGGGGATGGCACTGGGCCTCGTCGTTCTCGGGGCGGGGGTCGCTCCGGTCCTATTTGTACGACGGGGCCAGATCCCCCGGGGGGGGGGGCCGGCGTTCCCGCCCCCCCACCCCGATACGTCAGCCCTGCGGCAGCGCGGACAGCTGAGCCGTGATGCGGGCGATGTCCGCCTCCGCCGCCTCCAGACGGGTGCGGATCTTCGCGACGACCGGCTCCGGCGCCTTCGCCAGGAACGCCTCGTTCCCCAGCTTCGCCGTGGCCTGCGCCTTCTCCTTCTCGGCCGCGGCCAGGTCCTTCGCCAGCCGCTTCCGCTCGGCTTCCACGTCGATCGCCCCGGAGAGGTCGAGCGCGACCGTGGCGCCCGCGACCGGGAGGGTCGCGGTCGCCGTGAAGGCATCGCCCTCCGGCTGGAGGCGCAGCAGCTGCCGGACCGCCGCCTCGTGGGCCTCCAGGCCGGTGGTGCCGAGGTCGAGCCGGGCCGGGACCTTCTGCCCGGGCTGCAGGCCCTGGTCGGCGCGGAACCGCCGGACCTCGGTGACCAGCGACTGGACCGCCGCGATCTCCTTCTCGGCGCCCGCGTCACGGAAGCCGGAGTCGGCCGGCCAGTCGGCGATCACGATCGACTCGCGCCCGGTGAGCGTGGTCCACAGCGTCTCGGTGACGAAGGGGACCACCGGGTGCAGCAGTCGCAGCAGCTTGTCCAGGACCTCGCCCAGCACGCGGCGCGAGACCTCGGCCGGACGGCCGCCCGCCATGAAGGTGGTCTTGGAGAGCTCGACGTACCAGTCGAACACCTCGTCCCACGCGAAGTGGAAGAGGGCGTCGCTGAGCTTGGCGAACTGGTAGTCGTCGTAGAGCGCGTCGGCCTCGGCGACCGTGGCGTTCAGCCGGGACAGGATCCACCGGTCGATCGCCGACAGCTCCTCGGGCGCGGGCAGGTCGCCCTCGACCGTGGCGCCGTTCATCAGCGCGAAGCGCGTGGCGTTCCAGATCTTGTTGGTGAAGTTCCGGGAGCCCTGGACCCAGTCCTCGCCGATCGGCACGTCGGTGCCCGGGTTGGCGCCGCGCGCGAGCGTGAAGCGCAGCGCGTCGGAGCCGTAGGTGTCCATCCAGTCCAGCGGGTTGACCGCGTTGCCGAAGGACTTCGACATCTTCTTGCCGAACTGGTCGCGGACCATGCCGTGCAGGGCGATGGTGTGGAACGGCGGGGTGCCGTCCATCGCGTAGAGGCCGAACATCATCATCCGGGCGACCCAGAAGAAGAGGATGTCGTACCCGGTGACCAGGACGGAGTTCGGATAGAACTTCGCGAGGCTCTCGGTCTGCTCGGGCCAGCCGAGCGTGGAGAACGGCCACAGGCCCGAGGAGAACCAGGTGTCGAGGACATCGGTCTCCTGGGTCCAGCCCTCGCCGCCCGGGGGCTCCTCGTCGGGGCCGACGCAGACGATCTCGCCGTCCGGTCCGTACCAGACCGGGATGCGGTGACCCCACCACAGCTGGCGCGAGATGCACCAGTCGTGGAGGTTGTCGACCCAGTCGAAGTAGCGCTTCTCCATCTCCTGGGGGTGGATCTTGACCTTGCCGTCGCGGACGGCGTCACCGGCGGCCTTCGCCAGCGGGCCGACCTTGACCCACCACTGCATGGACAGCCGGGGCTCGATGGTGGTCTTGCAGCGCGAGCAGTGGCCGACGGAGTGGACATACGGGCGCTTCTCGGCGACGATCCGGCCCTCGGCGCGCAGCGCGGCCACGATGGCGGAGCGGGCCTCCAGGCGGTCCAGTCCCTGGAAGGGACCGTGCGCGGTGATGACCGCGCGCTCGTCCATGACGGCGAGGTTCGGCAGGCCGTGGCGCTGGCCGATCTCGAAGTCGTTCGGGTCGTGCGCGGGCGTGACCTTGACGGCGCCCGTGCCGAACTGCGGGTCGACGTGCTCGTCGGCGACGACCGGGATGCGGCGGCCGGTGAGCGGCAGCTCGATCTCGCGGCCGACGAGGTGCCGGTAGCGCTCGTCCTCCGGGTGGACGGCCACGGCGGTGTCGCCGAGCATCGTCTCGGCGCGGGTCGTCGCGACGACGATGGAGTCCTCGCCCTCGCCGTACCGGATCGAGACCAGCTCGCCGTCGTCGTCCTGGTACTCGACCTCGATGTCCGAGATGGCCGTCAGGCAGCGCGGGCACCAGTTGATGATGCGCTCGGCGCGGTAGATGAGCTCGTCGTCGTAGAGCTTCTTGAAGATGGTCTGGACGGCCTTGGACAGGCCCTCGTCCATGGTGAAGCGCTCACGCGACCAGGCGACGCCGTCACCGAGGCGCCTCATCTGCCCGGAGATCTGCCCGCCGGACTCCGCCTTCCACTGCCAGACGCGCTCGATGAACGCCTCGCGGCCGAGGTCGTGGCGGGACTTGCCCTCCTTGGCGAGCTCGCGCTCCACGACGTTCTGCGTGGCGATGCCGGCGTGGTCCATGCCGGGCTGCCACAGCGTCTCGTACCCCTGCATCCGCTTGCGGCGCGTGAGGGCGTCGATCAGCGTGTGCTCGAAGGCGTGGCCCAGGTGGAGGCTGCCGGTGACGTTCGGCGGCGGGATGACGATGGTGTACGGCGGCTTGTCGCTCTTGGCGTCGGCCTCGAAGTAACCGCGCTCTACCCAGCGCTCGTACAGGGGCCCCTCTACCTCGGCCGGCGCGTACTGGGTCGGCAGTTCGGGGGTCGCGCTGTTCGGCCCGCTCGCGGCGGCCTGCTGAGTGTTGTCGGTCACGGCGCTCAGTTTACGGGCGGGGCGGGCCGTGTTACGAATCCACCGGTGCCCGGGCGCGAGGGGTGGGGACGGGGCCCGGAGGACACCCTCCCGCCGCGGGGCCCGGCCGGGGGCACGTCCGCCGTCCGGATCCGGGTGGCCGTGGCGTGCCGCCCCGCATCGCCACCCCACCGCCGGCGACGGCCGGGGCCCGGGACGCGGAAAGCCGCACCGGCCTCCGGAAGGCGGCGGTCGTGCCCGAACCGCTCGTGTGCCGACGGCTCCTGACGGGGAACCGGCGAAGGGGGCGGAGCGGCATACCCCCGGCGGCATGGGTGGCGAGGGTGATCAACCGGGCATCTGCATCGTCTTGTTACGAAGTCCTGACAGCCCCGATGTAAAGACGGCCTAAACGATCCGCCAGGATGATGACGAGACAGCAGTTCAACGAGGGGACTCACCGATGAGCTTCAACCAGCCGCCGCCACCGCCGGGTTACGGCGGGCAGTCCGGCTTCGGGGGCCAGCCCGGCTACCCCCAGCAGCCCCCGGCGCAGCCCGGCTACCCCCAGCAGCCCCCCGGGCAGCCCGGCCCGCCGCCCCAGCAGCCCGCACCGGGCTACGGCTATCCGCAGCAGCCGCCGGCCCCGCAGCAGGCCCCCGGTTACGGCTACCCGCAGCAGCCCGGTCCTTACGGCCAGCAGCCCGGTCCTTACGGCCAGCAGCCCGGCGCCTGGGGTGGCCCGCCGCCGCCCCCCTCGTCCGGAGGCAAGGGCAAGGTCATCGGCATCGTGGTCGGCGTCGTGGTCGCCGTCGCGGTCATAGGCGGCGGCATCGTCGCCCTCACGGGCGGCAGCGTCACCGGCGGCGGGGGCGACTACAAGCTGTCCATGCCGGCCGCGCTGCTGGACGGCGAGTACACCAAGTCCGGCAACGACTCCTCGCTGAGCAACGGCAAGACCGGCGACGACGCGGGCATCGACGACGCCACCACGGTCTCCGGCACCTACAAGAAGGACAGCACCCAGCTCATCGTCACCGGCGCCTACGGCGACGTCAGCGACCCGAACACCGTGGTCGACAAGATGCTCACCGCCTTCAACTCCAAGGCGGGCGCCTCGGGTGGCGAGTCCCCGAAGGAGGTCCACCCCTCCGGCTTCGACGGGGACGTCATGAAGTGCGGCACGCTCGGCACCGCCGGGACGTCCTTCCCGTACTGCGCCTGGGCCGACGACAGCACGGTCGCCCTCGCGGTCAACATGAACATGGACTTCACCGGCGCCACCAAGGCCCCGTCCCTGACGGAGTGGGCCGACAGCACCGTGAAGATCCGCGATGAGGTCCGCGTCAAGAAGTGACCGGGCCGCCACGGCACATGAAAGGGGCGCCCGGCCAGTGCCGGGCGCCCCTTCGTGTGACCGATGGCGCTACGCGCTCTTCTGCTCACCCTTGCCGATGATGCGGGGCTCACGCGGAACCAGGGTCGGGTTCACGTTCGAGTGAACGACGTCCTCGGTGATGACGACACGGGCGACGTCCTTGCGCGACGGCACCTCGTACATCACCGACATCAGCACCTCCTCCATGATGGCGCGCAAGCCCCGGGCGCCGGTCTGGCGGAGGATGGCCTGGTCGGCGATGGCCTCCAGGGCGCCGCGCTCGAACTCGAGCTCGACGCCGTCCAGCTCGAAGAGCCGCTGGTACTGCTTGACCAGGGCGTTGCGCGGCTCGACCAGGATCTGCAGCAGGGCCTCGCGGTCGAGGTTGTGCACGCTGGTGATGACCGGCAGCCGGCCGATGAACTCGGGGATCATGCCGAACTTGACCAGGTCCTCCGGCATGACCTCGGAGAATTGGTCGGCAGAGTCCATCTCGCGCTTGGAGCGGATGGTCGCGCCGAAGCCGATGCCCTTGGCGCCGGCCCGGGACTCGATGATCTTCTCCAGGCCGGCGAAGGCGCCGCCGACGATGAAGAGCACGTTGGTGGTGTCGATCTGGATGAACTCCTGGTGCGGGTGCTTCCGCCCGCCCTGCGGCGGCACCGAGGCGGTGGTGCCCTCCAGGATCTTCAGCAGCGCCTGCTGGACGCCCTCACCCGAGACGTCGCGCGTGATCGACGGGTTCTCGCTCTTGCGGGCGACCTTGTCGATCTCGTCGATGTAGATGATCCCCGTCTCGGCCTTCTTGACGTCGTAGTCGGCCGCCTGGATCAGCTTGAGCAGGATGTTCTCGACGTCCTCGCCGACGTAGCCGGCCTCGGTGAGCGCCGTGGCGTCCGCGATGGCGAACGGCACGTTCAGCATCCGGGCCAGGGTCTGCGCGAGCAGCGTCTTGCCCGAACCCGTGGGACCGAGCAGCAGAATGTTGGACTTGGCGAGCTCGATGCCGTCGTCGTGGCCGCGTCCGCCGCCGTTCTCACCGGCCTGCACCCGCTTGTAGTGGTTGTAGACCGCCACGGAGAGCGCCTTCTTCGCCGGCTCCTGGCCGACGACGTAGCTCTCCAGGAACTCGTAGATCTCGCGCGGCTTCGGCAGGTCCTCCCACCGCACCTCGGAGGACTCGGCGAGCTCCTCCTCGATGATCTCGTTGCAGAGGTCGATGCACTCGTCGCAGATGTACACACCGGGTCCTGCGATGAGCTTCTTCACCTGCTTCTGGCTCTTTCCGCAGAACGAGCACTTGAGCAGATCGCCGCCGTCACCGATGCGTGCCACGAGGTGCTTCCCCTTCGCCTGGGTCCCGTCAGTTCGACGAGTCCTGGTGCTTGCCTATCGACGGTACCTTGCCGCGCCCCCAGTGCGGGCCCCCCTTGGAGCTACTGGGCCGTGACCTGCACAACCCCGGCACTCCAAGAGGGGACTTCTTGTCGCAGAATGCCCTGCCGGGCCTCAGACCGCGACCGACGAGCCCTTGCGGGTCGAGACGATCTGGTCGACCAGACCGTAGGAGAGGGCCTCCTCGGCCGTGAGGATCTTGTCGCGCTCGATGTCGTCGCGGATCTTCTCGATCGGGGTGCTGGAGTGCTTGGCCAGCATCTCCTCCAGCTGGGCCCGCATCCGCAGGATCTCGTTGGCGGCGATCTCCAGGTCCGAGACCTGGCCGCGGCCGGTCTCGCTGTACGGCTGGTGGATCAGGATGCGGGCGTTCGGCAGCGCCATCCGCTTGCCGGGCGTGCCGGCGGCGAGCAGCACGGCCGCGGCGGAGGCCGCCTGGCCCATGCAGACCGTCTGGATGTCGGGCTTCACGAACTGCATCGTGTCGTAGATGGCGGTCAGCGCCGTGAAGGAGCCGCCGGGGCTGTTGATGTAGACCGAGATGTCACGGTCCGGGTCCATCGACTCCAGGCAGAGCAGCTGCGCCATGACGTCGTTGGCCGAGGCGTCGTCGATCTGCACCCCGAGGAAGATCACGCGCTCCTCGAAGAGCTTCGCGTACGGGTCGTACTCGCGGATGCCCTGGGAGGTGCGCTCCACGAAGCGCGGCACGACGTAGCGGGCCTCGGCGGGGGTCATACGGTCGTAGATGCCGCTGCCGGGGAAGTTCTGGGTGGTCACGTTCACCGTCCTGAGGATGAGCAGTGGGCTGGGGTCGGTCCTGCGGGGCTGTACGGGCTCACGGCCCGGTCAGGCCCCGGTGCCGCCGCCGCCCGGCACGTTCACGGCGTGCGTGATGACGTCGTCGATCAGGCCGTACTCCTTGGCCGCCTCGGCGGAGAACCAGCGGTCGCGGTCGGAGTCGCGGGTGATCGCCTCGACGCTCTGGCCGGAGTGTTCCGCGATGAGCTCGGCCATGCGCTTCTTCGTGCGCAGCAGCTGCTCGGCGTGGATCTTGATGTCGGATGCCGAGCCGGCGAGGCCGGCGGACGGCTGGTGCATCAGGATGTCGGTGTTCGGCAGCGCGAAGCGCTTGCCGGGGGTACCGGCCGTCAGCAGGAACTGGCCCATGGACGCCGCGAGGCCCATGGCGATGGTGACCACGTCGTTCTTGATGAACTGCATGGTGTCGTAGATCGCCATGCCGGCCGTCACGGAACCGCCGGGGCTGTTGATGTAGAGGTAGATGTCCTTGTCCGGCTCGGCGGCAAGGAGGAGCAACTGCGCGGTGATCTTGTTGGCGATGTCGTCGTCCACGGGCTGGCCGAGGAAGATGATCCGCTCGCCGAGCAGCCGGTTGTAGACCTGGTCGCCGAGGCCACCGATGGTCGGCTCGCCGGCGGCGGAAGGCATCGGAGTCGTCACGTATCCACCTGCTCGTTGTCGGACGGCGCGCACGCCGTCACAGGGACTTCTCGTAGGGCACGGGCCCTCGTACTTACGGACCCTAACGCGCAGGTCGGGCCCAGCAATCCCCCACGCGAAACTGTTCGCTGTGAGCGCAGGCAGGGTGTAAGCGGAGAGCGAAACAAGAGCAGAACGGGCCCGGACGCGCGGGGCGTCCGGACCCGTCGGGGGTTCTGCGGCGCGAGGATCAGGCCTCGGAGCCCTCGCCCTTGACGACCTCGGCCTCCGCGGCCTCGGAGCCGGACTCGGTGGCCTCGACCGTCTCGCCGGTCTCGTCCTCCTCGTCCTCCAGGTCGACGACCTCGCCGTTGGTGTCCTTGACCGTGGCGGCCTCGACGACCAGGGCCAGCGCCTTGCCGCGGGCGACCTCGCCGACGAGCAGCGGCACCTGGCCGCCCTCGACGACCGCCTGGGCGAACTGGTCCGGGCTCATGCCGGAGGAGGCGGCACGGCGCATGAGGTGCTCGGTGAGCTCCTCCTGGTTGACCGAGAGCTTCTCGGTGGAGACGAGCTCGTCCAGCACGAACTGGGTCTTGATGCCCTTCTTCGCCTGCTCCTCGATCTCCTGGTCGTACTCCTCGCGGGTCTTGCCCTCGTTCTCCAGGAAGGAGTCCCAGTCCAGGCCCATGGCCGGGAACTGGTGGTGCTCCAGGTTGTGGGTGCGGGTCTCGATCTCGTCCTTGAGCAGCTTCTCCGGCAGCGGGATCTCGACCAGCTCCAGGAGGGCGTCCAGCACCTTCTCCTGGGCCTGGGTGGCCTGGTCGTACTGCTTGATGCGCTCCTGGCGCTTCACGGCGTCGGCGCGAAGCTCCTCGAGGGTGTCGAACTCGCTCGCCAGCTGGGCGAAGTCGTCGTCCAGCTCGGGCAGCTCACGGGCCTGGACGGTGGTGACGTCCACCTTGACCTGAGCCTCCTTGCCCGCGGCGGAGCCGCCCTTGAGCTCGGAGGTGAAGGTGGCGGAGCCGCCGGCCTCGAGACCGATGACGGCCTCGTCGATGCCGTCGAGCAGCTGGCCGGAGCCGATGGTGTAGCTGACGCCCTTGGCGACGCCGTCCTCCAGCACCTCGCCCTCGACCGAGGCCTCGAGGTCGACGACCACGACGTCGCCGTCGGCGGCGGCGCGCTCCACGTCGGAGGTGGAGGCGAAGCGCTCGCGGAGCTGCTCCAGGGCCTTGTCGACGTCCTCGTCCGACACCTCGACGGCGTCGACGGTGACCTCGATGCCGGAGTAGTCCGGGATCTCGATGGTCGGGCGGATGTCCACCTCGGCGGTGAACTTCAGTTCCTCACCGTCGTTGAACTCGGTGATGTCCACCTCGGGCTGGCCGAGGACGTTGAGCTCGCCCTCGTTGACCGCCTCCGTGTAGAACTTCGGCAGTGCGTCGTTGATGGCCTCTTCGAGGACCGCGCCACGGCCGAACCGCTGGTCGATGACGCGCGCGGGGATCTTGCCCTTACGGAAGCCCGGCACCGTGACCTGCTGGTTGATCTTCTTGTACGCCGCGTCGAGGCTGGGCTTGAGCTCCTCGAAGGGCACCTCGACAGTGAGTCGAACCCGGGTCGGGTTCAGAGTCTCGACGGCGCTCTTCACGGTTGGGTCTCCTTGGGGGCTTTACGTTGATGGGCGGCCGCTCGGCGATCACGCGGGGCGGCTGGTGTTCGACCTGGCTTTTGCCGCGTATCAGGTGGCCGACGACCCATCCTACCGGTACCACAATCCTGCGGCCGGGCCTCCTCGGCACAGCGCGGCCGGAGGACTGGTCGGGGTGGCCGGATTCGAACCGACGACCTTCCGCTCCCAAAGCGGACGCGCTACCAAGCTGCGCCACACCCCGTCGGTGCGACACGTAGAGTACATGCCTCCGCACACCCTGATGACCAAATAAGCCGTGCGCAGGAGCCGGGTCGATCGGCTACGATCTGATGTGCCAGAATGACTGGCCGTTGCGGGCGTAGCTCAATGGTAGAGCCCCAGTCTTCCAAACTGGCTACGCGGGTTCGATTCCCGTCGCCCGCTCGCAGAACGAAGGTCCAGGTCAGGGGAGTTTTCCCCGGCCTGGGCCTTCGTCGTTCACGGTCCGATCCGGGCTGCCGTGCCACACACGTGCCACACGGATCAGGTGGGCCGTTGGCGAGCGGATTCGATAAGGGCACTCACGGCGTCGGCAATCACGCGTTCTCGCTGGGCGGTGGCGTGCTGATAGATCAGCGCGGCGCGGGGCGAGCTGTGCCCCATCCGGGTCATGAGTTCCTTCGTGCTCGCGCCCGTCGATGCCGCCAGGGTGTTGCCGGTGTGGCGGAGGTCGTGGAAGTGCAGACCCTTGACGTTCACCGCGGCGCACGCCTTGCGCCATAACCTGTTGAAGTGGTTCCGCCGGGGCGTAGCGCCCTTGGGCCCCTTGAAGACACGCCCGTCCGGTCCGGCCTCGGCATAGATGCGCAGATGACTGACCACCTCGGCGTGGATCACGGCGGGAATGCCAACGGTGCGGGCGCCTGCTTCGCTCTTCGGCTGCTTGATCAGCCTTTGGCCGCTCTGCAACTCGGCGACTGCCCGGCGCACGCGGATCGCCCCCGCGTCGATGTCGATGTCCCGCCGACGCAGGCCCACCAGCTCACCCCAACGGAGGCCACACAAAGCCGCGATCAACACCAGAACGCGGTAGCGCGGCTGGATCGCTCCCGCCACGGCGTAGACCTCCGCCACGGTCGCAGTCGGGCGCTCAGGGGTTGGCGCCGTGCTCGCGCCCTTGATCCGGCACGGATTGCGGCGGATGACCCGGTCCTCGGCAGCCGTAGTCAGGATGGCCCTGAGCAGTGCATACGCTTTCGCGACGGTAGACGGGCCGACGCCCGCATCCAGCCGGTCAGCCCGCCAGGCCCGCACGCCGGCGGGGGTGATGTCGGCGACGGGGACCGCCTCGAAGGTCGGCCCCAAGTGCAGGCGGAGCAGTGACCCGTACAGCTCCGCCGTCCGCGGGCTCACACCCCGCTCAGCGATCCAGGTTCGGGCGTACACGCCAAACCGCACCGCGCCCACGTCAGGATCGATCCACTCACCTCGGCGCACCTCGGTCTGCTTGTCGGCCAGCCAGTCGTCCGCCTCCCGCTTCAGCCGGAAGGTGCTGGGCGCAGGACGCATCTGACCGTCCGGGCCCCGATAGCGAGCCTGATAGCGGCCGGAGGCGAGCTTGCGCACACTGCCGAACTGCCGTTTCTTCCCAGCCATTACGCCACCACCCGCAGACCTGGAACCGCAGCCGCCGGGCGTACCGTGTTCGACGCGATGAACGCGGACACGGCGCTTTCGGGGATGCGGACGTGGCGGCCGACCTTGACGAAGGCGATCCGGCGTTCCTCGATCAAACGGCGGGGGAAACGGACGCTGGTCCCCAGCAGTTCCGCGACTTCTTGCACGGTCAGGAGTCGATCCACGCTCACCACTCCCCCGCCTGGTCGTCGGGTAGGTCGGCGAGGGCTTCGCGGGCGGTGTCGCGGTTGGTGCGGATGTTGCGGGCGATGGTGGCGGCGAGCCAGGATTCGCCGGGGGTGTGGCCGTGTCCGGCGTAGGTCCAGTGGGCGAGCACGAGCGTGGAGCCCTCCAAGGTGTCGTCGGGGTCGGGTAAGCCGCGCTGCTGGCGTTCCTGGCGGGCGCGGTAGTCGGCGCGGACCTGGCGCAACGCGGTGAGGGTGGTGGAGTAGCGGCGGGACTTGGTGGAGAAGTGGCCGCGAAAGCCGAGCATGTGGGCCCACTGCGCGAGCTTGCGGCCCTGGTAGTGCGGGTCGAGGTCAAAGCAGGCTTCGATCAGGCGGCGTGTGTGCGCGGGCAGGTCGGTCAGCTTGTCCAGCTCCGCCAGTTCGCCAATGCGGCGGTCTACGGTGCCGGTGGTCTCGGCTGCTTTGGTGGCGTACTTGGCCACGTAAGCGGCGACGGCCTGTTCCGTCAGCTCCTGGCCGTCGTCGGCACCGATGGGGCGGACGTCGACCTGCTTGCCCCAGCGCAGGACGCGGGCCGGGTGGGTGCCGGCCACCGAGGGCAGCGGGACGGAGACCCGTCCGGCAGCGGCGCGGATCGCGGCATCCAGCAGCGCCACAGTCGCCCATGGCGGCGGGGCGTCGCCGGGTCCGGCAGGGCCGTCGAGGCGGACGATGGCGTGAAAGTGGACGGCGCCGCGCTTTTGGTACTCGGCGACCTTGCCGAAGGAGACCCGGCACACCTCCTGCATGGCCGTTTGGGAGAGTCCGGCGCGGGCGGCGATCTCCCGGCGCAGATAGATGGTGAACCGGCGCCACAGGTCGCCTGCGTGGTTGTTCCACAGCACCGCACCCGCATAGTCGTAGCGTTCCGGATCCAGCGGCGTCCCGATCGCCGGGTCGTGTTCGCCGTGGGCGACGCCGCAGCGGCAGCGGCCGGTGTCGGGGCGGTTGTGGACCGGCCCGAACGAGGGGGCCGTCAGGGTGGCGAAGACCTTGGGATGGGTGCGGACCGAGACCGGCACGTCCTTGCGCTCATCCCCGGTCAGCCCCGCGCGGATGAGGTGGAAGGTGTCGCCCGCGTAGGTCCAGGCGCACGAGGGGCAGCGAGAAGCACGACGGTTACCGCACGCCACTCGTAACCGGCCCCCGGGTTCCCCCTCGGTCGAGTACGAGTACAGGACTTCCCCGGACTTGGCGTCACGGGTGACGGTCAGTCCTTGCAGGTGGATCGGGTCGGCGCAGCCTCCGGTGCGCTGGACCTGTTCGCGCCAGCGCTCGAACCCCGGATCGTTGGCGACCCGCAGCGCGTCAGCCAGGGTCAGCGGCTCAGTGCCGCAGGCGGCCGCAGCATCAGCCACGGCCGCCGGGGCAACCTGCGTCAAGGTCACGCGACCACCGCCATCACGGCATCCGGGACCAGGGCGCGCAGCCGTTCGATGTGGGCGATGAAGCGGGCCTGCGTCCGGTCGCTGAGGCCCTGTGCGGGCAGGCTGGCCGGGGTGTACTCCTCCAGGCCCGAACCGACGCACGTCTCGCAGAAGATGCACGGAGACAACTCCCCGGCCCAACCGGTCCCCTCGCAGTCCGCGCAAGGACCCCAGGGACGGGAGGTCAGCCAGTACAGGCAGTCGGCGGGGACGGCACACCGGGTCTCGCCGCAGGCCGGGCAACCACGCCCGGAACCGGACCGGACAGTGAGAGCAGATTCAGGCATGATGGGAACTCCCCTTTGTGGGATCAGGGAGCGACGCATCTGCTTGGCGGTAGGGGCGTCGCTCCTTCTCGTTGACCGAACGGCCGATGATCACTCTCAGGAGTGAAGCATCGACTGAAGGAAAGGTTATAACGAGTAGGACGACTTGCCAAGGGTGCGCTGAGGTCTATCTATCAGCGCTCAGGAGATGCATGGTCTACTTGTTCTATCGAGTAGACGGAGAGACCAGCGCGATGGCCACATTCCAGGGGCGACCGGCGTACTTGCAGATCGCCGACGACATCCGACAGCAGATCACCGGCGACACTCTGCGCGCCGGAGACAAGCTGCCGTCCGAGTCCGAACTGATGACCGACTACGGCGTATCGCGCATCGTGATCCGCAACGCGGTGGAAGTCCTGCAGAACGAAGGCTTGGTCATCAAGCAGCAGGGCCGGGGCACCTTCGTCCGCGAGCAACGACCCATGCGCCGGCGGGTCCTCGGCGACCTCTACGGCAAGAGACCGACCGGCTCACCCATGAAGCGCGCCACCGAAGCCGAGGGCCGCCGCTCCGAATGGGAGTACCAGAGCCGCCGCACTACGGCGACGAAGGCGATCTCCGAGCGTCTCGGCATCGAGCCGGGCGACCCGGTGACGCGGACCAACTACCGGTTCTTCGCAGACGACGAGCCCATCATGCTGTCCACCTCATACGAAGCACTCGCCACCACCGAGGGGACGCCCGTCGAGCAGCCGGAAGGCGGTGCGATCACCGGCGTGGTCCCCCGCATGGACGCGATTGGGCTGCACATCACCCACGTGACCGAGGACGTGAACGCCCGAGCTCCGCGCCCATACGAGAGCGAGTCCTTGCAGATCGCGCCCGGCGTGCCCGTGATGGCGATCACCCGGACCTACTTCGCCGGAGAACGCCCGGTCGAGACGGCCGACATCATCGTCGCAGCCGATCGCTACACACTGACCTACAACGTGCCAGTGCCAGCGGCCGACGAGGCTTGACCAGCCCTGTTACCGATTTCTCTACCTCATCAAGGCGCTCCCGCCGCGCACAGCGCGGCGGCGCGCGGCCCGGCGCCTCGGGCCGACGCTCCTGTCTGCGCCCCGCTCCGGCCCGGCCGCCGGCCGCCCGCCAGACGGCGAAGGGCTATTGAAGGAGAACCCCAACTTGGCTGGGGCGGTCGGCTCCGCGGCTTTACGCAGCCACCATGGGGCGAGCCTCGAAGAACGGGGCCCACATCGGGCCATTGCGGGCAGGTCCACACACCGCCCGAGTCGCCGAAAGCTTACGGGCCCCGATCTCTCGCCCCATGGCAGCTCCAGCCCAAAGCCGCTACGCCAACCTCGGATGTACCGTGCGGTACGTCATCACCAAAAGAGGGGGAGCAGTGAGCAGAAGGCGGTACGTGGCCAGAGGCGTCCCAGGCGGCTACCGCATCTGGGACAACAAGGGACGTCGCTGGTGGGGCGACCACTACGAGCTCTGTCCCGATGATCTGCTGGCTGAACTGAACGGCGCAGGCAACTACGAGAAGATCACCGCACTTCTCAGACGGTACAGGGCACAGAAGCGCTGAACCGTCGTGCCACGTGCGTGCCAGATCCCCGGGGAAGTCACGGGGAACCACGGGGAACAGCAGTGAAAGCGCCGCACCATCCCAGGTGACCACCTGCCCAGGTGAGGCAGGGCCACAGCCTCAGTCTTCCAAACTGGCTACGCGGGTTCGATTCCCGTCGCCCGCTCTGCATACGAAGGCCCAGGTCAGGGGAGTTTCCCCCGGTCCTGGGCCTTCGTCGTCCTCCGGCCGGACGGGGCGTCCGCGCCCGCCCCGCACCCCTCGGCGCGATCCCCGCCTCACGGCCTTGACGATCACGGGGCCGGTTCGCACGGAGTACGGCGCGAGGGTGTCGCCGGTGTGCCGAAGATCATGAAGCCGGAGCCCCTTCGCGCCGCCTCGCCGCATGCCCCGCGCCCACCGACCGATGTGAATCCGGCGCCGGGTGGCGCCTTTCGCCCGTCGACGACACGCCCGGCGGCGGCGCTCTCGGCCGCGCTCCGGCGCGCGAGCTCGCGCGGGCGCCGTCTCGCCGGGTTGGCGAAGTACCCCACATGCGCCAATTCCCCCGCATACCTAGGCTTGTCCCATGGCGCGGCATGCGAGGCCGGGAGGTGGGCCTGATGGCGACGGTGCTCTTCATCGTGAGTGGTGCGACGTACTGGGTGCTCAAGGACGGCACCAGGTATGCGACCGGGTACTGGGCCGAGGAGTTCGCGGTGCCCTACAAGAAGGTCACGGAAGCCGGCCACCAGGTGGTCGTGGCGACTCCGGGCGGAGTCGTCCCGAACGTCGACATGATGAGCCTGCGCCCCTCCATGGCGGGTGGCGAGGAAGGCGCCCTGGAACTCGAGGCGATCATCCGTTCCGCAGAGGTGATGCGGCGTCCGCTGGCGCTGTCGAACGTCCGCCTCGAGGACTACGACGCGGTGTACCTGCCGGGTGGCCACGGCCCGATGGCGGACCTGGCATGGGATGCCGATGTCGGCCGGTTGCTGACGGCGCAACTCGCCTCGGGCAAACCGCTCTTCATCGTGTGCCACGCGCCCGCGTCCCTGCTGGCCACCCGGATCCACGGTGAATCGCCCTTCAAGGGCTACCGGGTCACGGGCTTCAGCAACGATGAGGAGGAGGCCGTCGGACTGGCCCCCAGGGCGACCTGGCTGCTCGAGACGGAGCTGAAGGAGAAGGTCGGCGTCGACTACAGCCGCGGCCCGATGTGGGAGCCCTACATGGTCGAGGACCGCAACCTCGTGACCGGCCAGAATCCCCACTCCGCCGCGGTGCTGGCCGACCGGCTCCTGGAAGTTCTCAAGTGACGGAGCGCAGGCGTGGGAGCCGCCCGGTCTCCGGCGGCTCCCACGCGTGAGCCGGCCGGGAAACGGCGACCACCCCCGCGCAGGTCGCCCCGGTGCCCGGCTCGTCGCCCGGGGCCCGTACACCGGCGCTGCGGCCGTTCCCTCCACGGCTTCCCGATCAGCTCGGCCAGGGCGCGCCGATGATGCGCTCGACCGTCGTCGTGCGACGGAAACCGGGGACGAAGTGCTCCAGCACGTCCGCGTTCACGGTGCCGAGCGTGGTCTCCGGGCGGTACTCGAGTCCGTCGACGAAGGCCCGCAGGAACTCGTTCTTGAAATCGCCGCGCGGATGGAGGGCGGTGATCTCTTCCACCTGGGCGCCGTCCAGTTCCTCCAGCCCCAGGCCGAGTACGTCGGTCAGCACACCGAAATTCGTGATGGCGATCTCCGGGCCCATCCGGCCGGGGATCCCCGGCGTCGTGTGGAGCGCGATGGCCGTCCAGACCACGTCGGCAGCGGCGGCCGGGAAACCCCGGTCGAGCATGAACCTGCGCGCGTGGTCGGCTCCGTCGACCTCGAAGCGCTGCTCGATGTCGGAAAACGGCGTCATGAGGCCGGTGTCGTGGAACATGGAGGACAGGTAGAGCAGCTCCGGATCGGGCTTCAGGCCCAGCCTGCGCGCGTGAATGACGCCGAAGACGAAAACACGTCGCGAGTGGTGGTAAATGAGGGGGCTGGTCATCTCCCGAACAAGGTGGGTGGCTTCGGCGGCCGCGGCTGTTTCGGGAATCTCCACACCAGCGATGATCTCGGTCATGACCTCTGCGCTTTCCGATTTCGGCGTGTTGTGAACGGACGGTGTCTCCGACTTCCACACTGCCGACCACCGGGCGTCCGGCGCCACCTCGGTCCCGCCATCGATCACCCGTATCCGGACAGCCGGAGAATGGGGGCGTGAGCCCCACCGCGCATCGGGTCGTGATCCTCGTCTACGACGGGGTGACGCTGCTGGACGTCGCCGGCCCCGCGGAGGTGTTCGCGGAGGCGAACCGGTTCGGTGCCGACTACGAGATCGTGCTGGTGTCACCCTCCGGGGCAGACGTCGCCTCGTCCATCGGGGTCCGCCTCGCCGTCTCCGCCGCCGCCTCGGAACCCGCCCCCGACACGTTCCTGGTGGCCGGCTCCGACCTCTACCCGAGCAACGCCGTCCCCCGCGACCTGTTCGAGGCCGCGCGGACGACGGCGGCCAAGGCCGACCGGGTCGCGTCCATCTGCACCGGGGCGTTCATCCTCGGCGCCGCCGGTCTGCTGGACGGCAAGCGCGCGACCACGCACTGGAAGGTCACGCACGAACTCGCCGCCCGGTGCCGGACCAGCCGTGTCGAACCCGATGCGATCTACGTCCGTGACGGCACCACGTACACCTCGGCGGGCGTGACCGCCGGCATCGACCTCGCACTGGCGCTCGTGGAGGAGGATCACGGCCCCGATCTGACCCGCGACGTCGCCCGCTCCCTGGTGGTCTATCTGCAGCGCTCGGGCGGCCAGTCGCAGTTCTCCGCGCCGCTGCAGGGACCGCCGCCCCGGTCCCCGGCCATCCGCAGGATCACCGACCTGGTGACGGCCGATCCCGCGGGAAATCACTCGGTCGGCGAACTCGCCAAGCACCTGAATCTGAGCCCCCGGCATCTCTCCCGGCTCTTTCGCGACGAACTGTCCACCACGCCGGCCCGGTATGTGGAGACGATCCGGTTCGACATGGCGAAGGCTCTGCTCGACCAGGGGCACACCGCGACCCAGGTGGCCTCGCTCGCCGGATTCCCGAGTTACGAGAGCATGCGGAGGGTTTTCGCCAGAAGAATGTCGATCAGCCCCGCCGCCTATCGGCGCCGCTTCAGAACAGCGCACCGCGCCGACACGGAGTAGCGGCAAGGGGAGGCCCGCGATCCACGGCCGCCGATGCGCGGCTCGTGCGCTGAGATCGTCAGCGGGGTGAGCCACGAAGCCGCCACGGCTCAGATCGTGAGCGTCGTGGCGGCGAGGTCGGGGGAACGACGCCGGAAGCGCGGCCGGGGCGGTGGCCCCGGCCCCCGCGCGCCCGGGGGGCCCCGGGGGGGAGGTTGTTTT
>NZ_JBEZXR010000117.1:0-17830 GCF_040638135.1 Streptomyces sp. NPDC026673 | reverse complement strand
CGCTGCCGCAGGTTCAGCGACTCCAGGATCTGGATGCCGACCTTGACCTCCTCCGCCGGAGGAGCCGACAACGACACCCGGATCGTGTCCCCGATCCCCTCGCTCAGCAGCGCGCCGAACGCCACCGCCGACTTGATCGTCCCCTGGAACGCCGGACCCGCCTCGGTCACCCCCAGGTGCAGCGGGTAATCGCACTGCGCCGCCAGCAGACGGTAGGCGTTGACCATCACCACCGGGTCGTTGTGCTTCACCGAGATCTTGATGTCCCGGAAACCGTGCTCCTCGAACAGCGAGCACTCCCACAGCGCCGACTCCACCAGCGCCTCGGGCGTCGCCTTGCCGTACTTCTCCAGCAGCCGCTTGTCCAGCGACCCGGCGTTCACCCCGATCCGGATCGGCGTGCCGGCGTCCGAGGCCGCCCTCGCGATCTCCTTCACCTTGTCGTCGAACTGCCGGATGTTGCCCGGGTTCACCCGCACCGCCGCACAGCCCGCGTCGATCGCCGCGAACACGTACTTCGGCTGGAAGTGGATGTCCGCGATCACCGGGATCTGCGACTTCCTCGCGATCTGCGGCAGCGCGTCCGCGTCGTCCTGCGAGGGACAGGCGACCCGCACGATCTGGCAGCCGGAGGCGGTCAGTTCGGCGATCTGCTGCAGGGTCGCGTTGACGTCGGCGGTGAGCGTGGTCGTCATGGACTGGACGGAGATGGGGGCGTCGCCGCCCACCGCCACCGACCCGACCCGGATGCGCCGCGAACGGCGGCGCTCCGCTAGTGGCCGGGCCGGCACGGAGGGCAGGCCGAGCGAAACGGGCTCGACAGCTGTCATCGCCGGGTCACTTCCCCCGGTTGCCGGTGACGGTCTCACGGGTGGCCCTGATGGACTCCTTGAGGGAGGTCATCGTGGCCAGGACGGCGGTCGGTTCGTAGCCGCAGTGCGCCATGCAGTTGGCGCAGCGCGGGTCCTTGCCGCGGCCGTACTTGCTCCAGTCGGTGTCCTCGATGAGCTCCTTGTACGTGGTGACGTAGCCGTCGCTCATCAGGTAGCAGGGCCGCTGCCACCCGAAGAGGGAGTAGTTGGGGATCGCCCAGGCGGTGCAGGGGAAATCGACCTTGCCCTCCAGGAAGTCCAGGAAGAGCGGGCTGTGGTTGAGGCGCCACTTCTTGCGGTTGCCGCCGGAGAACGCCTTCTTGAACAGCTCTCGGGTCTGTTCCACGCCCAGGAAGTGCTCCTGGTCCGGCGCCTTCTCGTAGGCGTAGGCGGGCGAGATCATCATCTCGTCGACCTGCAGGTCGTCATTGAGGAAGTTGAGCACCTCGATGATGGTCTGCGGGGTGTCCGTGTTGAAGAAGGTCGAATTGGTGGTGACCCGGAAACCGCGCCGCTTCGCCTCCTTGATCGCCTCGACCGCCTCGTCGAAGACGCCTTCCTTGGCGACCGACTCGTCGTGCCGCTCGCGCAGTCCGTCGATGTGGACGGCGAAGGCGAAGTAGGGCGAGGGTGTGAAGTTGTCCATCTTCTTGCGCAGCAGCATGGCGTTGGTGCAGAGGAAGACGTACTTCTTCTTCGCCACCAGCTGCCGGACGATCTCGTCGATCTGAGGGTGCATCAGCGGCTCACCGCCGGCGATCGACACCATCGGCGCGCCCGATTCCAGGACCGCGCCCACGGCCTGCGCCACGGGCATGCGCTGTTTCAGCACGCCCGCCGGATGCTGGATCTTGCCGCAGCCCTCGCATTTCAGGTTGCAGGCGAAGAGCGGCTCCAGTTCGACGATGAGCGGGAACTTCTCGCGCCTGCGGAGCATTTTCTGTTCGAAGAGGTAGGTGCCGACCCTGATGGACTGTCGGAGCGGCATGGCCATCTAGCTCACCTCCAGGGGAGCGCGTTAGAGCGGTGCCAGTCGAGAAATGCAGGAACAAGATCCCTCAGCACGCGGAACGCGGTGATTCCCGTGCGGAGTGTGCCGACGCGCACGAGCTCGTACTCGGGCGTGTCGACGACCACGCGGGCCGCGGCGACCGGGCGTGGACCCCGGGCGAGCGCGGCCCGCATCATCGCCGCCGACTCCATGTCGACGGCGACGGCACCGGTGGCCCGGAGCGCGGCCCGCTCCGGACCCCGTACGACATGGTCCGACTCGGCGAGCCGGCCGATGTGCACGGTGTGCCCCGCCGCCTTGAGGGCGGCGGCGAGTGATTCCCCGTCACGCGGCTCGTCGGCGACGACCACGTCGCCCGGCCGCATTCCGGAAGCCAGACCGGCGCAGAAGCCGGTGGTGAGGACCGCCGCCCCGTCGAGGGCGGGGTCGGCCAGCGCGGCGGTGACGGCGCGCTCGGCGGCCTGCGGCCCCATGCCCGTGCGCACGAAGGTGACCGGACCGGCGGCGTGCGTGCGGTCGCCGCCGCGCAGCGCGAACCGTTCCACCCGCAGCGCGCAGACGATGAGCAGTGGTGGGCCGGACGGCCCCATCAGGCCCCCTTCCGTAGCCCGCCGAACGGCTCGCCGTGCACATAGCGCCCGAGGGCGGTGAGCGGGAAGACCATCCGGTAGAGGTGATAGTTGATGGAGAAGTCCCTGGGGAAGCCCGTGCCGGTGAAGTACGGCTCGTCCCAGGAGCCGTCCTCCTGCTGGGTGTCCGCCAGCCAGCGCACCCCGCGCCGTACGGCCTCGCCGTCGCGTTCGCCGGCGGCCAGCAGGGCCAGCAGCGCCCAGGCGGTCTGGGAGGCGGTGGACTCGCCGCGGCCGATCCACTCGGCGGAGGAGTACGAGCGCAGGTCCTCACCCCAGCCGCCGTCCTCGTTCTGCACGGACTCCAGCCAGGTCACCGCCCGCCGGATCGCGGGGTGGCTCTCCGGCAGGCCGGCCGCGACCAGGGCCGGTACCACCGACCCGGTGCCGTAGATGTAGTTGACCCCCCAGCGGCCGAACCAGGCGCCGCTGCGCTCCTGTTCGGCGAGCAGCCAGTCGATCCCGCGCCGGGTGTGCGGGTCGTGCTCCAGACCGAGGGCGGCCAGCATCTCGACCACGTGGGCCGTGACGTCGGCCGACGGCGGGTCGATGACCTCGCCGAAGTCGCAGAAGGGCAGCCGGTTGGGGAAGGCGCTGGTGTTGTCGGCGTCGAAGGCGCCCCAGGCGCCGTTCTTCGACTGCATCCCGACGTTCCAGCGCACCCCCCGGTCGACCGAGGCCTTCACCCGCTCCGGCTCCGGGTGGTCGACCCTGATCAGGGCGAGGACGACCTCGGCGGTGTCGTCGATGTCGGGGTAGGTGTCGTTCTGGAACTCGAACGCCCAGCCGCCCGAGGGCAGCCCGGGGCGTTGCACGGCCCAGTCCCCGGACTTGGTGATCTGCTCCCCCAGCATCCAGTCCACCGCTTTGACCAGCGCCGGGTCGTCGGCGGGCACACCGGCGTCGGCCAGCGCGATGGTGGCCAGACAGGTGTCCCAGACCGGGGATTGGCATGCCTCGATCATCCGCGTGTCCTTGTCCGGCCAGACCGCGAACTCGTCCAGTGCCTTCAGCCCCGCGCGCAGCACGGGGTGGTCGAGGTCGTAGCCGAGCAGGTGGAGCGCGATGACGGAGTAGACGGCGGGTGGCTGGATGCCGCCGAAGCAGCCGTCGTTCTCCTGGCGTTCGATGATCCAGCGGGCCGCCGACCGCATCGCGGCGCGGCGCAGCGGGCGCACGGTGACCTTGCGGTAGGCGTGCAGGGCCCGGTCGAGCCGCTGGAAGAACCCGTCCCAGCTGGACAGCGGCGCCCGCCGGGCCGGCGGATTGGGCCGGGAGGGGTCGGTGTGCAGCTCGTCGAGGGTGAAGGAGGCGGGCCGTACGGGCCGGTGGGCGCCGACGATGGTCAGCGGCACGATGGTCTGCCGGGCCCAGCTGGCGAAGGAGTAGATGTTGAGCGGGACCCACTTGGGCAGGTAGATGAGCTCGGGCGGCAGTTCCGGCAGGTCCTCCCAGCGCCACCAGCCGAACAACGCGAGCCAGATGCGGGTGAAGACCCGGCACCGCGCGATGCCGCCCTGCTCGCGGACGAAGGCCGACGCGGAGACCATCCACGGCGCGTCGGGGGCGTCTCCGGCGAGCCGCAGGGCGACATAGGCCTCGACGGTGGCGGAGAGGTCGCCCGGTCCGCCGTGGAAGGTGGACCAGGCGCCGTCGTCGCGCTGCTGGGACCTGATCCACCGTGCGGCGGCCGCGGTGACGCGTTCGTCCTGGATGCCGAGGAACTGACGGAGCAGCAGGTCCTCGGCGTCCATCGTCACGTTGGTCTCGAGGTCGCCCTTCCACCAGCCGTCGGGATGCTGACGCTCCAGCAGGTGGCCGGTGGCCCGGCGCGCGGCCTCGGCCGCGAGCTCCTCGGTCCGGCCGGTGCGGCCGCCGGTCCCGGGACCTGACGCCGGTTCCGGGATCGAGCCCGAGGTCTTCGTTCTGGCCGAGGGTGTCCCGCGGGCCGCCTCGCCCCCGGGACCGCCGTCGGTCGTCGCTGTCATGGCTTCCCCTTTGCACAGTCGTTCTGTCTGCGGTGTTGGGGCTGCCGTCGGCCGTCACGCGCGCCCGGCCGGCGACGTACTGCGCTCCAGTTGTGTCCCTACTTCTCGCGAACCACCACGAAATCCGCCAGGCCCACGAGCTTACGGTGAACTTCTCCCGGCATGTCCATTTTGTCGAGCGCGGCGATCGCGGTGGCGTACTGCCGGCGGGCCTCCCGGGAGGTCCACTCCCGGCCGCCGGCTTCCTCGATCAACGCCGCCCTCGTCGCGAACTCTTCCTCGTCGAAGGACTCGATGTCATTACGGTCCGACGAATCCGCGGCCTTCGCATCCGCTGCCAGCAGCTCGGCGAGGCGCCGCGAGGCGGCTCCGCCAGCGGCCAGCGCCGCCACCACCGGGAGGGACTTCTTGCGCTGGCGCAGGTCGCTCCAGGTCTGCTTGCCGGTGGCGGCCGGGTCGCCCCAGATGCCCAGCAGGTCGTCCACGGCCTGGAAGGCCAGTCCCAGGTGGTAGCCGTACTCCTCCAGGGCGTCGGCGTCGGCCTCGGAGGCGCCGCCGAGTACCGCGCCGATGGAGCTGGCGCAGGCGAGGAGGGCACCGGTCTTGTTGCCCTCCATCTCCAGGCACTCCTCGACGGTGACCCGCTCGCGGTGCTCGAAGGAGATGTCCTGGGCCTGACCGTCGATCAGCTTGCGGGTGGCGATGGTGAGCCGGCGGGTGGCGCGGCCGGCCTCGACGGTGCCCTGCTCCAGCAGGATCTCGTTGGCGAGGGCGAAGAGCGCGTCGCCGACCAGGATGGCCTGGGCGGGACCGTGCACCTTCCACACCGTGTCGCGGTGGCGGCGCTGCTCGTCACCGTCCATCAGGTCGTCGTGCAGCAGGGAGAAGTTGTGCACCAGCTCCACGGCGACCGCGCCCGGGATGCCCACCTCGGGGGCGGCGCCGGCCGCCTCGGCGGACAGCAGCGCCAGTGCGGGGCGGACTGCCTTGCCGCTGTCGCCGTGGGTCGGGTTGCCCGCCGCGTCGATCCATCCGAAGTGGTAGGCGGCGACGGTGTCCATCGGGGGTGCGAGGCGGTCCACGGCGGCGCGCAGCACCGGCGTGGACAGGTCGCGGCCGCGCTCCAGCAGCGCGGTCACGGTCGCTCTGTCGACGCCCGCGGTCATCTGCTCGTTGCCAGCGGTCACATTCTCTCCTCTGATTGCACTGGTCATGCTCATACCGGCTCCAGGCCTTCGATGGCGAAGGTACGTGGGTCGAAGGGATGGCGGAGGGCGGTCAAAGCTGCTCGGGAGGCTTGCAAACCGCTGCGGACCGCGCTTTCCATCGTCGCGGGCCAGCCGGTGGCGGTCCATGCGCCGGCGAGCCAGACACCCGGCGCGCGGGTGGCGGGACCCGGGCGCAGGGCGCCGACACCGGGGATCGGGGCGAAGGTCGCGGTCCGTTCCCTGGTGACGAAGAAGTCCAGTACGGCGGCGTCACGCGCGACCGGCAGCAGCCGCTCCAGCTCCGGCAGGTAGCGCTTGCGCAGTTCGGCCACGGGGAGGTCGATCTCCTCCTGGGCCGCCGACTGGGAGAGGGCGAGGTACTGGCCCCCGCCGGTGAGCCCGGAGTGCTCCGTACGGTCGAAGACCCACTGCACGGGGCTGCCCAGGGCCGCGAAGAAGGGCTGCCGCAGGACTTCGCGGTCGTAGACGACGTGGACGTTGAGGATCGGCGCGGTGCCGATGCGCAGCAGCGCGTCCGGGTCCGGGAGCGCGCCGGCCGGGAGGAGCCCGTGGGCCTCGTGCTGCGGTACGGCCAGCACGACGGTGTCCGCCGTGAAGCGCTCGCCGCGGCCGGGTCCGGTCTCGGCCTCGACCTCCCAGACCGGGCCGCCGGCCCCGGGAACGCTCGCCGCGGACCGTACCGGCTCGGGCGCGTCCGTGCGGGTGAGCGAGGTGGCCCGGGCGCGCAGCAGGGTGCGTACGCCGGCCTTGTCCAGGGCGGTGCGGGCACGCTCGTCGTGCAGTTCGCCGAGCGGCCGGGCGGCCCAGCCGATGTCGGCGGCGCCGGGGTCGGAAAGCAGTCCGGTCTTGAAGACCATGGCGGCCAGGCCGAGTGACGCCTCGTCGGCGGTGGCGTTGAGCGTCGCGATCCCGACCAGGTCCCACAGCGCCTCGACGGTGCGGGCCGACTGGCCGTGCTCACGCAGCCAACTGCCGAAGTCGACCGCGTCCAGCGCCGGGTCGGCGGGGTCGAGCGAGCGCAGCGCGAGCGCGGCCCGTCCGACGGAGGCCCGTTCGGCGAGCGACAGGTGCGGGTAGGTGGCCAGGCTGGCGGCCAGGTGCAGCGGCACGGGCAGCGCCGAGCGGCGCAGCCGGCCGAGCCGGGGTCGCGGGGCCGCGACGTCGAGCACCGGGACGTCCAGCCGGCGCTGGAGGGTGACGAGGTCGGACGCGTCGATCCGGTCCAGGAAGCGGAGGTAGGCGGCGCAGCAGCGCAGGAAGACGTGCTGGCCGTTGTCGACGGTCAGGGCGCCGCGCCGGAAGGAGAAGGCGAGTCCGCCGAGCCGGGGACGGGCCTCGAGCAGGGTGACGCGGAGCCCGGCGTCGGCCAGTGCCAGTGCCGCCGTCGTACCCGCGAGCCCGCCGCCGATCACGACGGCCGTGCGCTCAGCCATGCGTCCTCCCCCGGGTGCCGCCGCGCTCGGCACGGCGCACCGTTGCCGACTGTGACGCCTCCGGCACGGTGGCGGTTGCCTCACGGCGGCGGAAAACGGCGGTTTTCCGCGACGCTGCCGCTCCCGTGCCGTTTGCACGGTTTTCGCCGGTGCGGGGGAAGAGGCCCGCGGCCGGTGGGGCGGGGGTCACGCGCGCCTCCTGGCGGCACGTCGGGCGTCGAGACCGGCGAGGCCGCGCGCCGCGACGTACGCCTTCTGGTGGCCGGGCAGCGAGACCCGCCCGCGGAGCACGGCCTCGGGGTCGGCGGCGATCCGCTCCAGGAGCCGGCGGTAGATGCCGGCCATCGCGGAGACGCAGGCGCCGCTGCGGCGGTCGAGCATGGGCAGCAGCCGGTAGCCCTCGGCGAACAGGGCGCGGGCCCGCTTCACCTCGAACTCGACCAGGCCCGCGAAGTCCGACCCGGCCGGCGGGGTGTCCGTGTGGAATCCGGCCGAACAGCCGAACTTCGCGAGGTCCTCGGCCGGCAGGTAGGTCCGGCCGTTGGCGGCGTCCTCGCGCAGGTCCCGCAGGATGTTGGTGAGTTGCAGGGCGAGGCCGAGGGTGTCGGCGTACTCCGCGGCGCGCTCCCGGTCGGGCGCCCCGGGCAGGGTGCCGAAGACGCCGAGCGAGAGCCGGCCGATGGCCCCGGCGACGCACCGGCAGTAGGAGGCGAGGTCTTCCCAGGTCTCGTAGGTGTCGCCGCGCAGGTCCATCTGCACGCCGTCGATGAGCTCGTCGAGCCCGCCGAGCGGGAGCGGGAAGCGGCGCGCGGCGTCGGCGAGTGCGACGGCCACCGGGTCCGTGTCGTCCTCGGCGACCGCGCCCTCCTGGATCCGGGCGAGCAGGGCACGGGTGTCGTCCAGCCGGAGCTGCTTCTCGGCGAGGTCGAGGTCGCCGTCACCGATGTCGTCCACCCGTCGTGAGAGGGCGTAGAGGGCGGACATGGCCTGCCGCTTGGGGGTGGGCAGCAGCCGGATGCCGTAGGCGAAGTTGCGGGCCTCGTGGCCGGTCACGACCTCGCAATAGCGATACGCCGCGAGCACCGGCCCTGACATGCGATCGGAGCCGTTCACAGTCCGGCTCACCCCTCTCTTCGCAATGTCGACCCCACCTCGCGCAGCAGGCTGAACCTGCCGGCCTTCGGCGGCCCCGGCAGCACGTCGTAGCCCGCGTCCGCGATCGCCCGCAGGGCGGCGCGGCCTCCTCCGGCGAACCCGGCGAGCAACAGCCTGAGCCTGCCGTGGACGCTACCCACCAACGGGGTGCCTTCATTCAGGAGGTCTCGGGCGCGTTCCGCTTCGTACGCGACCAGTGCGCGCACCTGTGCGCCCGCGGTAGCGGCGGTGAGATCGGTTTCGGTGACGCCGAAGCGCTTCATGTCCTCGGCGGGCAGGTAGATGCGGTCGCGGCCGAGATCCTCGGCCACGTCCTGGAGGTGCTCGATGATCTGCAGCGCCGTGCAGATCGCGTCCGAACGGCGGATCCGCTCGGGGGTGGCGGTGCCGGTGATGCCGAGGACGAGCCGGCCGACCGGGTTCGCCGACAGCTCGCAGTAGGCGAGGAGGTCGTCGTACGTGGCGTAGCGACGTACGACCTGGTCCTGCCGGTTGGCCTCGATCAGGCCGAGGAAGGGTTCGGGGGTGAGCCCGTGCCGGCGGACGGTGGGCTGCAGGGCGCGGAGCAGCGGGTGACGGATGTCGTCGGGGCCCGCGTCGAAGACCCGGCGCAGATCGGCCTCGAACGCGTCCAGCATCGCGGTGCGGTCGCCGGCCGCCTCGGCGGGAAGACCGAGCCGTACGGCGTCGACGCGGCCCCCGTCGGCCAGGTCGCCGTCGCCGATGTCGTCGACGAGCCGGGCGAAGCCGTAGACCGCCATGAGGTCGGCACGCCAGGAGCGGGGGACGAAGAAGGGTGCGACGGGGAAGTTCTCGCGGGCCGCCTTGTCGAGAACGGCACGTGAAGGGGCATCCGGCGCCGTGCTCGCCCGCGCCTGGGGCTTGAGACCGGTCACCGTGAACGTCCCGGCGTGCGGGCGGTGGGCGCTTTCTCCCCAGGGGTCCACAGAGCCATTGCCGTCACATCCCCCGTTCTACACCGATAGCGCATTACACCCAATTTCGGACACGCCGCTCCTATAATTCCTGCTCCGGGCCGTCCGAGCACTCGAACCGACTCTCCGGACGTATCGCCCGAGATCCGGCGATTGAGTACCGCTACAGCTTACGGCGCGAACCCGCTCCGGCGTGCGCCGGGGGGCGGAACGATGTCGATCCGAAAGCAGCAACGCGCGAACAGAGGGTCCTCGTCCCCGGCGCCTCGCAAAATCCCGGGAAAATCATCAGCCCCATTCGCCCCGGAGTCCGCGCGGCGCGAATGCGCCGGGTGAGCGCCCACCCACTTGGCGTATTCGCCCGCGGACGCGACCGGACCCGGCCCGAGGGAATCGGGTGCGGAAATGCGGCAGCCGCCGAAGCCCGGGCGGGAGCAGCGGGGAACGACCGGCGGGAACGCGGAAATCGGGCGGAACATCAGGGCGGTGAGGCCGCGGGACGCACGGCGGGGAGAGGACGGACGGTGAACGCACGTCCGGCCCGCGCGGCGATCAGGGGCGCGGGCCGGCGGGCGGGATCACTTCGCCGTGAACTCTTCGTACGCCTTCAGCACGACGTCGGTCGGACCGTCCATGCGCAGCTCGCCCTTCTCCAGCCACAGCACGCGGTCGCAGGTGTCGCGGATCGACTTGTTGTTGTGGCTGACCAGGAAGACCGTGCCGGCCTCCTTGCGCAGCTCGCGGATGCGCGCCTCCGAGCGCTTCTGGAACGAGCGGTCACCGGTGGCGAGCGCCTCGTCGATCATCAGCACGTCGTGGCTCTTGGCCGCGGCGATCGAGAAGCGCAGCCGGGCCGCCATGCCGGAGGAGTAGGTGCGCATCGGGAGGGAGATGAAGTCGCCCTTCTCGTTGATCCCGGAGAAGTCCACGATCTCCTGGTAGCGCTCCCTGACCTGCTCCTGCGACATGCCCATGGCGAGGCCGCCGAGGATGACATTGCGCTCGCCGGTCAGGTCGTTCATCAGGGCGGCGTTCACACCGAGCAGCGAGGGCTGGCCCTCGGTGAAGACCCGGCCGCTCTCCGCGGGCAGCAGGCCCGCGATGGCGCGCAGCATGGTGGACTTGCCCGAGCCGTTGGAGCCGATCAGGCCGATCGCCTCGCCGCGGTAGGCGGTGAAGCTGACGCCGCGCACGGCGTGCACCTTGCGGACGTTCGGGTTGCCCCTCCGGGTGACCAGACGGGTCAGGGCGCTGACGGCACTGCCCTTGCCCGTGCCCGCGCCGTGTACCCGGTACACGATGTGCAGGTCGTCCACGATCACCGTGGGAATGCGCTCGCCGCCCGCGGCGGCGCCGTCGTGCTCAGCCACGGCCGTACCTCTCCTCAGCCTTCCAGAAGTACACGAAGCCCCCGACGCCCATGACCAGGGCCCAGCCCAGGGCGATCGCCCACACATGGGGCGGGAGCTGCGCGGAGGTGAAACTGTCGATCAGTGCGAAGCGCATCAGGTCGATGTAGACCGCCGCCGGGTTCAGGTCGAGGAGGACCTTGACGGCGGTCGGCGCGCTCGCCGCGAAGTGGCTGATGCTGTACATGACACCCGAGGCGTACATCCAGGTCCGCAGGATGAACGGCATCAACTGAGCGAGGTCCGTCATCTTGCTGCCCAGCCGCGCCATCACCAGCGCCAGCCCCGCGTTGAACACCGACTGCAGCACCAGCGCCGGCACCGCCAGCAGCCACGACGGACCGGGGACCTCCCCGGTCATCAGCACGATCGACAGCAGTACCAGCATCGACATCAGCAACTGCTGGAGCTGCACCAGCGTGAACGCGATCGGCAGACTCGCCCGCGGGAAGTGCAGCGCCCGGATCAGACCGAGGTTGCCGGCGATCGCGCGCACGCCGGAGAGCACGGAGGACTGGGTGAAGGTGAAGATGAAGACACCCGTGACCAGGAACGCGATGTAGTTGTCCACACCGCGGTCGGTGCCCAGCAGCAGACCGAAGATGAAGTAGTAGACGGCCGCGTTGAGCAGCGGCGTCAGCACCTGCCACAGCTGGCCCAGCCGCGCCTGGGTGTACTGCGCCGACGCGCGGGCCCGGGCGAACGCCGAAATGAAGTGACGGCGGTTCCACAGCTGCCGCACGTACTCGACGAGGCCCGGCCGGGCGCCGCTGACGGTCAGACCGTACTCGGCCGCCAGCTGGGACGGCGTGCGGCCGCCGGCCGCCGCGGGCACCCGGCCCACGGCGACCGCACCGTCGTGCGTTGTCTCGCTCACAGTTGACACTTTCATCCTCTGGACGCGCCACGGGACCGGGCCCGTTGCGCGGGGTGCACTCTCGTCCGAGCTTGTCAGATGATCGGGGGCCGGCCCAGTCGGGCCAGTCTCCACACGGTCCGCCACCGCATCGGCCGGCGCGGGCCGCTCGACGACGTCCAGCCTTCCTTGAATCCGCCGAACCACGCCTTCAGCGCGGGACCCGAGGGCCGGCGCAGCAGGGTCAGCAGCATCCACACGCCCAGGTAGACCGGCACCAGGGGCCAGGGCAGGTTCCGGCGGGCCAGCCACACACGGTTGCGGGCCACCATGCGGTGGTAGACCGCGTGCCTGCTGGGAGCGGTCAGCGGGTGCAAAAGCACCATGTCCGCGCGGTAGTCGATCATCCAGCCCGCGTCGAGGGCCCGCCAGGCGAGGTCGGTCTCCTCGTGGGCGTAGAAGAACTCGTCGGGCAGGCCGCCGACCTCCTGGAACACCGCCGTGCGCACCGCGTTGGCGCCGCCCAGGAACGTCGTGACGCGCGAGGAGCGCATCGGGTCGGAGGCCCGCAGCCGGGGGACGTGGCGGCGCTGGGTGATCCCGGACTCCGGGTCGGCGATGCGGAAGCTGACGATGCCGAGCCGGGGATCCGCCGCGAAGGCCTCGCGGACCAGCTCGGCGGTGTCCTCGTTCGGCAGCAGCCCGTCGTCGTCCAGGAAGAGCAGGACGTCGACCTCGCTGCCGCCGGGGCCGAAGGCCTCGATGCCGACATTGCGGCCACCGGGGATGCCCAGGTTCTCGGGCAGCTCGACGGTCCGCACGCCGGACGGCAGCTCGGGCAGCGGCGAGCCGTTGCCGACGACGGCGATCTCGACCGCCGGACCGCGCTGCTTGGCGACCGAGTCCAGCAGGTCGCGCAGTTCCTCGGGGCGGTTGCCCATGGTGATGATCACCGCACCGACGCGGATCGTTCCGGCCGACGTCCCCACGGCGCTCACCTCAGCCTGCTCGACGCGAGGATCGAGACCAGGTGCAGCAGCGTCTGCAGCACGGCGATGGCGGCCAGGACGCAGACGGCGATGCGGGTGAAGAGCAGGTCGCCGTGGACGAAGTCCGCGACACCGGCCACCAGGATCAGCAGCGATGCCTCCACGCCGCCCACCAGCCGGTGGAACTTCAGCGCGGCGGCGGCCTTGCGGGCCAGCGCCAGTCCGGAGGAGCGGGGCACGGAGGCCTCGTCCTGGACGGCGGACAGACCGCTGCGGGAGCGGGCCACGTCGACCAGGTCCGTCTCGGCCTTGATCAGGATCGCGCCGAGTGCGGCCAGCGTCCCGAGGAACGCCCAGCCCCACTGGGTGGTGGCGCCGTCGCGGTGGAAGAGGTCGGCGGCCCGCAGCCCGAAGCCGACCAGCAGCGCCGCCTCGGACAGGTAGTGCCCCACCCGGTCGAGGTAGACGCCGGTGATCGAGGTCTGCTTGCGCCAGCGGGCGACCTCGCCGTCCACGCAGTCCAGCAGCAGGTACAGCTGGATCAGCAGCGCGCCCGCCACGGCACCGGCGAGGCCGGGCACGAGCAGTGCCGCCCCGGCCGCGATACCCGCGACGATCATGAGGTACGTGAGCTGGTTGGGCGTCACGCGGCTGTTGACGAGATGCCTCGTCCAACGCAGCGAGATCTCCCGCATGTAGATGCGGCCGGCCCAGTGCTCACCGCTGCGCCGGTCCTTCAGCCCCGCGGGGTGAACGACCGGCCGCAGCTCAGCTACCGATGGTTTTGGCATAGTCGGCGTATGCGTCCCTGATCTGGTCGGTGGACAGCTCCAGGTGCTCCAGAATCGTGTAGCGCCCGGGGCGGGTCTGCGGAGCGTATTCGACGGCCTTGACGAACTCGGCCTCGGTGAAGCCGATTTCACCCGGAGTGGTGGGCAGGCCGTGGCGGTTCAGCACCTCGGCGAAGAGCCCGGCCTCGTCCGGGGCGCCGCGCAGGAACATCGCGAAGGCGGCACCGATGCCGACCTGCTCGCCGTGGGCGGCGGCCCGCTTGGGGTACAGCAGGTCGATCGCGTGGCTGATCTCGTGGCACGCCCCGGAGGCGGGACGGCTGTCGCCGCTGATCGACATCGCGATGCCGGTGAGAACCAGCGCCTCGGACAGCACGGTCAGGAACTCGTCGTCGCCCGTGCCGCCGGGGTGCCGCAGCACCGACTCGCCGGCCGTGCGCGCCATGGCGGCGGCCAGTCCGTCGATCGGCTCGCCGGTCTCGCGGTGGGACAGCTCCCAGTCCGCGATCGCCGAGATGTTGGACAGGGCGTCGCCGATGCCGGACCGCACGTAGCGAACCGGGGCCTCGCGGATCACGTCGAGGTCGATGACCAGCCCGATCGGAGTCGGCACACCGTAGGAGCCACGGCCGTTGTCGTTGTCCAGGGTGGACACCGGCGAGCAGATGCCGTCGTGCGACAGGTTGGTCGCCACCGCCACCAGCGGCAGCCCGACCCGCGCGGCGGCGTACTTGGCCGCGTCGATGATCTTGCCGCCGCCGAGTCCGACGACCGCGTCGTAGCGGTTGCCTCGCATGGCGTCGGCCAGCTTCACGGCGCCGTCGATGGATCCCCCGGCCACCTCGTACCAGTCGGCACCCGGCAGCGCCTGGGCGAGCCGCTCGCGCAGCACGGTCCCCGAGCCACCGCTTATCGCGATGGCCAGCCTGCCGGAGCTGGAGATGCGCTGGTCGGCCAGCAGGCCCGCCAGGTCCTCCAGTGCTCCGGCACGGATGTCGACGACGACCGGCGAGGGGATGAGCCTCGTCAGTACTGGCACGCGATCTCCCGGGCGCGGTTCAGGTCGTCGTGGTTGTCGATCTCGACCCAGGACACCTGGCCGATGGGGGCGACGTCGACCTGGAAGCCGCGGTTGACCAGCTCCTGGTAGCCGTCCTCGTAGTAGAGCTGCGGGTCGCGCTCGTAGGTGGCCTTCAGAGCGTCGGCGAGGTCGGCGCCCGCCTCGCCCTCGATGAGGGTGACGCCGATGTACTCGCCGGTGGCGGAGGCCGGGTCCATGAGCTTGGTGATCCGCTGGACGCCCTTGCCCTCGGCGGTGATGACCTTCATCTCCTCGTCGGCGAGCTGCTTCACCGTGTCGAGGGCGAGGATTATCCGCTGCCCGTTGCCCCGGGCGGCGAGCAGCGTCTGCTCGACGGAGACCGGGTGCACGGTGTCGCCGTTGGCGAGGATGACGCCTTCCTTGATGACGTCACGGGCGCACCACAGGGAGTAGGCGTTGTTCCACTCCTCGGCCTTGTCGTTCTCGACGAGGTGCAGCTTCAGGCCGTACTTCGCCTCCAGCGCGGCCTGCCGCTCGTACACGGCCTCCTTGCGGTAGCCGACGACGATGGCGGCCTCGGTCAGGCCGACCTCGGCGAAGTTGCCCAGCGTGAGGTCCAGCACGGTCGTGGTTCCCTCACCCGCCGGGTCCACGGGCACCAGGGCCTTCGGCAGAGTGTCGGTGTAGGGGCGCAGTCGCCGTCCGGCGCCGGCCGCCAGCACGAGGCCGATCATGCAGGTCCTCCAGTTTCGTCGTGTACAGCGGGTGCTTGTGATGACACCCAGAACCCGATGCTCTCGGTGAGCACCACCACCGCCAGCGCGACGGCGAGGACCGTCAGCGCGACCGTGAAACCCGTGTTGTGCGCCAGGGCCGCGGCCGCCGCGGTGACCAGCAGTGCCCGGCCTTCGTGACCGCCCGTCGCGCGTACCAGGGCCCGCGGGGGCGCCCCGGTCCCGCCGCGGATGCGGTACACCGTGTCGTAGTGATGGTAGGCGACCGCGGCCACCAGCCCGAAAGCCGCGGGCAACGCTCCGTTCACATCGGAGACCGCCGCGAGCACCAGGATGGTTCCGTACTCGGCCGCGCGGAAGACCGGCGGCACGAGCCAGTCGAGGGCTCCCTTGAGCGGGCCCGCGACGGCCAGTGCGGACGTCAGGGCGTAGCAGCCGGCGGCGACGAGCGGCCACGGGCTGCCCACCGGGGCGAGGAGCGACGTGGCAATCATCACGGCGGCGCCCAGCAGCGCGGCCACCGGGAGGCCGCGGCCCCGGAAGAGGCGCGCGAGGCCCTCGGCGACCGGTCCGGTGTCGGCGAGCTGGGCCAGCGCCCGGGCGGAGCCCTCACCGGCGGGTGCCCGGTGCCGGAGCGAACGCAGCACCCGGCCGGCCATGGTGTAGCAGGCGGCGAACGCGCAGCCGGCGATCAGCACGGTGAAGGTGATGCGCGGCGTGGTCGCCGCGGTCAGCACCGCGATCAGCGCCCAGCGCTCGCCGATGGGCAGCACGATCATGCGGCGCAGCCAGACCGTCCAGCCGACGCGGTCGAGTCGCTGGGACAGCGCCCCGGCGGCGGCCCCGTCCTGCGCGTCGCGGACGGTCTCCGCGTAGGAGAAGTCCACGACGTGGCGGCAGGTCTGCAGCGCCATCGCACCGAGGGCCAGGGCCCATACGTCGTCGCCCCCGCGCGCCGCGCCGAGCGCCAGGCCCGCGTAGTACGCGTACTCCTTGGCGCGGTCGAAGGTGGCGTCCAGCCAGGCTCCGAGCGTGGAGTACTGCAGCGAGTAGCGGGCCAGCTGGCCGTCGGTGCAGTCCAGCACGAAGGAGGCGAGCAGCAGCACGCCGGCGGCGATGAAGCCGGGGCGGGTGCCGGTGGCCGCGCAGGCGGCCGCGCCGAGAGCCACCAGCAGGGACGCGGTGGTGACCTGGTTGGGGGTGAGTCCGCGGCGGGCGCACCAGCGCGCGATGTAGCGGGAGTAGGGGCTGACGAAGTAGGTGGTGAAGAAGCCGTCGCGGGACTTCACGGCGGTGCGCAGCCGCACCGCCTCGTCGTCGACGGCGGCGACGGCGGCCTCGGCGTGCTCACGTCCGGCGGCGTCGACGGGGACGGTCGCGACGAGCACGTCGAGGTTGGGCCGGTGAACGGCGACGCCGTCCTTGTCCAGGACTTCGGCGAGCAGGTCGGCGAGGCCCTCCTCGCGGTCCCGCCCGTCCCCCGCGGCCGCGAGGGCCCGCACCAGCGCGGACCGGGCGGCGGGACGCACCGAGACGGCACCGGGTACCGCGGAGACGTCGAAGCGGGGGTCGGTCAGCCCGAGCCGCAGCGCGTGGACGTGCCCGACGAAGCGCCGGTCGACCACGGCGACGCGCTCGGCGGCGGGGACGGCGTGGAGCCGCTCGGCGAGCGAGGCGGCGTCTTCCGCGGCGACGACCTCGAAGCCGAGGTCGCGCAGGTCGCCCTCGATCGGCGACATCGCGACCGGCGGACCGATGAGGATGGCGGTCGACAGAAGGACTCATCTCCCTGGACGTGGGGTGTGCTCGGCGCCCGCTGGGGACGCCGCCACCACGGGTGCGACGCGCCGCGCGGGGGCCGTGTCGGCAGAGGTTATCGGATTCCCGGAAGGCTCCGTTCACCGGCCGTTTCCCCTGCCATGGGGCACGAGGAAAGATCATCATGGTCGATCGGGCGATCACGGACAACTGCCGTGGCGAGGGGGGCGGGGGTTCTCACGGTGGGTGTGCGCGTGTGCGCGATGCGTGGCGGGGTCGTCGGGTGCGGGCCCGGTGTTCGTGTGCGGCGCCGCTGTGGTTGATGTCGGGGTTTCTCCCCCGCCCTCCCGCCCGATTGCCCGGCGCGGTCGGTGCGGGCCTGCGCACTGTTGGCGTGGGGTCGGTGCCGCGCCGGCGCACGTCCTCAACGCTCGCGGTTTACGCCAACGTCATTCCGCGCCGGGTCTGCCGCTCGTCGTTTCCGGGCGCACCCCGCCACACCCCCTCCGGTCGTGTGGGCGCACGACGGCCGGTGGGGGGTCAGTAAGGCACTCGCGGCGACCCCGAACCGCTTTCTCACCCCCTGCGTCCCCGAGCTACCGCTGGGCGGTAGCCCCGTGAGGCGCCTGACCCGGTGGGGGGTGAGCTGGGTGCTTGCGGCGACCCCGAACTGCCTCCGCACCCCCTGCGTCCCCGAGCTACCGCTGAGGGATGCCCCCGTGAGGCGCCTGACCCAGTCGGGGTGAGTTGGGCACATGCGCCAGCCCCGGACCGCCCTTTGACCCCCCTCCGGCGATCAGGCGCGCTACGAGAGGGAGGGGGCGGGGTCGTAGGGGTGGGCGTTCTGGACACTGGGCGTATTTGTGTGCGGCACAGACGGCACCGACATGGACCGCCCGCCATGCACGTAAATATGCGTCCAGAATGCCCAGCCCCGGAGGCCCCGCACCCGGCCCACCCACACACGCAGCGGCGCGGTCACTGACCGCGCCGGGCAA
>NZ_JBEZXR010000116.1:0-18407 GCF_040638135.1 Streptomyces sp. NPDC026673 | reverse complement strand
CTTGCCTCCCCACGCTGCGCTTCCACGACTGATTCCACGCGATGTGGAGCCCTTCTGTCCCGGCCGGAGATGCTACGAAGTCCTTACGATGCGGCCCGATAAGCCACCGAGTTCTGCAGACTTGCCTCCGCCAGCGGGCCGCCGGGTCACGCGCCCGCACCACTCCTGATCCCGTGCGGCTGTCGCTATGGTGACCGATCAGGCTTGCGGGAGGAAATCGTATGGGGGAGCTGCGAGGCAGCTACCGGGTGCACTTCGTACTGGCCATGGTCCTCTGTGGACTTGAGCTGCTGTGCATGGCCTCGACCTGGCTGCCCGGCACGTGCACTGTGCCAAAATGGCTTGTAATGGGTCTGTTCGGGACGGTTTTCCCTGTGTTCGCTGTCGCACTCTTCCGTGGCGCAGGCGGGGCCCGTTTGCTGGGTGGGGCCAACGCCGACCGGTTCGCCAGGTACGTCCGGGTGCTGCCGCCCGCCCTGAAGCTCACCTACGCGCTTATCATCTGCTCGGCCGCGCTGGGCTGTGCCACCGGCGCCGGCGCAGCCGAGGATGCGCAGGCAGACGCATCAGGCTACTACTACACCTACTGGGACAGGAGCGTGAATCCGCAGCGCAGCGTCAGGGTGGACCTCACCCAGGCCGAGTACTACGCGGCACTAAAGGCGCAACGTAGGATCTTCAGCGCCGGGCCGGCGCTGTTCTATGCGGCCAGCAGTTTCCTGGTCCTCGCCTCAGCATCAGCAGCTGCCGCCGCCCGCGCGCGGACGGCCCCGGGGGATTCATCCGGCGCCGCGACGACACCCAGTCCGTCCTGAAGGCCAGGCGACGAACAGGCCCTGGCGAGAGGCAGGACCGTATTGATGGACTGTGGCCCGAGGCGGGCGAGGTGCCGGCGGGCTTCGGCGGCCAACAAGTGCCATCGACGGAACGGGTCCCGCTTCACCACCCGCCACGACCCCGGTGACGTACACGGCCGCAGCAGACACCTCCATCGCGACGTCGCGCAGGTCGGCACGGATGGCCGCCGCGGCAGCGCAGGCCCGGGTGGCTTTATCGAGCAGCGGGCACGTCGCTTGTCGATGAGTTTGGGAGGCGCCCCCCACCTCGTGACCGCCGACGGCCTGGCCGGATATCCGGAGAACGCGCCGTATGACCGCATCATCGCCACCTGCGGCGTGCACACCATCCCCACAGCGTGGATCGCCCAGACCCGGCCCGGCGGCCAAATCCTCGCCACGCATGGCCACCACCCCGTGGCTCACTCCAGTATCAACAGCACCGCCAGAGCGAGGAGGAGGGAGTCGATCCGGTCGAGGATGCCGCCGGAGCCGGGCAGCCATCGGCCGGCGTCCTTGGCGCGGGCGCCCCGCTTGACCATCGACTCCAGCAGGTCCCCGAGTGGGCCGCCGACCGCCACGGCCACCGCCGTCTGCCACGTCAGGCAGGACAGCACGGCCAGCGTGAGGAGACCGGCCGCGGCCCCGGCCAGCGTGCCGCTCCACCGCTTGGCGGGCGACAGCGGGGAGAGCCGGGGGCCGCCGAGACGGCGACCCGCCACGTACGCGACGATGTCGGCGATCGACACGGCCACGAACAGGACGAAGCCAAGGACGCCGGACGAAACGAGGCCGGCCAGGGCGCCCAGCCACACGAGCCCCAGCAGGCCCGCCCCCAGACGGCGGAGCCCGTGCTCCACGTCGCCCGAGAACAACGGCACCCCGGCAATCGCAAGCGCCCCGGCCGCCGCCACCCGGAACACCTCCCCGGGGGCCAGCCAGGCGGTGAGGACGAGGCCGACGATCGCCGCGGCCAGCACCGCCCGGTCCACCGGACCCAGCCGGAGCAGCCCGCCGAACTCCGCCACCGCGACCACACCGACCGCGGCCGCGAGCACCGCGATCCCCGGTGGACCGAGCCAGAACGCGGCGGTCACCAGGGGCACTGCGAGCGCCCACACGCACCAGCGGACCATCAGTTCACGGCGCCGGGTCACCGCCACCGCGACGCCTGCGACCGCCAGTGCCCCGCCGAGGTACGGCACGAGGCCGGCGACTGTCGTCATCGGGAGGCCCGTCCCGGCGCGCCCGACACCACTGCGGCCGGCGTGCGCAGCGCGTCCAGGGCGCTCTGGCACGCCGCCACGATCCGCGCGTTCTCCGCCGTGTCGCGGACGGCGATCCGGACGGTCCGCCCCTCGTAGGCCGGGGACATCGGCGACAGGTCACGCAGGAACACGTCGTGGCGCCGGCACTCGCGCACCAGCCGCGCCGCGCTCGGTCCGTCCGGCGGCAGGGTCACCGTGAGGAAGTTCGCCACCCCCTCGTCGACCGAGGAGAAGCCGCCCAACTCCTCGAGGTCGTACGCCAGTCGCCGGCGCAGCACATGGGTGCGGGCCCAGCGCTCCGCGTAGTACGCGGGGTCGCGCAGCGCCGTCACGGCAGCCAGCTGGGCCGGCAGGCTCACGGGCCACGGCGGCGTCCAGCGCCGCAGCTCCCCGGCCGTCTCCGGACCGGCCACCAGGTACGCGGCCCGCATCCCCGACAGGGCGTACATCTTCGACAGCGAGGTGCAGACCACGACCCGGGCGTCGACCGAGGCGAGCCCGGCCAGCGAGTCCGCCGGATCGACATACCCCAGGTAGGCCTCGTCGATCCACCACCGGGTCCGCGCGGGCGAGGCCTCGATCACCGCGCGCAGCGCGTCGCCCGGGGCGTGGCGGCCGGTCGGGTTGTTCGGGTTGACCACGACCACGAGGTCGTACCGTCCGTCGCCGGTCGTGGTGGCGAGCCGGGCCGGGTCGAGCAGCCAGCCGTCCTCCCGGCGCAGCTGGAGCCGGTCGACCCGGCAGCCGATCACCCGCTCGGTGACATGGGCGTACTCCCCATAGCCCGGATCGAGCAAGAGCACCCGGCTCCCCGGCGTGAGCCACCGGCCGAACGCGCGGAAGATCAGATCGGACGAGCCCGCCCCGACGACCAGCGACTCCACCGGCAGCCCGCGGACCCCGGCGATCTCCGCGAGCAGTCCCTCCGCGCCCGTCGGCGGCGAGGTCCGGGCCGCCCACCCCGGATCCTGCGAGAGGACCGCGCGGACCCCTGGGGACGGCGGGAACCAGGCGTCCAGCACATCCGCCGCGACCACCTCGTGACGGCGGGTCAGGGTCCGGAAGTCGGTGCCGATCGCCGAGAAGAACGCCCCGCCGTGCTCACAGCCGTCCGCACGCGGCGCGAACGGCACGTCGAGCCGCCAGTCCAGGTCCGTCCGCAGCCGCTCCAGGATCCGGCCGTGGCGCTCGGCGACCGTCCTCGTCAGCTCGGCCACGGAGCCGCTGAGGACCTCGAAGGAGACCGCGCCCGAGCGGACCGTGCGCCCCACCGGCCGCAGCCCGGCCGCGAGGTACATGTCGAGCAACTCCGTGCGTCCCATCGCCACCACCCGGCGGCCGCCCCGCGCCGCGACCCAGCGCAGCGCCGCGTACATAAGGAGTGGCGCCGCCGCGGTGGACCGCCAGTGCTCCTCGACGGTCAGGACGCGGATCTCGAACGGCGCCTCCTCGGTCAGGACCGGCAGCTCCTCGCGCGTCAGGTACTTGTCGAGTGAGTAGCGGCCGACCCACGGCGGGGTGAGGCTGACGAAGCCGATCCGCGTCTGGCCGCGCGCGGCCACGAGATAGACGTTGTCTCCGTCGAGTCCGTCACTCAGCCTTCCCGACGGATCCACCGGATGCTGGCCGAGCTCCTCCGCGTACACGCGGTGGCGCAGTTCGTGGATCCAGTCATGATCCCGAGCAGTGGCAGTGCGCAGCTGCAGGGCGTGGTCCATGCGTATGTCCCCCTGAGACGGTCCGGCGTTCGCGCCCCAGCATGGAGGAGTCCGGCAGACGGCACCTGAGTACGCGTACTCACCCGGACAGCGCAGGAGTTGGAAGCGGTCCAAGTCAGGGCCGAGTCCACGGGCAGGTGCCACTGCCGGGGCGTTGCCGGAAGAGCGGTGGGACGCGCTGGAGGCGATCGACCCGTCCTGGTGCCCCACCTCGCCCGTGGTGTGGCAGCGCCTTTACCGGTTGTGCCCGAAGCTGATCGAGGACGGCCGGCCGCTGCCGACCGTGCCGGGTCAGGAGAGCGTGCAGGGCGAAGACCTCGGGGCGTGGGTCCAGGCGCAGCGCCTGGGGTGGGAGCAATTGCTGCCCGCGCAGGCCTGGATGCTTCAGAACATGCTCCACCTCGACCCCGCAGAACTCGGCGAGAGACCGCCGGCGCCCCGTACGCACGCCGACAAGTGGGCGGTGAACCTTCACGCCGCCCGCCGGTACGGGCTGGTGCGCAACGACAGCTCACCAGACCTGGCCGGAGACGCAACCTTCCTCAGGGCGCACACCTGGTCCTGCTGCGCGCTGTCCGGGTCACCGCCAAGCGCTCGCCTCGGTTGCATGTACGCAGTAGCGTTCGTAGGTGCTCTCGCCACCGGCCTTGGGTACCGCACAGGCGGTGACCTGGAACTCGCCGTCACCCACGCTCACGATGCTGGTGAACTTGTCGTCTCCGTACTCGATCTGGGCAGTACGCTCGGCGCCCCCCGCAGCCTCTGCCGTGACCAGATCCCCTGGGCTTCCGCGTTCGATGCGCGCCCATACCGCCTGGCAGTCCTCGCTGTAGCGCAGCTGGAGAAGGGCGGGGTTGCCGACGGCGGGCTTGAAGGTGCGCGCATCTTCGCCGCATCCCTGGTTCTGAGGGTTCTTTCCCTCGCAGGCTTCACCCGGACAGGTCGGCTCGTCGAGGAAGCCTTTCATGAGGTGATCTCCGAGAGGGGTCACAACAGCAGCCGCCACGGCACCGACGATGGCCACGGCGTAGGCCAGAGTTGTCGCGCTGTGCCGTAGAGCGTCACCTCCCCGGGACCGCTGATGGCGTCGCGGCCGCCCTGGCGGATCCCGTGCCCCCCGCGCACATTCAGCATCAACTGGTAGGACTCGGGATCGGAGCGCCGGATCAGCTTCGCCGGCCGGCCGTTCTCCAGCGACGGGTAGGCCAGCGCCGACACCTGCACCCCGCCCAGCTCCAGCACTCGCGCGCTGGCCCGGAAGTCCGACTCGTGGTCACTGCGGAACACGCTGGGTGTCAACGCGTCGGCCATCACGTCGTGCCAGGAGCCGAACCGCTCAGCCACCGGCAGATCCTCAGTCCGGCACTCTGTCACCAGCACCTGCATCCTCCCTGAATACGTTCGACCCGGCGGCGGCGTGACGATGCGCGGCTCCGAGTTCAGCGCTCCTGCGACCCGAGGGACCATGCGACAGGAGGTACGGGCGCTGCTGATCGTCTGCCAGAGCCCTCGTCTCACCATGATGGATGCGGTCGAGCTCGCCACCTCCCAGAGTCACCACCTACCTGTGTGCCCGGGTGGCCAGCGGTGCCTGCCCGCCGAGACTCGCGTTGTTATCGGCCTGATCCGCGGTGGGCATCCCGGCACCGCAAGCCGAACTTGCAAGCGGTCCTGCTTCCGGGGGAAGTCCGCGTTCGGGCTACGACGCGCGCGCCCAACCTGCCACCGCGACATACCCACCTCGATTCCGACCCGACCAAGCACTACTTGGGCTGGAGTTGATGGAGGTGGCCTTTCGGGAACTTGGCGGACGAGACCGGGACCCGTGAGGCCGCGACGCGATACCCTCGAACGGTGACGGTGCGGTACTACCTGTACATCAGCGACGCCAAGGTCGACATGCTGCTCTCCCAGATCGATCCCGCTTTCGGCCGCCGGAGCACCACGGAAGCGGGCCTGAGCGTGAAGCTGTTCAACGTTCGGCGCAGCGTCGAAGCATCTGCGCCGGACCGGACGGCCAAGCTGGAGCGCGTTCTGCGCCACCTGGAGAAGACCGGGCAGACAGGGTCGGTGGACGACCCGGGACCGTACTTCCGCGGAAGCCTGCCCATGCAGTGGGGGCTCCTGCCCGGTGAGAGCGGCGGGGCGCTGGTGTACTTCGGCGGCCGGACCGAGCAGACGATCCTGGGCCTCGGCGGCGCCGGCAGCCATGTGCTCGGTTCGAGTGCGCCGCAGGCTCAGGATTTCGCGCCGTCCTCGGTGCCGACGCTCCTGGCGGGCCTGGCCTCGGCGTTGTCAGCCGACGGCGTCGAGATTCCCGCCGACCAGCCCTCCCTGGCCTGGGTGCACACCGCAGGGCGGCTGCTGCGCGGCCCCCGGCAGACCGTGGAATTCGTCGCCCGGCGCCTGCTGACCGGCCCCAGCCCGTACCCGGAACTCGACGCCCGCCCCGGCATGCGGGTACTGCTCGGCAGCCCCCTGTACGTGGCCCTGGTCGACTGACGGCGCGGCGATGGCGTCCGCGGTCTGGCAGCCTGGCGAGGTGGTCCTCGATCTGTACGAGGTGCTCGACGATGTGCGCAGCGGCGGGATGGGGACGGTCCAGCGGGTCCGGCATCTGGGCTGGAACATGGACCTCGCGGTCAAGACGCCCCGGCCGGAGCGGGTCGCCTCCGAGAGTGGCAGGCGCCGGTTCGAGGCCGAGGCGGGCACCTGGGTCAGCCTGGGCTTGCACCCGCACACCGTCAACTGCGCCTATGTCCGCACCATCGGCGGCGTGCCCCGGGTGTTCGCCGAGTGGGTCGACGGCGGCGACCTCGCCGAGGCGGTGGCCGGCGGCCGCCTCTACGAGGGCGGGCCTCGGGCTGCCCTCGCGCGCGTCCTGGACGTCGCCGTCCAAACGGCGTGGGGCCTCCAGCACGCCCACGACAGCGGTCTGGTCCACCAGGACGTCAAACCCGCCAACGTCATGCTCGAACCCGATGGAACCGCCAAGGTCACCGACTTCGGGCTGGCTGGGACGCGCGTGCCGGACGCCGACGGGACGACCGCGTCCGGCGTCACCTTCGGCGGCATGACGCGGCCGTACTGTTCACCGGAGCAGGCGCTCGCCGGTGCCGGGCGCCGGGAGATCCGGCTGACGCCCGCGACGGACGTGTGGTCGTGGGCGCTGACGGTGCTCGAGATGTTCACCGGCCGCCGGCCGACCGACTACGGCCAGGCCGCGGCCGAGGCACTTGACGTGCTGTTGGCCGACGGCCCGGAGGATCCGCGGGTGCCGCCCCTGCCGCCGGCCGTCGCGGGGCTGCTGCGCCAGTGCTTCACGACCGCCGTCACGGCGCGGCCGTCCCGGCTGGACGAGGTCGCCGGCGTCCTGGGCAAGGTGTACGGCGACGTGGTCGGCACACCGTACCCGCGGCCGGTCCCGGAGGCGGCCGCGCTGCTGGCGGACGGGCTCTCCAACCAGGCGCTGTCCCTGCTCGACCTCGGGCGCACCGAGGAGGCCGAGGAGCGGTGGCGGGATGCGATGACGGCGGACCCGCACAGCCTGACCGCCACCTTCAACTTCGGCCTGCACCGGTGGCGCAACGCGCGGAAGACCGATGCGGAACTCGTCGCCGAACTGACCTCCGCCCGTGAGATCGGCGGCGACGACACCCTGGGCGCGCGGCTGATCGGTCTGGTCCACCTGGAGCGGGACGACCGCGAACGCGCCGCGGAACTGCTGCGCCCGGCTGCCCCGGGGGAACCGGAACCAGCCGAAACCGCGGACGCGCTGGCGGAGTTGGCACGTGATCCGGGGGCTCGCCCGGTGGTCCTGACCGGCCACGAGGAGGGTGTGAGCGCTGTGGCGGTGACGGCCGACGCTGGCCTGGTGCTGTCCGGCGACCACCAGGGGGTGCTGCGGCTTTGGGAGACGGGAAGCGGCCGCTGCCTGCGGGAGTTGACGTCCGAGGGCTCGCGCGTCGTGGCAGTCGCGGTGGACGGCGAGGGGCGGATCGGCCTGGTCGGCCGCGAGCAGGGTCTGCCGGAGGGGTGGGACCTCGCTCGCGGCGAGCGGCTGCCCCTGCCGGCGGGCCCCGTCGCCGAAGGCGTCACCTCGGTCGCGCTCAGCGCTGACGGGTCGGTCGGCGCCACCGCGCACGCGGACGGCGCCCTGTGGTTCTGGTATCTGGACACGGGTGGGCTCCTGGGCCCGGTGCCGAGCCGGACGGAGCGCATGACCGCACTGGAACTCGGTGACGGCGGCGGCATCGCCGTGAGCGCCGGTGGTCTGGGAGAGACGACGATCCGCCTGTGGGATGCCGGTGCGGGTGCGTGCCGGGCCGTTCTCACCGAGCCGCGGGCCGATGAGCTTCGCTCGGCCTGGGGCGGCTTCGTGCGAAGGGCCGCGGTGGCCCCGGGCGTGCGGTACGCCCTGCAGGTATGGCACGGACCGATGGTGTTGTGGAATGTGCTGACGGGCCGGATCGCCGCGCAGGTGCCCCACGACGTGACGGACGTCTCGGCGCTCGCGCTGACGCCCGACGGCTCGCTGGCCGTCGTCGGAAGCGGTCAGCCGCTCCGGGCGGTGCAGACGGCGACCGGCCGCTGCCTGCGGACGTTCGACGACGGCATGTCCCAGCACACCTTCCACCTCGCGGTGAGCGGCGACGGCAGCCGTGCCGTGCTGGCTGCGATCGACGGGCGGATCAGGGTGCAGCCCCTGCCGGTCCCGCGCTACCGCGCACCGTGGGTGTACGCCCGGCCCCGGGCCACCGGTGAACTGACCGATCACGCCGGGCGGTTCCGGGCGGCGATGCGCGAGGGCGAGCGGCTCTTCGAGGAAGGCCGTTACGCGCAGGCGGCCGCTTGCCTGCGCACCGCGCGGGCCGTGCCGGGCCACGCACGCCATCCCGAACTGCTCCATGCCTGGAGCGCTCTCGGGCGGCACGGACGGCGCACGGGACTGCGCGGTGCCTGGCAGACGTTCGACTTCACCGGGCGTCTCGGCAGTCCCTCGGCGATGGCCTTCATCGGGGACACGAGCGTGTTCCTCGCCGGGCTGTTGGACCGGTTGCTGCTGTGCGACGCCGCCAACGCCCGGCAGAACCGCATGATCGCCTCGATGGTCACGGCTGCCGCGGCTCCGTTGATGACGAGCGACGGCACCGCAGCGATCGTCCCGAGCCGGTCAGAGGCCGCCCTGCTCGACCTGCGGGACGACCGGACCGTGATGTTGGAGCGTGACGGCATCCGGGCCGTGGCCCTGACCGATGACAGCGCCTGGCTGCTGACCGGCGAGGACAGCGGAACGCTGTGCCTGTGGGACGTCGAGGACGTGCGGCGGCAGCAACTGTACGCGGAACCGTCCTCCGGCTTCCGAGGCCACCAGGGGCCGGTGGGCGCCGTCGCGATCAGCCCCGACCGTCGGTACGGGGTGTCGAACGCCTTCGCCGGCGCCAAGGAGGACCGGCAGCGGCGCTCCGACCTGGACGAGCTCTGCGGCTGGGAGCCGGCCTCGGGCCGGCGTCTGTGGCGGCACACCGGACGCCCGGGCGGGGCGGACCTGCGCTTCGCTCCGGACGGCCGAAGGGTTCTGGAGTACGGCCACTTCGGCGTGCACTGCTACGACGCCGCGAGCGGCCGCCGGATCTACGCGGTGGAGGGCCCGTACAACATCGCGACGCTCGTGGTCTCCGCGGACGGCCGGCGTGCGGTGATAGCCGGGTATGGCACGCTGGTCGTCTTCGACCCGGCGACGGGCCGCGTGCTCCGCGAGATCCCCGACCCGGGCCTGATCAACACCGTCGCCCTCACCTTGGACGGCCGGTTCGCCCTCGCCGGCCTCGCGGACGAGGACGTGCACGTGTGGGACCTGGGCCAGGGGCGGCGGCTGCGCGTCCTTGAAGGACACCGGGGCCAGGTCTTCGGCCTCGCCCTCAGCGCCGACGCCCGCCGACTGCTGGTGGCCGAAATCGACTACGTGCGCTGCCTGGAACTCGACTGGGACTACGAGTGGTGACATGCCGTCCTCCGTCACCCTGACCCCGCGCGGCGCGCCGGCGGCAGCGGCGTACGTCTTCGACGAGCGCTCGACGTGCCTGGTGGGCCGGGCTCGCGAATGCCGTATCCGGCTGGCCGGAACGGAGAAGAGGGCCTCCCGGCACCACTGCATGCTCGACGTCAATCCCCCGCAGGTGCGGGTGCGGGACCTCGACAGCCGCAACGGCACGTACGTCAACGGCGAGCGGATCGCGCCCGGTCCGGCCGGGCGGGACCTGGCCGACGGTGACGAGATCGGCGTCGGCGGCGCGGTGCTGCGGGTCCGCGTCCAGGCGGCGGAGCCCGCGCCCGCGTTCGCCGAGGCACGAGACCCCGTCGACGCCGTGCACGCCCTCCTGGCCGCGGCCGAGGCCGGAGAACCGGACGTGGCCGAAATCCGCGGCTACCGACTGCTCCAGGAACTCGGCCGCGGCGGACAGGGCGTCGTCCATCTCGCCCGGGACGAGCAGACAGGGGAACTCCTCGCCCTGAAGACCCTGACGGCGCACGGCGCCGTCGACCCTGCCGCCCGCGACGGCTTCCTGCGGGAGTTCGCCTGTACGCGCGCCCTGCGCCATCCCAACGTCGTCGCCTTCCACGGCGGCGGCGCGCACGGCAGCACCTTCTACTTCACCTGCGAGTACTGCCGTCTGGGCAGCGTCGCCGACCTCGCCGCCCAAGCCGGCGGCAAGCTGAGCGTCGACCAAGCGGTGGGCGTGACCCTCCAGGTGCTCCGCGGACTGCACTACGCGCATGCCGCGGAGGTGCCCGTACGGCTTGCTGACGGGACCTCGGCAGTGCACCGGGGTCTGGTGCACCGCGACATCAAACCGCAGAACCTCCTGCTCACCGGTGCCAGGAAGCAGGCGACCGTCAAGATCGCCGACTTCGGCCTGTCCAAGGCGTTCGACAGCGCCGGCCTGTCCGGTCACACCCTCACCGGCGCCATGGGCGGCACCCTGGCCTTCATGCCGCGCGGCCAGGTCATCGACTTCAAGTACGCACTGCCCGAAGTCGATCTGTGGGCCACGATGGCCAGCCTGTACTGGATGCTCACCGGTTCACCCCCGCGCGACTTTTCCGCCGACACCGATCCGGTCGCCGTCGTCCTACAGGAGTCGCCCATACCCGTACGCGACCGGCTGTCCACGCTGCCGCGCCGACTCGCCGCAGTCATCGACACCGCTCTCATCGACAAGCCCCGTATCGCTCCCACAACCGCAGCCGACTTGGCACATGCCATCCGTCAAGCACTCTGAACGAGCGTTGCACCACTCACCGTGTCAGCCGGGTTACGCGTGCCGGAAAATCGTCCGCCCAACTGGCAGAAGGCGATGGGTTCGGATCCTTTGCAGGGATGATCCGCTGCTCAACATCGAGGGAGACGGCGAACGGCTTCGTTCGACATTCAATCATTCTCGGATGCTTGGGCGGGTGAAAGACCAGGACAATGGTGTGATGCGGTCGCCCGAGCTCACTGAGGATGAATATGAGAGGTCTATCGAAAGTCTGCGCGGTGCGCGCCTTGCAGAAGTGACCTACTACCCGCTGAGCTGCGGTGACGATGACACCGAGGTCGAGGAGTGGGACTTCGGCGTGTGGCACCAGCCCACGATGGGCGTTGGCCTGCTCGCCGAGGACGGCACCCACTATTCGGCAGTGTGGGGCCATAGTTTCGACCACTTCGGCCTGGAGATCTTCCGAGGGCCCATGTCCAGCCACCTGACCATGATCGGACAGCCCGGAGGGACGTCGGCCGTGGTGGTCACTGACCACCCCTGTTGGTCGGGGCTCATCGGGGTTCCGCTGGTGGGTGCCAGCATCCTCTGGTCCGAGGGCGACTCCGGAGTCCGGCTACCAGTTGCAGTCGAGCTTCGTGCACCTGCTTCCACCGCGTGGCTTGTCGCGGGCCGTCCGGTGCAGTGGCCACCAGACGGGCGTTTCCGGCTCGGCAGCGACGACGTCATGACCGTTTTCACGCATGAGGCCGCTGTCGCCGTCGGTCTGTCTCCGGAAAGTACAGAAGGCTGATGACGGCCAGCGATGTAACAGGGCGAAGGTGACCTCCTGTTACGGAACCGGCAATGCCCGATCTCGTGATCAGGACGTGAGACGGCAGCCAGCTGGGCCGGCGCCCCGCAGCGGGCGCCGTGGGCGGCTTGGCGGTCGCAGGGGCGCAGGGTGTGGCGGCCTTCGGACATCACGTGCAGGCGGGTGTTGGCAGCGGTGACGACCTGTTCGAGACGGGCGGCCAGGACGTATGCCCCCAGTTGCATGCGCACCCGGGCGTTGGGCGGGTTGCCGGTGGCCGGGTCGGCGAGGTGACCGGCGGTGCTGCGGGCCTGTTCGAGTGCTGGCACAGCACCTCGCAGGCTTCGCCCGGGGTGGCGGCGAGGTCCATGAGAGCGGTGGTGCCGGCCTGCGCGGTGCCGGCAGCGCCGGAGTAGGCGCGGTCGGCCATGACCGGGACGCCCTGGCGTTCGCAGACCCGGATGAGGCTGTGAGCTCGGGCGGCGGTCGGATCGTGCCTGCGGCCCGACAGGACGGAAGGCAGCCCCAGCACCTGGCCGGTCGCGTCGGTGACGACCTGGGCGTTCACGCCGCGACGGCGGTGCCTGGCCGAGCAGTCCGCCCGGCTGCCGCCGACGCGGTCGCACTCGGCAAGGGTGCCGTCGAGGAGAACGAGTCGGGGTCGCGCTCGCGCAGGTTCTTCAGCAAGCCCGGGGCCCGGTCGCCGAACAGATCGGTGACGGCGGTGACGCAGGCGTGCGCGGTGCAGGGTCGAAAGCCCTCATCAGGTGTCACTCGTAGCCGAGATGTTCCTCGGAGTGCAGACGCCACCCACCGTCCCGCTTGACCAGGACAAAGGCGGTCCGCTCAAAACCCTCGTAGTACCCGGCATCCGGAGCGTGCCCACAGGAGAACCAGAGCGCCTCGATCCGCGCTGTCTCCGGGGTCTCGCTGACAACGGACACCTCTTCCAGCGTGGACACGGCGCCGGATCGATCGGTCTCGTCGTGGCTGTGCGTTCTGGCGTACTCGGCGCAAAAGTCGGCAGGGCTCCGGTAGAGCATCTGACCCCTTGAGTACGAGTTGCGGCCGGGTTGTATCAGCACACTGTCACAGGAAAGGGTCCTGCCGATCCGGCTACGGGCACCGAAGCAGACCGACCGGCCGCCGACGATGATCGACCCCAGCCGTGCCGGGCTGCCCAAAAGGGCCCCAAAGTGACCCCAGCCCGGTCGACCGAACACAGCCGGGCAGCAAGCACCATGCCCTCCTTCACAGACGGGGCATCCCACCCGTCGCATCGCGGGGGCGGGTGCAGCGGCGGGCGGCCTTGTGTCACGCCGTCCCGAACGCGTCGTCGTCGGACTCCTCCCAGGTATCCCAGTCCTCTTCGGGGAGCCGCGCGTTCACCCACCCCGCGTTGAGTACCAGCCGGGAGGTCCGGTGCACCCTCAGGAAGCCGATAGACCCGATGAGTTCGACGTCCACGCGTTTGGTCGTGGACGGGGGTATGCCCACCGCCAGACCGCTCAGTGCCGTCACCGAGGCGGAACGGTAGCCCAGCGCGCTGAAGGCGGCCGTCACCGTCTGCCCCGCGGCGCCCACCGCCAGCGGCACGCCGCTGATGCCGGGAAAGTGCCCCCGGGAGGCGTCCGTCGCACTGGTCAGCCCGAACAGCCCCGCGTGGTCGAGCAGATCGTGGTGTGCGCTCACCTCGAACGGCACCGTGGTCACGGACAGGTACGGCTCGCGGTCCCAGCTGTGCACGCGGGAAACCGTGACCCCCGGCCCGGCCTCGCCGTACGCAAGCCGGTCCCCGGGAACGGCCGGGTACGCACGCTGCAACGCGCCCACGCCCGCCGCCAGCACCTCGCCACCGGGCACGCCCTCCTCACCGCGCAGCAGGTGGACATCGATCCCGCCGGTGCCCAGCACCTTCAACGCCGTCACCCGGCCGCAGGGCGCCTGCACCACCTCGGCACGGTCCAGCAGCGCCGTGGTGCGGTAGAGGATCCCGCCGTGGTCCTCGAACGGCCGGAGCCAGTCCGTCCTGACCGTCAGCGCACCTGCCAGCACCAACTCCGTGTCCTCGCCGAGGGGGATCGGCATCCGGGGAACCAGCCCGCCCGAGCGCTTGCCGGCCCAGGCGTCCAGCGCCGCGCGGTCGGCGGCGACGTCGCCGCTCAGCACCCCGTACGAGGCCGGCGGCAGCGCACCGACCCACCCCGGCTCCAGGGGCACCGAGGCCTTGCTCCACAACCCGATCGCCGAGGCCACACCGGGCAGCGCGTCCAGGCGCGCGAGCAACCGCCGCGCGGCTTCGGCGGCCTCACCAGCCCCGATCCCCGTCGCCCGTTCCAGCTCGTCCCGGGCGGCACCGTCCGCGCCCGCCGCCAGCAACGCCAGCAACGGCCACACCCCCGCAGCGGAGAACACCGTCTCCTCGTCGTCCTGCCGCACCGCCTGGCCCGCCCACCGCACGGTCAGCGCGTTGACCGCGCGCACCGTCGTCGCCTCTCCCATGACCCGGGATCATGACAGCGCCGCCCTGTGACGCCAACGGGATTTCCGGCACGCCCCATTGAGGCTCAAGAAGGAGGCACAAGCGCTCGTCGAGTTGCGCGCAGTACGACGTCGCTGACGTGGTGGGTGCTGGCCGCGCCGGGGGGCCGAGACCGGGTTTCGTGGATCTCGACATGCCAGGTGTCAGGATCGGCGGTGAGCGCGGCGGCGACCTCGTCGACCCCGACGAAGGCCTCCGGGTCGTACATCCGGGTCCCGGTCGCCGCGTCCACCGGGTCGCGCAGGGGGGTGAGGTCGTGGTGCACGACCAGGAGCGTGCCGCCGGGGGCGACGGCAGCGAGCAGGCTCCGCAGACCGCGCTGGTCGGGCGTGCGCTTGAACGAGCCGTACTGCAGCGAGACCAGGTCGAAGGTCTCGGTGCCGAAGGGTGCGGGATCGTTCGCGTCGCTGCGTAGAAGGGTGAGGGCAAGTCCGCGGCGTTCGGCCTCTGCGCGCACCCGGGCGAGCGCGTTGCCGGAGATGTCGGTGGCGGTCACCTTCCAGCCCTGCGCGGCCAGCCAGAGGGCATCGGCGCCCTCTCCGGTTCCGACGTCGAGCGCCCGGCCCGGGGCCAGGGCGGTGACCTCGTGGACAAGGGTGCCGTTGGGGTTGCTACTCCACGTCCGGTCGGGGCCCCCGTAGCGCTGGTCCCAGTCGGCCTCCTCGCCCGAGCGTCGAACAGCGGCGCGCAGATCCTCCTCGGCGAGGCTGAAAGCGATCATGGCGCCGACCTGGCTGCCCTGGGCAGCCGACGGCAGCACCTGCAGGCTTGGGTCGGTGACGTTGCCGGCCGCGTAGATCCCCGGTACGGCGGTCTCGCCGCGCGGGTCGACCGCCAGGACGTCGCCCGCGCCGGTCGGGTGCGCGGTGGTGGCGAGCCCGACCCCGGCCAGCACGTCGGCGCGTGCCCGGAACCGCGAGCCGACCACGACGGCATCGGCCTCCAGGACGCGACCGTCGCCGAGCTCGACCCCGGACACCTCGCCGTCCGGCCCGGTGAGGACCCGGCTGACCTCGCTGCGGACGACGGTGACGCCGGAGGCGGCAAGGGCTTCGACAACTGTCTCGTCGAGTCCGGTCGGGTCGTGCAGCACGACGGTCAGCCGGTCGGTCAGATGGCGGAACAGCGGGGTCGGATGGAGACCCAGGGGGTGCGTGACGATCTGCACCAGGCGCTGGTCCCGCACCTCGAAGCCGTGGCAGAACGGGCAGTGGATCACGCCGCGCCCCCACCCCTCGGCGACGCCGTCGATCGCGGGGAGCTCGTCGGACAGGCCGGTCGCGGCGAGGACGCGGCGGGCCACCAGCGCGTGACCACCGGTGAGGTCGAGCCGGAACCGGCCGTCGTCGCGACGGTGCACCCCCACGACCCGGCCGGAGAGCACCTCCCCACCGTGTGTGCGTACCTCGTCGCGACCGGCCTCCATCAGCTCGCCGGGCGCGACCGCCTCGTGGCCCAGGTAGCCGTGCATGTGCGCGGCCGGGGCGTTGCGCGGGGTGCCGTCGTCGACCACGACGACGCCGCGCCGCTGACGGGAGAGTTGCAGGGCGGCCGCGAGGCCGGCGGCCGAGCCGCCGATCACGGCGACGTCGCAATGACGCTCCAGGGTGGGGTGCTGGGCGTGGCCGGTGTGCTCGTGGGGCTCGGAATGGGCCGAGTGCCGGCTCGGCGTGGGGTGATCGCTCATGGGTCGACGGTACAGCGCCCTGCGCTATCGACAAGAGCCCTTGCGTAATCCGCAAGACGTGCCAGGATGGAGGCATGAACACAGTCGCCGACATCGAGGCCCTGGCGCGGTCGCGCCTGCGCAGCATGCGCACCACTCTGGGGTACTCCCTCGACGAGCTGGCCGAACGCACCAACCTCAGCCCGTCGACCATCAGCCGCGTCGAGACGGGCAAGCGCACACTGAGCCTTGACGTGCTGGTGCCGCTGGCCAACGCCCTCCAGATGAGTCTCGACGCGCTCTTCGAAGTGCCCACCGACGACGACGTGGTCATCCGTCCGGTCGCGCACAGCAGCGGCACACGGACGACGTGGCCCCTGAGCCGGCCGGACGGACGCACGGTGGCGATGAAGATGCGCCTGGAGCCGACCGACGCACCACCCGCCCAACGGGTACACCCAGGCCACGACTGGTTCCTCGTGCTCGAGGGGCGCGTGCGGCTGTGGCTGGGCGAGCGGCAGATCGACGTCGACACGGGCGAGGCGGCGGAGTTCGCGACGATGGTCCCCCACGCGATCACGGCCCTGGACGGCACGGCCGAGTTGATCATGGTCTTCGACCGGGACGGACAACGCGCGCACGTGCACCAGTGAGCGGTCGTGCCGCCTGAAAGATGCCGGTCACCGGCCTGCTGTGCCCGGTTCGACGATGGTGACGCCGATACCGAAGGGCGCGACCTCTTCGGCCAGGGCTTCCATGAAGCCTTCGATGCCGAACGTGCCGGCGCTGCACAGGAAGCCGCCCGCACAGGCGGCGTGACCTCCGTGGGTGAAGACCTGAACGATCCGGCCGCCGCCGCGGGCACGCACATACGACAGTGCCGCGTGCGCGACGTGGATCGGGACGCACGAGAACCAACTCAGCCCCTTGCAGACTTCCGACGTCCGGCAGGCTGTCCCTGGTACCCACATGTTCGGTCACCCAGGCCGTCAACGGCGACGGCCACAGGACAGACGCAACAGACGTGGTCTTCGAGAATCGGCTCGGCAAGCAGTACAGCGACAGCCCTCACGCGCTCGCCACGGGAGGACCGCACCAACAGCGAGACACCGTCCGCCCGGTGAGTTTCTCAGCGTAAACGGGGTGCCGATTCCGGGGCGGAACGTCGGGAGTCAGCCTTACCGAAAGCTCGTATGTACCGTATGGATCAGCTCCGTACCGGTTCGCCTGCGGCCACCGCTGTCACCGTGTGGGTCGTGCGCCGATGCTGGGTACGCCGTGTTCCGATCAGCCGGCAGACGATATAGACGAGGAACGAGATCGTCGTGACGTAGGGACTGATCGGGATGCTGCTGCCGAGGGCGAGGAGGATGCCGCCTTCGACGGCGAGGACGGCGAAGAGCACGCTCAGCAACGGCAGGAGCACAGGGGAGGCCGTGACCCGCGCGGCTGCCGCCGCGGGGGTGACGACGAGGCTGAGGACCAGGAGTGCCCCGACGACCTGCACCGACAGGGCGATCGTGATCCCCAGCAGAAGCATGAAGGCCACGGACAGCCCCCGCACGGGCAGGCCGCGTGCCCGGGCGACCTGCGCGTCGGCGCTCGCGAAGGTCAGGGGACGCCAGATGACGGCGAGGGCGATCAGCACCAGCGCGGACACCGTGAGCATCCATCCGGTCTGCGGGTTGTCGACGGCCACGATCTGACCGGTCAGCAGGCCGAACTTGTTGGCCGCGCGTCCTTTGTAGAGGGCGAGGAACAACACGCCCAGTCCGAGCCCGAACGGCATCAGGACGCCGATGATCGAGTTGCGGTCCCGGGCACGGGCACCCAGCACACCGATCACCAGCGCGGCGATGAGCGAGCCGGCGATCGAACCCGCCACCACGTTCACCCCGAACAGCAGTGCCGCCGAAGCACCCGCGAAGGACAGCTCGCTGATCCCGTGCACGGCGAAGGGCAGGTCACGGAGCACCACGAAGACGCCGGTCAGTCCGCCGACCAGCCCCAGCGCGCCGCCCACGATGAGGGAGTTGCGGACCAGGCCGAGCAGTGCGCCGTAGTCCTGGAAGTCGAACATCTGCCGCCACATCTCGGCTACCGTCATGGGCGCGCTCCGTCCGTTTCGTGTGCGTCCGCGGCGTCGAGTCCCGGGTGGTGCACGGCCTGTTGGTCATGGGTGCCGACGACGACGATCCTGCCCCGCACCCGCAGGACGTCGATCTGCGAGCCGTACAGGGCCGACAGGGACTCCGAGGTGAGGACGTCCTCCGGGGTGCCGGTGCGGTGTCCGTGCGGGGCGAGGTAGAGCACCCGGTCCAC
>NZ_JBEZXR010000115.1:0-19204 GCF_040638135.1 Streptomyces sp. NPDC026673 | reverse complement strand
CGCCCGGTTACATTTCGAACCCGGAAGCTAAGCCTTTCAGCGCCGATGGTACTGCAGGGGGGACCCTGTGGGAGAGTAGGACGCCGCCGAACAATCATTCAGAGCCCCGGCTCCCGAGTTAATCACTCGGGAGCCGGGGCTTTTTTGCGTACCATCACGCCATGATGATCTACACGATACGAGCCTCCCGCCCCGACGAATGGCGGGCCCAGCGGACCTTGCGACTGGAGGCCCTGAAGGATCCCGCCGGCAGTGTCGCCTTCGTCAACACCTATGAGACGGAGGAGGCCTTCGCCGACGAGGTGTGGCAACAGCGGGCGGAGACGCAGTCGTTCATCGCCGAGGACGAGGTCGGCGAGCGGGTGGCCAATGTGGCCGTGCTCGTGGAGTCGGGCGAGGAGTTCGAGGAGCCGCAGACGCACCTCGTCGGGGTGTACGTACGGCCGGAGTTCCGGGGTGGCGGCCTCGCCGCGGAGTTGCTGGGGGCGGCGATCGAGTGGTCGTGGGAGCTGCCGGAGAAGGTGGGCCGGGTGCGGCTGTGGGTGCACGAGGACAACCACCGGGCCCAGGCGTTCTATACGCGGCTCGGTTTCGTCAGGACCGGGCGGACGATGCCCTTCCCGCTGGACGAGTCGCGGACCGAGTACGAGATGGTGCTGGAGCGGCCGTAGCGGTGCGGAACCGGGTCCGCGTACCGGGCCCCCGGCCAGGGGCGGCGGCCCCGGGGGCCCGGTGACGCGTGGCGGAGCGGGGGCGTCGCACGTCGACGTAGTCGGCGGGTGACGTGGCCCCACCGGTGGTCGAGGCGCCGGCGATGATCGGCTTGCCGCCGTTGACGACGATCTTGGAGACGGTCACGCCGGTGTCGGCGGCGTCCGCCGGTGGGGCGGTGAAGGCCGCGAGGGCCACGGCCCCCGCGAGCGCCGCCACGGTGCCGGTTCTGCCCGTGGGCATGCACACCTCTCGGCTGTTGCGGTGATCGTGGATCCGCTGCGCGGCACGCGGCCGTGCGGGGAGGCGGCAGGCTGTCAGCGGGGTGCGCGGGAGCCGCGGGCAGGTTCAGGGCAGGTGGACCGCGTCCGGGACCTCGTCGAGGAGGGCGGGCGGCCGCTCGCCGAGGACGAGGCGGACGTCGGCACGCTGCCAGAGCGGGGCGCGCCAGTGGTCGCGGGCCTGCTCGGGGGAGCGCAGCACGGCCAGGGCGGGCAGGCCGGTGGAGGTGCCCGTGGCCAGGAGGTCGGGCAGTTCCGGGATCGGCGCGAGGGTGGCGATGTCGTCGAGGACGAGCGTCATTGGTGGGTCGAGCCGACCGGAGGATGACCCTGCGGCCATGCGCCGGCCGTGCTCGACCACGCTGGAGACGAGTGCGGTGAGCAGCGGCATCGCACCCGGGTGGGTTCGCGGGTCCTCGTTGGGCTCGCCCACCACGTAGAGCGTGCCCAGATCCTTGAGGAATGACTCCAGTTCGAGGCCGTCCGCACGACCCGGATTGCAGGCGTCGCGGATGTGGACGGAGTTGAGGGACTCCAGGGCTCGGTGGACCAGGGCCTGCGCGGCGTCGCGGCGGTCGGCGTGGGCGTGGAGGACGGACTCCAGCTCGCCGCTCCAGCCGGAGGCCGCCTTGGGGTGCGTGCGCAGGATGCGTACGGCGTCCCGGCCGGACGCCCCGCCCGCCCAGCGGTGCACCTGGCGGAACGGCTGGCCGTCCACGGCGGCGGCGTGCAGCCAGCAGCGCAGCAGGGTCTCGGCGGCGTCGAACATGGCGGCGTCGACGGCGGCGCGCGGCCGTACGGGGAAGAGCAGGGCGCGGGCGCGGGTGACGGCGGTGGGGACGTCGTCGCAGCCCGAGTGGGGGGCCCAGCGGAGCCGTGCCGGGGTGTCGACGAGGTGGGCCGGGTCGTAGACGTGGACGGGGCCGAGCTTGGCGCGGTTGCCGACGGTCTGGTGGAAGGTGTCGGGGTCCGCGGTGGTGACGACGACCGGGCCCGCGGCGTTGAGGACGGCCGGCTGGACGAGACGCTTGCCCTTGTCGCCGCGAGCGGGGGCGAAGACGGCGTAGGTCCGGGTGAGTTCGCGGTCGGTGCTGACGGAGGGGGCCGCGGGGTTCGCGGTGGGCACGCCGACGGCGCCCGCCGGCGCCGCGGTGGGCGCGCCGGTCGGCACGGTCGCGGGGGCGAGCGTCTCGGGTACCTCCACGGGCCGCTGTGCGGCCTCCTGGGGCCGTGCCGGGGTATCGGGCGCCGCGGCGGCCTCCGCGGCCTTCAGGGCGGCCGTACGCCGTGCCGTGCGGCGTGCCGCGCGGCGCAGCCGGGTACGGGCGATGACGCCCATCACGAAGACCGTGAGGACGAACAGGACCATCAGCTGCCCGATGAACACGCCCCAGAACAGACCGGATCCGGGCAGTCCGGCCGGCGGGGCGGGCCGCCAGGCCCCGGCGATGTCGTGGGGCTCGGCGACGAGGTGGCGCATGGCCACGGGCGTGCGCGTGAAGTGGACCTCGGCGGGCCAGGCGCCGTGGGAGACGAGACCGGCTATCCCGGTGCCCGTCCAGACCAGGATGGTCATGCCGAGCAGGAAGCCCATCACGCCGAGGATCAGGCCGTCGGGGATCCCGCCCTCGTGCTCCTGCCCGGTGCGCTGCTGTCTCGCCATGGTCAGGCCCCCGTTCAGGCCACCGCGTCGTCGGCCAGTTGCTTGTCGAGGGAGACCCGGGGCTCGTACTCGGGGTGCTCGTCCCCCGAGGCCTCGGTCATGGCGCGGTCGGTGTAGACCAGCGGCCGCTCGCTCTCGGTGATGAGGTGCTTGACGACCTGCACGTTGCCGTTGACGTCCCAGACGGCGATGCCGGGGGTGAGGGTGGGGATGATCTCGACCGCCCACCGGGGAAGGCCGAGCACCCGTCCCGTGGCGCGCGCCTCGTCGGCCTTCTGGGCGTAGACGGTCCGCGTGGAGGCCATCTTGAGGATCGCCGCGGCCTCCTTGGCCGCGGCTCCGTCCACGACGTCGGAGAGGTGGTGGACGACGGCGACGAAGGACAGGCCGAGGCGGCGGCCGAACTTCAGCAGCCGCTGGAAGAGCTGCGCGACGAAGGGGCTGTTGATGATGTGCCAGGCCTCCTCGACCAGGAAGATGCGTTTCCTCCGGTCGGGACGGATCCAGGTGTGCTCCAGCCAGACGCCGACGATCGCCATGAGGATCGGCATGGCGATGGAGTTGCGGTCGATGTGGGACAGGTCGAAGACGATGAGCGGGGCGTCGAGGTCGATGCCGGCGGTCGTGGGGCCGTCGAACATGCCGCGCAGGTCGCCGTCGACGAGCCGGTCGAGGACGAGGGCCACGTCCAGGCCCCAGGCGCGGACGTCCTCGAGCTCGACGTTCATCGACTCGGCGGAGTCGGCCATGGGGTGCCGCAGCCGCTCCACGATGTCGGTGAGGATCGGCTGGCGGTCGGTGACCGTTTCGTGGACGTACGCGTGGGCCACCTTGAGGGCGAAGCCGGAGCGCTCGTCCAGCCCGCGGCCCATGGCCACCTCGATGATCGTGCGGAGCAGGGCGAGCTGCCCCGTGGTGGTGATCGCGGGGTCGAGCGGGTTGAGCTTGATGCCCCCGTCGAGGGCGGCCATCGGGTCCAGGCGGATGGGAGTTATTCCGAGGGCCTTGGCGATCAGGTTCCACTCGCCGACGCCGTCCTCGCCCTGTGCGTCCAGGACGACGACCTGGCGGTCGCGGAAGCGCAGCTGGCGCAGGACGTACGTCTTCTCCAGGGCCGACTTGCCGTTGCCGGACTCGCCGAGGACCAGCCAGTGCGGGGCCGGGAGTTGCTGCCCGTACAGCTGGAAGGGGTCGTAGATGTAGCCCTTGCCGGAGTAGACCTCGCGGCCGATGATCACGCCGGAGTCGCCGAGACCGGGGGCGGCGGTCGGCAGGTAGACGGCCTGGGCCTGGCCGGTGGAGGTGCGGACGGGGAGTCGGGTGGTCTCCACCTTGCCGAAGAGGAAGCCGGTGAAGGCGTCGGTGATCGCTGCGAGGGGGTCCAGCATGGCCATGGGTGGAGCGCCTCCTCGGCGTCAGCGGTCGTCGCGCCCGGGGCGCGGGCTCCGGCGTGGCATCGTTGTCCCTGTCGTCCTTCCCATTAGCGCCGTCCCTGGAGACGGAGCGTCAAGTGCGCACAGGCGCATGGTGCTACCTCCCGGCCCCTCAGCGGCGGATGCCGGTCGCGAACGGAAGCGTGTTGACGAACGCCCGGTGGTGTTCCCGGTCGCACCACTCCAGCTTGAGGTACGACTTGCCCGCCGAGGCGCGGATCGTGCGCTTGTCGCGGGCGAGGGCCTCGGGGGAACGCGAGGAGACGGTGATGTAGCCGACCAGGTTGACGCCCGCGGCGCCGGAGGCGAGGTCTTCGCCGCGCTGGTCGATACGGGTGTGGTGGGCGATGTCGCGGGGGTCGACGACGCGGTTCATCTTGGCGGCGCGGCTGGCGTCGGCGTCGTCGTTGGTCTTCTCGGTGAGCATGCGCTCGATGGCGACGTCGGTCGGCTCGAGGTCCATGCAGACCGCGACGGTGCGGATGACGTCCGGGGTGTGGACCAGCAGCGGGGCGAGGAAGTTGACGCCGACCGGCGTCAGCGGCCACTCCTTGACCCAGGCCGTGGAGTGGCACCAGGGCGCGCGGGTGGCCGACTCGCGGGTCTTCGCCTGGAGGAAGGTCGGCTCGGTGGCGTCCAGTTCGGCCGGCCAGGCGTTGCGGCGGGTCATCGCCTGGATGTGGTCGATCGGGTGGTCCGGGTCGTACATGGAGTGGATCAGCGACGCCAGCCGTGCCTGGCCGAGCGGCTGGCGGACCCGGATGTCGGCCTCGGTGAGGCGGGCGCAGATGTCGGTGAGTTCGCGGGCCATGACCGCGGCGATGCCGGCGTCCTTGTCGAGGGCCTTGCGGCCGCCGCCCGCGGCGCGGGCGATGGCGTTGCCCTCGGCGGCGAGCTCGCGGCTGTAGTGCATGCACGCGACGAGGTAGGCGCGGTGCTGCTCGGAGGAGGTGGACACCATCGACTGCAGCTGGTCGTAGGAGTCCTTGAGCCACTGCTCGGCGCGCTCGTCGCCGCGCAGGGCGACGTCCTTGGCGTGGGCGTCGGGGTCCGCGGGCAGCGTGCGGGCGAGCATCTGGAGGCGGGTGACGAACCCGTCGCCGTTGGCGACGTGCTTCAGGAGGGTGCCGAAGCGCTCGACCAGGGCCTCCTGGTCCTCGCTGTCGCGCAGGCCGACGCCGGGGCCCTCGATCTCGATGGCGGCCGTCACGGTGCGCCGGTCCACGTGCAGCAGCACGGCGATCTCGTCCGGGCCGAAGGGCGCCGACAGCCAGGTGACGCGGCCGATGCCGGGCGGCGGCCCGATCTCCACCTCGCGGCCGTCGAGCCGGGTGCCCGCCTCCGCCGCGGGGGAGCGGTACGCGGGCGCGGAGCGCAGCGTACGGCGGTAGGTGCGGTTGATCTCGAACCAGCGGTAGAAGGTGCGGCGCCGGTAGGGCATGTAGACGGCGGCGAAGGCGAGCAGCGGCCAGCCGGTCAGGCCGAGGATGCGCAGCGGCAGGATGGGGATCAGCAGGCCGGACATCATGCCGAGGAACGCGCCGGCGATGATCAGGGCGATCTCGCCGGTCTCCCGGTTCTTGCCGACGATGGCGTTGGGGCGTGCCTTGCCGATGAGGTACGTGCGGCGCTGCTGCGGTGGGGCGTAGGGCTGGGACGTCACCGGCTGTCGCCTCCTGCTGTCTTGCTGCTGGATCCGCCGCCGTTGCCGCGGTCAGGGTTCGTGCGCGGCGCGGGGGCCGGTGCCGGGGCGGTGCCGTTGCGGCTGCTGTGCGCGGCGATGCCGCTGGGCACGGCGTTCGCGGGCTGTGCGGCGCCGCCCGCGGCCTGCTCCTGGGGGCCGCCGCGGGTGCTGTGCGTCTTGATGCCCTGCTTCACCAGCGCGGCCGGGGAGGAGATGACGGCGGCGGCCTGGGACTCGGCGCTCGCCTTGCGGTTGCTGCGGAGGCTGGCCACGTCGTCGCCGAAGCCGGGGACGAAGCGGTAGATCATCGCGCTGGCGAAGATGGCCAGCAGGATGATGGCCAGACCCGACACGACGGCGCCGAACGCCGTGGGCCCGTCGGAGCTGCTGAGCGCGCCCGCGAGGCCGAGCACGATCACGATCACCGGTTTGACCAGGATCACCGCGATCATGATTCCGGCCCAACGGCGCACGTGGTGCCACATGTTCTTGTCGACCAGGCCCGAGTACACGGCGGTGCCGAGCAGTGCGCCGACGTACAGCAGCGCGGCGCGGATGACCAGTTCGAGCCACAGCACGCCGGCGGCGACCACGGAGACCAGGGAGACCACGATGAGCATGATCGGGCCGCCGCCGATGTCGGAGCCCTTGGTCAACGCGTCCTGGAACGTGCCGAAGAAGGTGTCGGTGTCGGCGGCCGTGCCGGACGCGATGACCTCCGTGACGCCGTCGGTGGCCGACACGACGGTGTAGAGGATCAGCGGCGTGAAGGCGGAGGCGACCACGGTGAGCCAGAGGAAGCCGACGGCCTCGGTGAGTGCCTCCGTGAGGGGAACGCCGCGTACGGCGCGCTTGGCGACGGCCAGCAGCCACAGGAGGAGCGTGAGGAAGGTGGAGGCGGCGAAGACGACGGCGTACTGGGTGAGGAACGCCTTGTTGGTGAAGTCCACGGCGGCGGTCTTGTTGACCGCTTTGGAGAGGCCGTCGATGACCCAGGCGGCGGCGTCCGCGCAGCCGCGCGCGAGCGAGGCGAGGGGGTCGAGGGGGTCCGCGACCGAGGGGGTGTGGCCGGAGCCGCCACCGCCCTCGCAGTAGTCGCGTGCGGGGCCGCGGATCAGGTCGCAGGGGTTGTTGCCGGCGCTGGGAGCGGGCGTCGGCGAAGGGGCGGCCAGAGCCCGCGACGCGAAGAGGACGGCTGCGGTCTGGACGCCCGCCAAGGCGGCGGCGAGTGTGAAGGTGCGGCGGCTACCGCGCATAAGTGAACCCCCCGAACCCGTTGACGGCGTCGGACATGTCCTCGGCGGACGAGGCCGCTTGGTCCCGGCCGACCGGGACCGGGCCGTCCTTCTGCTCGAAGTCGACGATTCTCCAGTCGCCGTCCGCCCACTTGAGCCGGAACGTGTTGGTGTACCAGCTCTCCGAGACGGGGTTGGTGGAACCCTCCCCCGCCAGCCCGAACAGGGAGGAGTACCAGACCTCCACGACGGCGGCCTTGCCGGAGAAGTCGTCCAGCCTCGTGCCGACCGGCGTCGTCCGGGACACGAAGGTCATGCCCTCCGGCGGGGATCCGTCCGCGTCGAGGCCGATTCGCTTGAGGAACGCCGCGTCCGAGTAGACCTTGTTCAGGGCGCTGCGCTGGCCGGCGGCGACGTCCGGGGCGTACACGGTGCCGACGATATCGGCGCGGCGGTTCGCGTTGAACATGCCGTCGGAGCCGAGGGCCACCGCGTAGTTCGCGGCGGCGGACTGCGCGCCCTGGTCGGTGCGGGCGTACCCGGTGGGGATGCCCGCGTTCTTGCCGTCCACCGGCTTCGTGCCGGTGGGGGATGTGGGCTGGGACCGGGCGCCGTTGGAGGAGCCGGTGCCCCGGCTGCCGGCGTCGGGGGAGTCGGAGGGGGAGCCGCCGCCGCGGTTGGCGAAGGCGATGGCGGCGATGAGGAGCACGACGACGCCGACGACCGTGACGAGGTTGCGGCTCGAGCGCTGCGGGCGGCGGGAGGGGCCGCCCGTGCCGGCGAGGGGCTCGGGGAGACGGGTACGGGTCGGGGGGCCGTCCTGGCCGAGGCTCATCGGCGGCTCGCCCCCTCGGGGGTCATCGGGTGAGTGGGCATCAGCAGACAGCCTCGGGTGGGGTGCGGGGCCGGGACGGGCCCCTCGGGGACAGTGCGCGGGGGATGGTGCGGGGTCCGACGCGTGGTCGCTAGACCGCCATCCCGTAGACGATGGTGAAGAGCGTGCCGAGGGAGCCGATGATGAACACGCCGGTCAGACCGGCGATGATCAGTCCCTTGCCCTGCTCCGCACTGAAGGTGTCGCGGAGCGCCGTCGCTCCGATGCGCTGTTTCGCCGCACCCCAGATCGCGATGGCCAGGCACAGCAGGATCGCCACCGCCATGACCACCTCGATCATGACGCGCGCTTCGTTCCCCAGAGAGCCGAAAGGGCCCCAGTCCGGGGCGATACCACCGATGATGGTGTTGATGTCGCCCTTGTCGGCAGCCAGGAACATGAGAACTCACCACCACGCTAGATCAGTTGACGTCCTCGCCGGGGCGCAAGGAGCCAAGGTCTATCTTGGCGGAGGATGCCGCCGTCGTATGTCGACTCGGCGACTTTCTCAGCCGATTCCCCGGTGTGATCCGGGCCGCAACCGTCAGACTGGACACACTGGCGTGCGATCCGGTGTTCGATGAGACTTTGTTGACTACTCTGTGTATCACGGTGGTGAGCGGAGGGCAACGATTGGCGGCGCGACGGGTGGGGATGCTTCCCCAGGGCCTGGCGCACCGTCACCTTCCGTGCCGGGCAGGGTGAACCGATGAAGGGGTGGGGCGGGTGACGGCGGCTTCGCGGACCGCGCGCAAGGCCTGGTTGGTCACGGGGGTCGTGGGCGGCCTCTTCATGTCGTTCGTCACGCTGCTCGTCGTCGGTACGTATCTGGTGGCGGCGAACCTGACGGGCGGCGGCGGGGCGGTGACGCTCGCCAAGGGGGCGGTGCCGTCGGCCTACCAGAACCTCGTGCAGAAGTGGGGGAACCTCTGCGAGGCCATCAACCCGGCGCTGCTGGCGGCCCAGCTCTACCAGGAGAGCGGCTGGAACCCGAGGGCGCAGAGCCACGCCCAGGCGCAGGGGATAGCGCAGTTCATCCCCGGGACGTGGGCGACGCACGGTGTGGACGGGGACGGTGACGGGGACCGTGACGTGTGGGACCCGGCGGACGCGATCCCCTCGGCGGCCTCGTACGACTGCGAGCTGGCCCGCTATGTCGAGGACGTGCCCGGGAGCCTGACGGAGAACATGCTCGCCGCCTACAACGCGGGCGCGTACCGGGTGATCCAGGCCGGCGGGGTGCCGCGGATCCGGGAGACCCAGAACTACGTCCGGATCATCACGACGCTGCAGAAGAGCTTCGCGGCGCCCGTGGGCGCGGTCGCGCCGTCGCGGCAGGCGGCGGGGGCCATCTACTACGCCCAGGAGAAGCTGGGCACGCCGTATCTGTGGGGCGGCAACGGCACGCCGGAGCAGGGGGGCCGGTTCGACTGCTCGGGCCTGACGAAGGCGGCGTACCACTCGGTGGGCATCGAGTTGCCGCGCGTGGCCAACGACCAGTGGAACGCCGGTCCGCATCCGAAGAGGGACGAGCTGCTCCCGGGCGACCTGGTCTTCTTCGCCAACGACCTGACCGACCCGCGGTCCATCCACCACGTGGGGATCTACGTCGGCGGCGGATACATGATCAATGCCCCCTACACCGGCGCGGTGATCCGCTTCGACAAGATCGACACCCCGGACTACATCGGGGCGACGCGTGTGACGGCGGCGGGCGCGGCGGCGGTGTAGCCGCCGCGGCCGCCGGCCGCGATGTCGCTGTGGGTGAACACCCCGCCCCGCCATGCGGGAAACGTGTCTCCCTTCGATAACACCTTGGTGATCATCCGGTGGAGACCGGAACGCTGCGTACCGTGCCGCCCGTTGGAGGGGGGAGAATCGACCTCCACACGGGACGTGCACGGGGGTGCGGCGGAAGACAGTTAGGGGACACCGGTGTCAGGGCTCTCGCTGGACGGCTCAAATCCCGATGTCAGCCTGCTCCGCGACATCAACGGCCTCGCGAAGGACGCGCCGCGCTGGTTCGACCGCGTGATGGAGGCGGTCGGCGAGTACGGCCTCATCCTGCTCATGGTGCTGATCGCCGGCTGGTGCTGGTGGCGCGTCGCCCGGCGCAGCGGCACCGAGGCGCCGGCGGCCGTGGCGGGCGTGATCTGGTCCGGGCTCGCGGCGGCGATCGCGCTGGTGCTCAACGTGCCGCTGCGGAACTTCGTGGACCGGCCCCGGCCCTTCGTCGACCACCAGGGCCTGGAGGTCCTGGTGAAGGGGAAGACCGACTTCTCCTTCGTCAGCGACCACGCCACCCTGGTCATGGCCGTGGCGATGGGCCTGTTCATGGTCAGCCGCAAGTGGGGCCTGGCCGCCATCGCCGTCGCGCTGGCCGAGGGCTTCTGCCGCGTCTACATGGGCGTGCACTACCCGACCGACGTCCTGGGCGGCTTCGCGCTCGGCACGGCCGTCGCGCTGCTGCTCGCCCCGGCCGCGCTGGCGCTGCTGACACCGCTGACCAGTGCCGTGGCCGGCTCCCGGCTGGGCGTGCTCGTGCAGGCGCGCGGGAGCCGGGAGGGCCGCCGGGGCGAGCTCTACCCGGAGCCGTCGGCGACCGAGAAGGACCTGGCGGCCTGACGGCCGCCGACGGCGTACGGGGCGGCGCTACAGCGCCTGCGCGAAGGCGAACAGCCGCGAGGGGTCGTAGCGGGCCTTCAGGCGGGTGAGCTTGTCGGCGGCGGAGCCGTAGTAGGCGGTGCGCCAGTCGCCCAGCGTGGGGTCGGTGTAGTTCTGGTACGCCGCGCCCGAGGCGTGGCGGCGCATCGCGGTGTGGAGCCCGGAGAGCCAGCTCGTGGTGCCGGGCGCCTCTATGTACTGGGCCAGGAAGCGCGAGCGCCGGTGCACGAAGGCGGTGGCGGTCGGCGAGACCCGGTTCACGGCGCCGCCCAGGGCGGTGAGCGAGACGCTGCCGGAGCCCGAGCGGACCCCCTCGACCTGCGAGAGCAGGGTCTGGATGCCGGCGGCGGACAGCGAGCGGTCGTAGAAGTCGGAGCGTGCCGTGTAGGTCTCGCGGCCGAGCCGGCCCGAGGGGCTGCGGCCCGGGGTGTTCCCGGGCAGGTGGCACTGGGCGGTGCTGAGGTTCGAGCAGCCCGCGTAGGCCAGGGCCGCGTCGAGGTAGGTGCGCGGGTGGAGGGAGACGGTGCTCGCCGGGGCGCCGACGCGGTCGGCGAGCCGGTCCACGGCGTTGGCGAGCTCGTCGCGTGAGGTGATGCCGACGGTGGCGATGCTGATCCGCGGGGAACCGGTGCCCGACTTGTCCAGGTGCAGCGCGGACCAGATCTCGTCGGGCTGGGTCGGCCCCCACTCCTGCCAGGCCCGCAGGACGGCGGCGGCCTTGCTCCAGGGCCAGGTCAGATAGCCGGTGACGACCTGGGGGGAGGCGTGGGTGGCGAACGTCAGATTCGTGACGACGCCGAACTGGCCGCCGCCCGCGCCGCGCAGCGCCCAGAACAGCTCCGGGTTCTCGCTGGCGCTGCAGTGCAGCACGCGGCCGCCCGCGGTGACGATCTCGGCGCCGGTGAGGCTGTCGCAGGTCAGCCCGTAGGCGCGGCTGAGCACCCCGTGGCCGCCGCCGAGGGTCAGGCCGGATATGCCGACCGTCGGGCACGAGCCCGCCGACAGGGTGCGCCCTCGCGCCCCGAGCTTGGTGTAGACGTCGATGAGCTTGGCCCCGGCGCCGATGGTCGCGGTGCCGCCGGAGACGTTCACCGCGGCCAGGGAGGAGACGTCGAGGACGAGCCGCCCCTTGCCGCCGGAGTAGCCGGCGTAGGAGTGCCCGCCGTTGCGGATCGAGACGGGGACGCCGGTGCGGCGGGCGAAGTCCAGGGCCTCGCGGATGTCCCCGGTCCCCGAGACATACGCGACGGCGGCCGGGCGCTGCCCGTCGTAGCGGGTGTTGTAGAGGAGGCGCGCGGTGGCGTAGTCGGCGTCGTCGGGGAGCACCAGGCGGCCGTCCAGGGAGCGGCCGAGGGCCTTCCAGTCGGGGCGGGCGTTCGGTGAGGCGGGGGCGGAGGTGGCGGGTGAGGCGGCCCCGGAGGTCGTGGCGCCGGATCCCGGGCCGTCGGGCGTGCGGCCGCCCGCTGCCCCGGTGCCGCCGCCCTTGGGGCCGCAGGCCGCGGTCAGCCAGCCCGCCGCGGCGATGCCGACGCCGCTTTGGATCAGTGTTCGTCGGTTCAAGGTGGGGCCTCCGCTCCGCTTCCCCCGTCTGGTCGTCCGTGAGGACGGTGGGGAACAGGTGACCGGTTGCGGGCGGGGGATGTGACGTTGGCCGTGCCGCCGTCAGGCGCGCTCGTGCTCGACGGCGTCGCGGCGGGCGCGGTCGCGGGCGCGGCGGGCCGGGCCCCGCCAGCCGCAGACGCAGGTCGCGTGGGAGAAGGCGCCCTTGTCCGTGGTGGTCGCCCGGTGGGCGGAGGGGGGCGGATCGCTGGGAGGCACGGAACAAAGCTACCGGCCGTGACGCGGTGCCCTGACCCTCGTTATGCCCGACGACGTCCGAGGCGCGGCATGGTGCAGGGGGTTGGCGGAGATGGGGCAGCTCAGCCGGGCGACTGCGGCGGCCGTCGGTCTCGGGTTGTGCGCGCTGGCTGTGGCGGGGTGCTCGGCCGGGGAGGCCGTCGAGGTGGACAGCGTCCCGGCCGGCTCACGGGAGGCGCTGCGGCAGGCGGTGGACACCCTGGTCGCCGCGGGCAGCTCAAAGGTCCGTACGTCGATGGAGACGGCCAGCGGCGGCACGAAGGTCGTCATCAAGGGCACCGGTTCCTTCGACTACGCCGGGCGGCGCGGCAGTCTCCGGGTCGTCCTGCCGCCGGACGCGGCCGGGGCCGCCGAGCACGATCCGGTCACCGAGCTGCTCACGCCCGGCGCGCTCTACATGAAGAACCGGGGCGAGGGCGTGCCCGCCGACAAGTGGGTGCGGGTCGACACGACCCGGCTGCCCGACGGCAACCTGGTCACGGGCGGTGTGACGGATCCCCTGGTGGCCGCGGAGCTGCTGCGGGCCGCGCGGGAGGTGCGGCAGAGCGGGGTGGAGACCCTCGACGGGGTGCGGGTGCGGCACTACCGGGGGGTGACGGACATCGCGGAGGCGGCGCGCCTCGCGTCCCCGCTGGTGCGGGCGGAGCTGGCGGCCGCGGCGGAGGGCTTCAGCGTGACCCGGGTGCCCTTCGACGCCTGGCTCGACGAGGACGGCCGGCTGCGCAAGGTGCGGCAGCGCTTCACCTTCGGCAACGGTGGGGGCGCGGGCACGCGGAGCGCGCCCGCCCAGGTCACGGTGGTCTCCACGACCGGGATGTACGCGTTCGGGACGCCGGTGCGGGTCACGCTGCCCCGCGAGACCGACATCTACACGGGGAAGATCGTTTCTGCGACCGGCCCCTGAGGGCTTGCCGAAATGGCCCGTCCGTGTCATGCACGGACCGTGCACCAGTCCCTACGCTGGGCGGGGAGGAGGTGGTGCACGTGGCGATGTGGCTCCTGGACCAGGACGATCAGGTCCACGTGGCCCTCGCGGAGATCGAGCTGTGCTGCGAGCTGATGATCGCGGCGTCGGCGACGACCGAGGAACGGCTGAGCTCCGAGCGCATCGACGAGGTGCTGAACGTGAACCCCCGCGTACCCGCGCAGGGGACGCGGTGGTCGGCGGGGGCCGGTCGCTAGCTCCGCAGCAGCCGGGCTATGGCGGCGGTCGCCTCGGCCACCTTGTCGTCGGCCTCCGGTCCGCCCTTCGCCGCGGCGTCGGCGACGCAGTGCCGCAGATGCTCCTCCAGCAACTGGAGCGCGAAGGACTGCAGAGCCTTCGTGCCGGCTGACACCTGGGTGAGGATGTCGATGCAGTACACGTCCTGCTCGACCATGCGCTGCAGACCGCGGATCTGCCCCTCGATCCGGCGCAGCCGCTTGAGGTGCTGGTCCCTTTGCTTGGCATAGCCGTGCTGGTGCGCCTCGTGCCCCGGCTCCGTGCCCTCCCCGGCCGCTTCGGCGTGCCCGGTGTGATCGGCGTGGGCCGCGTGCCCGGTGCCGTGCTCCGGCGACTCCGTGTGCTCCGGCGTGCCGCCGGTCTCGGTGACGGTCATGATGTCCCTCCTGCCCCCTATACCCCGGCAGGGTATATCGTACCGAATTCGGCCCATTGTGCGAGCGTGCCCGCAGAACCCCAGCGGGGGCGCACGCGCGGTGATGAGCGACACTGTAGGACGCCGGTTAGCTGTGGCCGGATGATGCGCCTAGCATCGATGCGACCGAAACCGATGTATTCCGAGGACTTCACGTGCGCTTTCGTCTGACCCCCAGGGAGACGAGCTTCTACGACATGTTCGCCGCATCCGCGGACAACATCGTCACAGGATCGAAGCTCCTCATGGAACTGCTCGGGGCCGATTCGGCCACCCGCTCGGAGATCGCCGAACGGATGCGTGCCGCGGAGCACGCGGGGGACGACGCGACGCACGCGATCTTCCACCAGCTGAACTCCTCCTTCATCACGCCCTTCGACCGTGAGGACATCTATTCCCTGGCGTCGTCCCTCGACGACATCATGGACTTCATGGAGGAGGCCGTCGACCTGGTCGTGCTCTACCAGATCGAGGAGCTCCCCCGCGGGGTCGAGCAGCAGATCGAGGTACTGGCGCGGGCCGCCGAGCTGACCGCGGAGGCCATGCCGCACCTGCGCACGATGGAGAACCTCACCGAGTACTGGATCGAGGTCAACCGGCTGGAGAACCAGGCGGACCAGATCCACCGCAAGCTGCTGGCCCACCTCTTCAACGGCAAGTACGACGCCATTGAGGTGCTCAAGCTCAAGCAGATCGTGGACGTCCTGGAGGAGGCGGCGGACGCCTTCGAGCACGTGGCCAACACCGTGGAGACCATCGCGGTCAAGGAGTCCTGACCCCGGTGGAGACCTTCTCTCTGGTCGTGACCATCGGCGTCGCGCTCTTCTTCACGTACACCAACGGCTTCCACGACTCCGCGAACGCCATCGCCACCTCCGTGTCGACCCGGGCGCTGACCCCGCGGGCGGCGCTGGCGATGGCCGCGGTGATGAACCTCGCCGGCGCCTTCCTCGGCACCGGGATCGCCCACACCGTCAGCGAGGGCCTGATCGAGACGCCGCACGGGCAGACCGGCATGGCGATCCTCTTCGCCGGGCTGGTGGGGGCGATCGTCTGGAACCTCATCACCTGGTACTACGGCCTGCCCTCCTCCAGCAGCCACGCCCTGTTCGGCGGTCTGGTGGGGGCGGCGCTGGCCGGCGGCACCGGGGTCATCTGGTCCGGGGTGGTGGAGAAGATCATCCTGCCGATGTTCCTGTCGCCGATCGTCGGCCTCGTCGTCGGCTACCTGGTGATGCTGGCCATCCTGTGGATCTTCCGTAAGGCCAACCCCCACAAGGCCAAGCGCGGCTTCCGCATCGCCCAGACCGTCTCGGCGGCGGGCATGGCGCTCGGCCACGGCCTGCAGGACGCGCAGAAGACGATGGGCGTCGTGGTGCTCGCGCTGACCATCGCCGATGTGCAGGAGGAGGGCGACGGCATCCCGCTGTGGGTGAAGTTCGCCTGCGCCGCGATGCTCTCGCTCGGCACGTACGCGGGCGGCTGGCGCATCATGCGCACCCTCGGCCGCAAGATCATCGAGCTGGACCCGCCCCAGGGGTTCGCCGCGGAGACCACGGCGGCGTCGATCCTCTACACGACCGCCTACATCTTCAAGGCGCCGATCTCCACGACCCACATCATCACCTCGGCGATCATGGGCGTCGGTGCGACCAAGCGGGTCAACGCGGTCCGCTGGGGCGTCGCGAAGAACATCGTGACCGGCTGGTTCATCACGATGCCGGCCGCCGCCCTGGTCGCGGCGCTGGTCTACTACGTGGTGCACCTGGCCTTCGGCTGAGCCGGTCCCCGCGGCCCGGCGCCCCTCCTGCCGGTGGGGCGCCCCGGCGCGCGCGCGCGGCCGCGCCCCCCCCCCCCCCCCCGGCCGCCCCGCGGGCCCGCCGCGGGCCCCCACGCCCTGCGGCTCCGGCGGCCCCCGCCGCCCGCCCCCCCCCCGCGGGGGGGGGCGCCGGGCCGCGGGCGCCTGCCGGCGGCAACCCGCCGCGGACGGCCTGCCGCGGACGCCCTGCCGGGGACCGTACGCAAATGGGCCCGCCCCCCGTTCGGGGGCGGGCCCTTCGTCTTGCGGTGGCACCGCCATGCAGCACCGCAGGACGGCTCTGGTCGGCTGCGCCGCGGCTCAGCCGAAGCGACCGGAGATGTAGTCCTCGGTCGCCTGCACGGACGGGTTGGAGAAGATCCGCTCCGTGTCGTCGATCTCGATGAGCTTGCCGGGCTGCCCGACCGCCGAGAGGTTGAAGAAGGCGGTGCGGTCGGAGACGCGGGCGGCCTGCTGCATGTTGTGGGTCACGATGACGATGGTGAAGCGCTCCTTGAGCTCGCCGATCAGGTCCTCGATGGCGAGGGTGGAGATCGGGTCGAGCGCGGAGCAGGGCTCGTCCATGAGCAGGACCTGGGGCTCGACCGCGATGGCGCGGGCGATGCACAGACGCTGTTGCTGACCGCCGGACAGGCCCGAGCCGGGCTTGTTCAGGCGGTCCTTGACCTCGTTCCAGAGGTTGGCGCCGCGCAGCGACTTCTCGACGATCGTGTCGAGGTCGCTCTTCTTCTTGACGCCGTTCAGCTTCAGGCCGGCCGCCACGTTGTCGTAGACCGACATCGTGGGGAACGGGTTGGGGCGCTGGAAGACCATGCCGACCGTGCGGCGCACGGAGACCGGGTCCACGCCGGGGCCGTAGAGGTTCTCGTCGTCCAGGAGCACCTTGCCCTCGACACGGCCGCCGGGGGTGACCTCGTGCATGCGGTTGAGGGTGCGCAGGAAGGTGGACTTGCCGCAGCCGGAGGGGCCGATGAAGGCCGTCACCGTGCGGGGCTCGATGTTCATCGAGATGTCGTCGATCGCCTTGAAGCCGCCGTAGTAGGCGGAGAGACCGCTGACGTCGATTCGCTTGGCCATGGTGGTGTTGCTCGCAATCCTTGGGTCGCTGATGTTGGCCGCGTCAGCGACCGGTCTTCGGGGCCTTCCAGCGCGCGATGCCGCGGGCCAGCAGGTTGAGGATCATGACGAAGGCGATCAGCACGAGTGCCGCCGCCCACGCCCGGTCGTAGCTCGGCTCGTTGCCGTTCTGGTACTGCTGGTAGATGTAGAACGGCAGCGAGGCCTGGGGGCCGTTGAACGGGTCGTTGTTGATCAGGTTGTTTCCGAAGACCAACAGCGCGATGGGGGCGCTCTCGCCGGCGATACGGGCGACCGCGAGCATGACGCCCGTCGTGATGCCGCCGATCGCGGTCGGGATGACCACCTTCACAATGGTGCGCCACTTCGGCACACCGAGCGCCAGCGAGGCCTCGCGCAGCTCGTTCGGGACGAGCTTGAGCATCTCCTCGGTGGAACGGACGACCACCGGCATCATCAGGATGGCCAGGGCCATGGCACCGGCGAAGCCCGAGGGGCCGAAGCCCAGCAGCAGGTTCCAGGTCGACAGGATGAACAGACCGGCGACGATCGACGGGATGCCCGTCATGACGTCGACGAAGAAGGTGACGGCCGTGGCCAGCCGGCCCTTGCCGTACTCGACGAGGTAGACGGCGGTCAGCATGCCGATCGGGGCCGCGATCGCGGTGGCGATGCCGACCTGCTCCAGGGTGCCGATGATGGCGTGGTAGACGCCGCCGCCCTCACCGATGGTCAGCACGCCGTTCATGGAGTGCGAGAGGAAGGCGCCGTCGAGGATCTTGACGCCCTTGCTGACCGTGGTCGCGATCAGCGAGTAGAGCGGGAGCGCGGCGAGGATGAAGGACGCCCAGATCACGCTGGTGGCGACCCGGTCCTTGGCCTGGCGGCGGCCCTCGACCGCGGTGGCGATCGCATAGGTGCCGACGACGAACAGCAGGACGGCGATGAGACCCCACTGGATCTTGCTGTCCAGGCCGGCGCCGAGGCCGATGCCGACGGCGACCACGACCGAGCCGACAGCGATGCCGGCCGGGGCCCACTTGGGGAGCCGGCGCTGGGCGAGGGCCCGCTGCGGCACCGCGGGGGCGGAGCGCTTGTCTGCTATGGCGTGGCTCATGCGTTGGCCCCCGAGTATTCCTTGCGCTTGGCGATGATCGCGCGGGCGGCGCCGTTGACGAGCAGGGTGATGACGAAGAGCACCAGACCGGAGGCGATCAGCGCGTCACGGCCGAACTCGTTGGCCTCGCCGAACTTGGCGACGATGTTCTGGGAGAAGGTCCCGCCGACCGGGTCCAGGATGTGCGCGGACAGGATCGGCGCGGCCGACAGGACCGTGGCGACGGCCATCGTCTCGCCGAGGGCGCGGCCGAGGCCGAGCATCGAGGCGCTGATGATGCCGGAACGGGCGAAGGGGAGCACCGACATGCGGATGGTCTCCCAGCGGGTCGCGCCGAGGGCCAGGGCGGCCTCCTCGTGCATCCGCGGCACCTGGCGGAAGACCTCGCGGCTGACGTTGGTGATGATCGGCAGGATCATGATCGCCAGCAGGATGCCGACGGTGAAGATCGAGCGGGCCGCGCCCTGCGGGTCTTCCTTCTCGAAGACGACGGTCCAGCCGAGGTAGTCGTCCAGCCACATGTTCAGGCCGGTCAGGTGCGGGACCAGGAAGAGCGCGCCCCAGAGGCCGTAGATGATGCTGGGCACGGCGGCGAGCAGGTCGACGATGTACGACAGCGGGGAGGCGATGCGGCGCGGCGCGTAGTGCGAGATGAACAGCGCGATGCCGACCGCGACCGGGACCGCGATGAGCATCGCGATGACCGAGCTGACGATCGTGCCGTAGGCCAGCACGGCGATGCCGAAGACCGGCGGGTTGGCGCCGGCGTTCCACTCGAAGGTGGTCAGGAAGTTGCCCTGGTCCTTGGAGATCGCGTTGATCGCGCGGATCGTCAGGAAGATCGCGATCGACGCCATGATCACCAGCAGCAGGATGCCGGAACCACGGGAGAGGCCGGCGAAGATCTTGTCGCCCGGCCGCGTGACGGAGCCCCCGGCAGGCCTGGCGGCCTGTGGCGGGGTGGGGTTCTGTGCGGTTATAGCCATCGGTTTTCTCTCCGGTCTGGGTGGGGGATCACTCCCCCGGCGGCGGTGCACCGGATGTGCGGCCGGCCCCGCCGACTCGGAGTCGCCTATCCCCATGAGGTGCGGCGTCCGGCTGAAGTCGTGCCAAACCGGGGCCAGGTTCTCCTCGTCAAGTCCCAGCGGAACC